>JAJTXZ010000019.1 GCA_021463195.1 Anaerolineae bacterium
ATGGGCTGCGCACACGCGCCGAAGAGAAATATGCCGAGGCGGTCCGCCTCAAAGCGGACATGCACGAGGCGTTCTACAATTGGGGCAATCTGTTAGGTGATTGGGCGCGAACGAAAAGTGGCGCAGAGGCGGATGGGCTGCGCACACGCGCCGAAGAGAAATATGCCGAGGCGGTCCGCCTCAAAGCGGACATGCACGAGGCGTTCTACAACTGGGGCAGCTTGTATCTCTATTGGTATCGAGACAAAACCGGTGAAGAGGCACGCGAGATGCTCGCGCGGGCAGAGGCGGTTCTATTGCAGGCAGAATCCGTTCGCCCGGGTTCCGGTTCGTACAATCTTGCATGCGTCTATTCCCTTCTTGGGGATGAATCTGCCTGTCGAAAGTATCTTCTCAAGCGCAAAGAATTTGGCAAACTGCCTTCGCTTGAGCATATTCAAAAGGACACAGACCTCGACCCCGTTCGTCACACCGATTGGTTTCAAGAATTTATTGGCGCGCTGCCGCCGGAATAAAAAATCAAACGCCTCGCACAATTTCGTGTGAGGCGTTTTGTTTGGTGCCGCGTACGGGGTTCGAACCCGTGGTCTCAGCCTTGAGAGGGCTGCGTCCTAGTCCACTAGACGAACGCGGCGGACAAGGGAGATTATAACATGGGTGAGAAATTTTTCAATTTCATTTTTTTATTTTCTCATCACGGCGCAACCTCTATCGGCGTGACAATGTGGTCGCCCTCCACGCGCCATCTTCCCCAATCGGTCCCACTCACCGGCAAGCGCTGCAAATCCTTTGCGCGATACATTCCAAATTCCAACGTATAGGTCCCCGCAGCAAGGTCGCGCGGCAATTGCATTTCCAACGTATTGCCAACAATTTCCTCTGCGTTCCAAAGAGTGGTTGGATATTGATTGTCCAACGGTTCCGCGTCCTTTTGGGCAACGATCTTGCCGTTCGCGTCCACCACATGCGCGAACAGAGTGTAATCCGCATCGGGAATTTGGCGCGCGCCCAACGCAACCCACAGACTCAACACATCATTCGGCTTGACGCGAATCGGTTTTGGCTCGGTGGTCTCGAAAGAAATTTCCGCGCTCCCGCGCCGCGCCTTGACCGCCGTATTCACCACTTGAAATTGATTGCCAAAGCGCAAGCGTGGTTCGGGGAGCGCGGGCGGCGTTGTCGAAAATTTGAATTGCGCGAGCGACGGCGTAATCGTTTCGCCTTGCGGATTGCGCGCGGGCAAAACGTTCGCAGCGCCCACGCGCGTCATTCCCACCTCGATGCGCCCGAGTGGCGGATACGCGTCGGGAATTATTAGCGGCACGCGATATTCGTCCGCGTAAATTTCGTTCGGCTGCCACAAATGCGTGGGCAGCAAGCCGTTACCGGTGAACGCGTCCCATTGCCCAATGAGTTCGCCGCGCGCATCGTACACGTGAACGTACATTGGCAAATCGCGCGGAATCGGATTGTCCGTGCGCCAATACAATTTGAGCGGCAATTCATTGCCTTGCAAAAAACGCGGCGCATCAAAACCAACGAGTTCGGGCTGCGCGTCGCCCGCGTCGTATTTGATGTGAACAGGATTCGGCACTTGCGTTTCGTCGGCAAGGCGCGCGGGCTGCGCGTACACGGGCGCGATGAGGAAAAAGGGCGCGGCAAGAGAGAAAGCGAAAAGGAAAAAGCTAAAAGCGAAAAGCAATATCAAGGGCGAGAGGCGAGGGGCGAAAGGCGAAGAATGGAATTTGCTATCAGCGATACGCGATACGCGATACGCGATTTCATACAGCCCGAGCGCGAATAAAATGGAAATGGACGCAATGGCGGGAAACATCAAACGTCCTTGCGACGCGTAGGTGAGCAGCGTCCAACGAATGAGCGCGATGAACACAACCGCGACTTGGAGCGCGGGGATCCACCACAACGCGGGCAAGGTTCGACGCAGCGCGCCGATAATGATTCCAATCAATGCGAGCAACGAAAAGAGATCGAGCGCGGTATAAACCCATTCGGGCGCGATGATATTCACGCCGCCGAAATTGCCCCAGAACGAAATGCGGAAACCCTGAAATTCATTCAGCAAGCCCAACAACGTTTGCGGTGGGCGTCCGCCCGCGATTTGCAACCACACATTGAACGCGGTGACATCGCCGTACAAAAAATAATTGCGCGCAAACCACCACGCATCGAGGACGAAAATGGGAAGCAGAAACAAAAGCGACGAAACGAGCAGCCGGCGCACGCTTTTTTGTTTCCACGCGCAGTACGCGAGCACGGACATGCCAACGATGCCGAGCGCGAGATTGCTGACTTTGGTGAGGATCGCCAGCCCGACGATGATTCCGAGAACAAAGGCGCGCAGGTTGGTCGCGCCGCGCGTGACGAGTTGCACGCATAAAAAAATCGCGGCGGTTGCCAACAGCGCGGCGAGTGAATCATTGTTCACCGACGCGCTGATGAACAAAAACATCGGATTGAACGCGACGAATGAGGCGGCGAAAATCGCGAGAACCTCACCCTCAGCTCCTCTCCTTGTCAAGACGAGGGGAGACATGATCTCGCGCGCGATTTTGTATGTGAGGAAAACGGTCCCCGCGCTAAACAAAACCGAAATGAATCGAATCAAATGCACCGCGAGCGTGGTGCCCCGCCACGGAAAATTTTCGGCGGCGGTATGAACGATCATGTTTTTGTTGCCGAACGCGAGCGGCACGCCGATTTTGGCGTACGGATTGCGCCACAATCTTTCCGACAAATCGCGTGTATCAATCCAAAAGGTCAGCGCCGCGTTCGTCGCGTAATAAAGCGGCGGCTGTCCGCCTTCTTGTTCCCACAACTGTTTTTGCGCGGGGTCTTGGACCGGCAGCCCGTTCCCGTGTGCGAGCCACTGCACGTACGGGTAATGCCACAACTCGTCGCCCGCTTCAAACAGCGGCGTGGTGATGGAATAGAGCGCGCCGAGAATTACAAACAACGCGACGAGAAAATAAATCGCGCGTTCGCTCTCCAAAAACGCCGTTACTTTATGCATCATCGAATTTGGATTCCCGCGTCGAGCGTTACGGCATTATTTGAAATCGGCGTTTGATTCGCGTCCAGCAGCGGCACGCGCGCGCCGCTCGCTTCGTCATACATTCCAACGAACAGGCGATAATCGCCGGGCGCGAGATCATTCGGTAATTGCAACGTGTATTCGTCCGTGATGTATTCGTCGGGAAACCAACGATTCGTCGGCAGCGCGCCGTTTTGCGGTATCGAATCGCGCTGCGCGCGGAGAACGCCGTTCGCGTCCACCAAATGCGCAAACACTTTATAACTCGCGTTCGGCGTTTGATTCGCGCGCCAATATAAGGTCAGCGGAATCGTTTCGCCCGCGCGATATTGATTGCGGTCTAGTTTGTAACCGAGCAGTTGCAGTGAATCGCCAACGAGCGTGAGTTGAGAATGTTGAATGGTCGGCGCGCTAAATTGGCGCTGCGATTCGCCGAGCGACATACGCATTTCGGGCAGCGGCTGTCCATTGTATGATATCTCAAAGGTGATATACCCCGCCGGCGCGGTGGGCGGCAGAGTGAGCGTATGCCGCGCGCGCGCGCTTTGCGCGGGGTTGAACGCGTCTTGCGCGGCAAACAACGCGCCGTGATACAACCGCGTTTCCGCACCGCGCGCGTCGCGGAGTTTGATTTCCAAAACGCCGTCGCCGCGTGTCAAGCCCTGCCACCATGTCGAAAACTCTATTACGTCGCCGCCGCGCGGTTCAATATTGTCCACGCCGTAACCCAAAAATTTCGCGCCATCCAAATCCACCTCCAGCGGACGCGGAATACGCAGCACATCCGAACGCGCGGCTTGCTCTGACGCGCGAACATGCAACGGCAGCGTAACGCGCGCGGCGTCGCCGACCAACGTTTGCGGCTCTTGCGAATCGCGCGCCCAAGCGTCAAGTTCGAGCGTATATTTCCCCGGCGGCGCGTCGGGCGGAATGAAAATACCTTGCGGATCGCGGAACGCGTCATCCGCGCGCGTCGGCGCGCGTCCGCCGAACGGCAAAGTTTCTTGCCGCATCCACACGCGTTCCGTCGCGTCGCGCAGCGTCCACTCTAACCGAATATTTTCCAACGGCGCGTCGGGCGCCCAATTCAAAATCGCCGCGACAAATTCACCCGCTATCGGCGTATCCAAATAATTCACCGCGCGCAATTCATCCGCCGCGCCATATTGCGCCAACGCGAACCGCCGCGTCGCATTGCGCAAACTCGCGCGCCACAACGACGCGACCGGCGTCAGGTCCAAGCGCGCAAAATCAAGCGTTTCGGTATCGGCGGGATGTCGCGTCAAATAAATCGCCGCGCCTTTTTGCAAAGCCGCGCGCGCGCGCGCGGCGACATCGCTCTGCGAAACCAGCTTGAGCTGGTCGCGATAAATCACAATCTTGTCGCGCCGCAAATCGCGCCTTGTGTCGTCCACCGCTTGATAATATTCAAGCGGCGTCAAATCTTCCCAGGGGCCCAACAGCGTCGCGTTCGGTTCGAGCGGCAGCGCGAGAATTTCTTGCCAACGCGTATCGGCGGCGTCGTTCTGGCTTTGGTCAGTGCGCGCGAAATTCGTCCACGTCAAAAACGCGACGACGCACGCGGCGCCTAGCAGCAGCGCGCCCGCCAAACCGCGCGACAGCTTGCGCGCGCCCCACCGCGCCTGAATCGTATCGCACAACACCGCCAAGCCAATGCCGACCAAAAATAAAAAAGTGAGATACGACGGAATAAAAAAGATTTCGCTGTCCACCACCCAAAAGACCAGCGCAAAGGCGGTCTCGGCGAGATGCGCGAGCAGCAGCAAAACGAGCAACTGTCGCGGCGGCAGCGAGTCGGGAAAACCGCGCGGCGCGCGTTTCCACGCGAGCGCGCCTAATCCAAACAGCCCCAGCGCGAAACCGACAACGGTGAATTGTTCGACCAGCAGCGTCAGATAAACTTGGGTAAACCGTTCCCACAGGAAACCGGGCGGACCAAATCGCAGCCAGACGGACGCGTTCGACGCGAGAATCATGTCCGCGAAATTGATCGCATGATATTCCACGCCCACAGAGCTATCGCCGCGCAGCGGAATATACAAATACAACAGCAGCGGCGTTAACAGCGCGACAAGATTCTTGCCGATTTCGCGCGGCTGCCAGAGCGAACGCCCCCCCCCCCACAACACAAAGACCGCCAACGCGGGCGCGAACCAAAGCATCGTGCGATGATGCGTCAGCGAAAATCCGAACGCGAGCGCGACCCACCACAACGGCGCGCGTCCCATTCGCCACAGCATCGCCAGCCACAACACGAGGACGATGAAAAAGGAATTGAGCGTATAGACATCGGGAATCACCGCTTGCGACCATTGCACACGCGAGACGCCAAACAAGCTCGCCGTAAGCAAGGCGACCGCGCGCCGCGGCGTCACGGTCCGCATTAGCGCGTAAATCAAAACCAACGTCGACGCGCCAAACAGGCCCGAAAAAACATTCGCGCGATACGCCACCGTGCCCACCGGCATCGCCAGCAGCCACAGTTTCGCCAGTAAAAAATAGAGCGGATAGCCCGTATGGCTCACGCCGAGGGTATAGATATTGGTTTGAAACTCGCCATAATCCGCGTCCAAAACGCCGGGCGCGGCGGTGAGCGCATAGAGCGTAAAGAACGCGAAAAACAGCCCCAGCGCCGCCAACGCATCCCAATTCACGCGCAGGGTGTGCAACGTTTCGTCAAATGTGTTTGTGACGCGCTGCGTCATGGACAGCCCCCCGGCGGCGCGCTTACCTGCGTATCGCCCACCGCGACAAAATCCGCGTCCGAGTTTTTCAAATTCACGCGCTGATCCGGCTCGCCAAATTTATATACGCCGACAATAACGGTGTAATTGCCCGCGCGCGCGCCTTGATTCAGCGGGATGCGAATCGTGTCTTGAAACAATTCGCCCGGTTTCCAATACACCGTCGGATACGCGCCGCCGCCGGGAATGACATCCTTGCTGCCCGCGACCGCGCCTTGCGCGTTCACCAAATGCGCGAACACGCGATAGGTTTCCGCGAGACGCTGGTCGCTCGTCCAAAATAAATGCGTGTCCAATTTGTCGCCGCACGCCACAACCCGCGCGCCCAACTGATATCCGCGCAAGCGCATGCCATTTTCAAACGCCGCATCCGACAGCGCGACATTTTGCAACGCGGACGCGTCGAGTCGCGCGGGCGACGCGTAGGCGGGCAGCGTGAACGCAAACAATACAAATAGCGGCAGCGCCAGCGCAAACGCCGTCCACGCCAAACTCACCGCGCGCGCGACGCGCCATTCCGCTGCCGCGCGGCGCGCGCGCGAAACGATTTGCCAAACCATTTCGCGCCAGCCCAACACATACGTCAGCGCGATGGGCATCACGGCGGGAAACAAATAACGCCCTTGATCGGTGCCGCTCGCGACGCGCATGAACTGCAGTTGCGCGATAAAAATCAACGCGAGCCACGCGTACAGCAAGCCGAGCATAAACAGGCGTTCCGCGCCCAGCGCGCGCCGATTGCGCGCGCAATATAGGATTGCGCCGCCGCAGCCAAGGATAAACGCGCCCCACAGCGCATTCAAAAACCATTGCGGAAAATCGCCGGGCGTCGGTCCGCCCCAGAAGGTTTGCCACAACCACGGCAAATTGATTTGCGTCAATTCCGCGAACGTCAATGGCGCGTCGCGCGGCGGCAGCGCGGACGCCGTCATCAAACGATACGCGAGCGCATCGCCATACAACATTTGATTGCGGATGAAATACCACGCGGCGAGGAGGAAGACGGGAAGAAAAAAGTAGCCGATAGCAAATAGTAGGGTTCGGAAGGAACGCGCGCGATACGCGAGAAAAGCGCTCACAAGCAGAACAATGGGAACGAGTCCGAGCGCGGTGGTTTTTGTCATGATGCCGAGTCCAACAAAAATTCCCAACCCCAAAAAGCGGATGTGGTCTTTTGTCTGCGGTCGGTCGTCTGCGGGCTGCGTCAAAATTTTCGCCATCACCAAAAAGGCGAACGCGCAAAACGCGGCGAGCGGAATGTCATTCGAGACGAGCGCGCTGGAAAAAAGAAAAGACGGATTGAGCGTGGCGAGCGCCGTCGTCGCCAAAGCAAGATAACGCTGCGCGGGAAACAGCGTCAATATCAACGCATAGATGGCGTACACGGCGCCGAGTCCAAATAAAATCGTCACGCCGCGCGCAAGATGAACAGCGAGGGTTGCGCGTTGATACGGAAAAGCTTCATTGACGAAATGGAAATACAAATTGCGTCCGCAGCACGCGCGATCGCCGCTGAACGATTGCGCGGGATTGCGCGTCAAATGCGTTTCATAATCGCTTGTATCAATCGGCGCAATGACGAACGCGGCGAGCGCATAATACAATGGCGGTTGCCAACCCTGATGCCCCGCCGCCCCCCCCCCCGCTTGAAATAATTGCATAGGCAAGACGCGGTGGTCGGCGAGATATTTGGCGTAACGAAAATGATCGTCCTCATCGGGCCCTTCAAACAACGGCACGACGATGGCGTAGGTCATTGCCAGAACAGCAAAGACGCCCAAGAGGGCAAGCAGAAAAGGGTCAACGCGGCGCAAGATGGCTAAAAACTTTCGTTGGCTTGCAAAGCGGAGTGAAACGGCATAGTCGAATGATTATAGAACGCGGTCGGAAAAAGACAAAATGGCTGCGGCAGGCGCGCCGCCAACGCTTTATTTTGCGCGACGCGGCGGCTATGCTACAATCAATCAGATTTTAATCTCCCATCTCGGAGCTTTCCATGACACCGTACTGGTTCTCGAAAAAATTACCCGCTTCGCGGCATGGCATTGAAAATGCGCTGCGGCTCGCGTTTTGGGCGCAAGGATTCGGCGATTCATATTTTACCTGCACTCAGCCCGAAACGCCCGTCAAATGCGTCGGTCTGTGGAAATCGGATTTTCCGCTCAACGTGGAATGGACGCCTAGCGAATATTTCACTGTCACCATGAACGAGCCAAACAAAGACGCGCTCGAAGCCTTTGAGCGCGTGTTGGGACATCACGCCACCGCCGCGTATCGCAACGCCGAAGGCAAAGTGGTCATTGAATGGCGCGTCAAGGATGCGTCCAACCGTTTTGCCGAACTGGCAAAGAGCGGCGTGACCGAGCTGGAACGTTTATCGTAACACGACCGGGCGGGTTTTCATTGCAAGGTGGTTTGCAGGTCGTCGCCTCCGCGTCACAACGGAACGGCTTGCAAACCTTTTTTATTCTAGCGCGAATTCCTGTTTGGTCTAGGGTAAAAGACCCTTGGGGTTTCCGCAAACCCAAAGGGTCTGTCCCCTAAATCAAATCGGAAACTGGTCTGGGCGGCGCATGACGCATCCGAATTGACGCGCCAGCTCGCGCCATTAAGACACTAGACTCTTTCATGTCCGAAACGCAACTCTTGTTAATTGACGCGCACGCGTTGATTCATCGCAGTTATCACGCGATCGAACGCGACCTCACGTCGCCGTCGGGCGAACCGACTAAAGCGGTGTACGGTTTTGCGTCCACCCTTTTAAAGGTCATCAAAGAACGCCAGCCGCAGTACGTGATTGCGACTTTTGACGCGGGCAAGAGTTTCCGCGCTGAGCGATTCGCGGCGTACAAAGCGAATCGTCCGCCGACGCCCGATGATTTGAAATCGCAATTCGCGCGCTGTCAAGAATTTTGCCGCGCCTTGAACATTCCCGTATTCGTCGAGTCGGGTTACGAAGCCGATGATTTGATTGGCACGCTGTCCAAACAAGCGCAAGTCGAAAATCTCGACACGCTTATTTTGACTGGCGACCGCGACACGCTGCAGTTGGTAGACGGCAAAACGAATGTGTTGATGATTATCGGTCAGACCGGCGAACTCAAACTGTATGACGCGGCGGCGGTGGTCGAACGCTTTGGCTTTGCGCCCGCGCAACTGATTGATTTCAAAGCGCTGCGCGGCGACGCGTCGGACAATATTCCCGGCGTCGCAGGCGTCGGCGACAAGACCGCGACAAAATTGATTCAGGCGTACGAAAACGTCGAGGGCATTTACGCGCATTTGAACGCCGTCGAAGGCAAAATGCGCGACAAACTCGCGGACGCGCGCGCGCAGGTTGAATTAAATAAACAGCTGGTGACGATTGACCGCGCGGCGCCGGTGACGCTCGATGTGAACGCGGCGCGCTTTGGCGCATACGACCGCGCGCAGGCGGTGGAACTGGCGCGCGAATTGGGCTTTCAATCTTTGCTCCCGCGCTTGCCCGGCGCCGACGGCGCGACCGACGCGAGCGCCGCGCCTGTCGCGCCGTCGGACTATGCCATACAATACGCCGCCGTCATTTCGGACGCCGACCTCGACGCGTTGGTGGAACGAATCAAAAAAAACAAGGCGTTCGTGGTGGACGTCGAGACGACCGATATTGACCCGCAGCGCGCGGATCTGGTCGGCATCGCGATCGGCGTAGGGGGGGGGGAAGCGTATTATATTCCGGTGGCGTATGATGCGCCGCGCAGCGCGCCCGCCGCGCCCAAAACCAAAGCGCTCAAAGAACAAAAGCAGGCATCCCTTTTTGATACCAATGCGCCGACGCTTCCAATCGCCAGCGCCGACGCGCATCCGTTCGCGAAATTGCCGCTCGAACGCGTGCGCGCGAAAATGGCTGGCGTTTTCGCGGACCCGCATATCGAAAAATACGCGCACAACGCGAGTTACGATTGGGGCACGCTGCGCCGCGCCGGATTTGAAATCCGCGATTTCGCGTTCGACACAATGATTGCGGCGCATTTGTTGGAAAACAATCCGCAAGCGATCGGTTTGAAAAATTTGGCGTTTCAACATTTTGGCGCGCAAATGACCGAGATTCAAGCGCTCATCGGCAAAGGCAAAAATCAAATTACGATGGCGCAGGTGAGCGTTGACAAAATCACGCAATACGCGTCCGCCGACGCCGATTACACGTATCGCTTGTTTGAAAAATACAAACCGCTTTTGAGCGAACGCGGTCTCGCCAAATTATTTTATGAAATTGAAATGCCGCTCGTCGCGGTGATTGTGGATTTGGAAGCGGCGGGCGTCCTGCTAGATTTGGCGGCGCTGCATGAATTGTCGCGCGAGATTGCGGCGCGTCTCGACGCAATCGAAAAGCAAGTCTATGCGCTGGTCGGCGCGCCCTTTAATCTCAATTCACCCATGCAGCTCTCGGAAGCGTTATTTGAAAAATTGGGCTTGTCGTCGCAAGGTTTGGAACGCACCAGCACGGGCAAAATTTCGACGGCGGCGGGCGCGCTGGAAACGTTGCGCGATAAACATCCGGTGATCCCATTGATTTTGGAACACCGCGAATTATCCAAACTGCGCGGCACGTATGCCGATGCGCTGCCGCAGCTGGTGAATCCGACGGACGGCCGCGTGCATACGAGTTTCAATCAAGCGGGCGCGGTGACCGGGCGTTTGTCGTCGTCCAATCCAAATCTACAAAATATTCCGGCGCGCACCGAATTGGGTCGCCGCGTGCGCCGCGCGTTTATCGCGCCGCCGGGCAGCGTATTGGTCTCGGCGGATTATTCCCAAGTCGAATTACGCATCCTCGCGCACGTTTCGCAAGACCCGAATTTGCTGCAGGCCTTCGCGCATGGCGAAGATATTCACGCCAGCACCGCCGCGACCTTGTTCAATGTGCCGCTCGCTGAGGTCACGCCGCAAATGCGCCGCTTGGGCAAAACGATCAATTTTGGCGTCGTATACGGCATCAGCGATTGGGGCGTCGCGGGACGCACCGAACTTTCGTTAGAGGACTCGCGCAAACTAATCAACGATTATTACGCGCGCTATCCGCGCGTCCGCGAATATTTGGAACGCACCAAAGCGTTGGCGCGCGAACAGGGCTATGTCGAATCGCTCTTGGGGCGGCGGCGTTATTTTCCAGAGCTCGCGTCGGGACGCAAATTGATGCCCGCGCAAAAAAATCAAGCCGAACGCGAAGCCATCAACATGCCGATTCAAGCGACGGCGGCGGACATTATCAAAATCGCGATGACGCATTTGCATAGCGCGTTGCTCAAGCGAAAATTTCCGGGCAAAATGATTTTACAAGTGCATGACGAATTGGTGTTTGAATGTCCGCAAGAACTGGTGAATGAATTTGTTCCGCTCGTGCGCCGCATCATGGCGGACGCGTATCCTCTGGACGCGCCGCTCCAAGTCGAAGTCAAAGTCGGCGCGAATTGGGATGAAATGAGCAAGGCGCGCATATGAATCTTTTTTCATTGACCGATCTTGAGAGTCTGAGCGACGCGAACGCGGCAGACCCCGCGTATGATTCGGCGCGTCAGCACGCGCGCAATCAACTGGCGTGGCTGCACGAACGCATCTATGGCGAAATCCGCGCGCGCCGCTGGGATATTCATTTTAGACCCGAATGGTCTCTGACTTGGGCGCGCCGTTCAGAGGCGCAGCCGCGCGTCAGCGCTTTGCGTTTGCGTTATACCAAAGCCGAATACGTGCTCCATCTGCTGCAAAAACAATTTGGCGGTCCGCCGTTGACGTGGGACGATTGCGCGTGGTTGGGCATTGGCTTGGATGGACAGGGACTTGTAGTCGAATGGAATATTCCCGCCAACGCGAAATTCGACGCGCAAAATTTTCACAACAAACTGACTTGGGGCGCGCCGGAAAAACGCACCCTCCGCCAAATCCTTGCCGAATTGGGCGGCGAAGGCGCGTTGACGCTGTACGCACAAGCGCAGCCGATACTCCAGGTGCGCTGCGCGCGTTTGGTGGACTTGAACGTCTTGAATACAACGTTGGAAAAATTCACGCCGGGCCGCCATACGTGGAATATCGCAATGCGCTTGGCGGTGACCGACGCGCGCTTGACGCCGAACGGCGCGCCGGATGAATTGTTGTATCGGCTCGCGCAGTTGTATGCGCTGCATCAATTTGCCGCGTGGTCGCCGCGCAATAATTTTCTCGACCGCGCGCGCGGCGAATCCACCTCCGGAGCCGTAACGTGATACGACAAACGAGCGCTTGGCTTGGCTGCGCTCGGTCTGACGCTCCGCGCTTGAACGCACGCGCAGTTTAAGAATTGTTTTATTCACGCTATGCGCCGTATATTCAAACTTTTACTATTTGGCTTGCTTGCGCTTGGACTGCCCGGTTGCGCTTGGCAAAATACGCCGACGCCATCCATCTCAAAATCCGCCCGCGCGATTGTCATTACGGCAGAGCCGAAACCAAGTCCCACCGCGACCAATGCGCCGACTGCCACGCGCGCGCCAACGCGTACGCCAACGGCAACCGCGACACCGCCGCCCACCGCGACGCCAACAAATACGCCGACGCCGGACCCGTACACCATCCCGCGCACGTTGGGCGGCGCGCGCGCATTGCCGCGCGACGCGGTATTAAAATTCGCGCCTCTCGAGCCGCTGCAAATCAGCCCCGCGTTCTTTGGCCTCAACTATTGGGTGGCGCCGTTTGGAAAACTGGCGCGCCAAGAATTCGCCGCGCTGCCGTTGACGGTAATACGCTGGGGCGGCGAAAATTTTGAAAACGATAAATTCGCGTGGAGCGCGTTGGACCGCTTTATTTTGGACGCGCGGCTTATGAATATGGAACCGCTGATTCAGGCGCCCTATTCGCATCACGACCCCGCGTTCGCCGCCGAGATGGTGCGCTATGTGAACATTGAAAAAAAATACGACGTGCGCCTTTGGAGCATCGGCAACGAAGAAGATAAAAATTATCGCGGCGGCGCCAAAGAAAAATGGATTAACTCGTGGCGCGGTTATCGCGACGCGATGAAAGCGGTGGACCCGAACATTTTGATTTTCGGACCCGAATATTCGTACGCCTATGATTTCAGACATCCCGAACGCGATTGGCTGACGCCGTTCTTGCAAGTAAACGGCGACGCGGTGGATGTGATTTCGCTGCATCGCTATCCCTTTAACGGCAATCAACGCAATGTCACGATGCTGTTGCGCGACGCCGTTGGAACCATGTCGCGAGTGCATGCTTTGCAGGGACATATTCGCGCGGTGACGGGGCGCGATATTCCGCTCGCGTTCACCGAAATGAATCTTTCGCACGATTGGCGCACAAATGGCGAAGGCAGCAGCGCGTCGTTCACCGCGGGACTTTGGATGGCGGAAACACTTGGGCAGATGGCGGAAGGCGGCGTGGCGATGGTGAATGTGTGGAGCGCCGTCGGCGACGGTTCGCTGAGTTTGCTCGAAGCCAAAACCTTGAACAAGCGTCCGACTTTTTACGCGCTGCAAATGTACGCGCAGTACGGCGACCGCGTGGTCCCCGCCGCGTCGCACGTCCCAAATGTAAAGGTCCACGCGGCGCGCGATTCGCGCACGGGCGCGGTGACGATCGTGTTGGTCAATCTTGGCAAGACCGCCGCGGATTTTCGGCTCATTTTGAATTCAGGCGGCGAACAAAAAGACGGCAATATTTATTTTGATTTGAACACGCGCAAACGCATTCCTTATACCCTGCCCGCGCACAGCATGGTTTCATTTTCCTTTGACAATCAACTGGCGCGCACGCGCACTTTATTGTACTCGCGCGCGATGCACGATGCGGGACAACTTCCGCAATATACGACACCTTGAAACGGACATCACGCTATGATTCGTCACACTCTGGAAGAACTCTTGCGCGACGCGCTGAGCGCCGCGCAAACGGCCGGCGACCTGCCCACGTTTGAAATTCCGCCCATCGAAATCGCGCGCCCGCCAAAACCGAATATGGGCGACTATTCCACGTCGCTCGCGCTCAAACTCGCGGGGACGGCAAAACGCGCGCCGTTGCAAATCGCGCAAAGCGTCGTCAAACATTTTCCCGCGCACGCGGCAATTGCCCAAGTCGAAAGCGTCGCGCCCGGTTTTGTCAACCTCACCCTCGCGCCCGCGTGGCTGGCGCAGCAGGTGAACGAAATCAACGCGGCAGGCGCGCAGTTCGGCAATGTGCCGTTGGGCAACGGCGCGCATGTTCAAATCGAATTCGTCAGCGCGAATCCGACGGGTCCCATGACCGTCGCGTCGGCGCGCAATATGGCAATCGGCGACACGCTGGCGCGACTTTTGCGCGCGGCGAATTATCGCGTGGCGACCGAGTACTATGTCAATGACGCGGGTTCGCAAGTGCGTCATCTGGGCGAAAGCATTTACGCGCGCTGCGCGCAGCAGCGCGGCCGCGACGAACCTTTTCCCGACGACGGTTACAAAGGCGAATATGTCAACGACATCGCGCGCGCGATTCTTGAACGCGACGGCGATACCTATTTGCAAATGGAATATCCCGCCGCTGTCCGCGCGTTGAAAAAAATCGGCGTCAGCATGATGCTGGAAAAAATCCGCGCGACGCTCGCGCGCGCGGGCGTCGTATTCGACGAATGGTTTTCGGAACAAAGTTTGTACGATTCCGGTTTATTTAATACGATTCTGGACAAATTGGCGGCAAAAGGTCTGACCTATGAAAAAGATGGCGCTGTGTGGTTCCAAGCCACCGCGCTAGGTTTGGACAAGGACGCCGTGCTAGTGCGTTCCGCGCAGGTCGTGAGCGAGCCGGATGAGCGTCCAACATATTTGGCATCCGATTTGCCGTACGTCTGGAACAAGCTGGTGACACGCGGCTTTGACCGCGCGATTTATATATGGGGCGCGGACCATCAAGGCGATGTGCCGCGCGTGTTGGCCGGCGCGCAAGCGTTGGGACTTGATCCCAAACGCGTCGTCATTATTATTTATCAACTCGTGCGGCTCACGCGCGGCGGCGAAAAAGTCCGCATGTCAAAACGCGCGGGCGAGTTTGATACGCTCGATGATTTGATTGACGATGTAGGCGTGGACGCGGTGCGCTTTTTGCTCATCACCAGTTCGGCGGACACTTCGATGGATTTTGATTTGCAGCTCGCCGTGCAGCGGTCAAACGAAAATCCGGTGTATTACGTCCAATATATGCACGCGCGCATCGCGGGCATTTTGCGCAACGCGGCGGAACAGGGCATCGCGCGCGGCCAAGCCGACGTGAATCTATTGCGACATCCCGCCGAATTGAATCTAATCAAACAAATGCTCAAGCTGGAAGAAATCATCGAACTCGCCGCGACGAAATTAGAGCCGCATCATTTGCCGCATTACGCGATGGAATTGGGCAGAGCGTTCAGCGCGTTTTATGACCACTGCCCCATCTTGCCGCCCAAGCAAACCGACGCGGCATTGACGCGCGCGCGGTTAGAGCTCGCGGTCGCGGCAAAAACGGTTCTCGCGCGCGCATTGGATTTGGTTGGCGTGACCGCGCCAGAGACGATGTGAGGCGCCAGCAGATAAATGGAATTTACACTGGGGGTTTTGGTCGGAATTTTACTTACGCTGTTGATTTTGGGCGCGAGTCTTTTGATATTGCAGCGCCGTTCCATCGCGCCGCCACTATCGCCGCCGCAAAATTTTGAGGGCGAACCGGCGGTAACGGTGCTGATGATTGAATCGTTTCTGAATCAGCAGCTGCGCGAAGCATTGGCAGCCGAAACCGTAGCTGAAGTGACAAACTCGGCGCAAAAAGCGCCGCGCGTCAAAATCAAACTGAACGATGCCACATTAGATGTGCAAGCCGGACAGCACGCGCGCTTTTACGCGCAGTTGACGGCGACAGCGTGGAATTTGCCGGTGCAGCTGCGTCCGATTGCGGACATGGTATTTGGGCTACAGGATGGACGCGTGAAAATTAACGTGACCCAAGTGCAGCTCGGAGGCGTGCGCGTGCCGCACGCGTTGGTAGACCATTTTGTCAGTCAAGTCGTCGCCGCGGCAGAGACAAAATTAAATCATTCGTTAACGCAGCTGCAGCGCGACACGCGCGCGCAGTTGACGCGCATCGAAACGACCGAAGATTTGATGATTTTAAAATTCACCGCGCCGCGCGCGGCGCAAACCACAGCGTCGCAAGGAGCGCCTCAATGAGAACAAGCCAAACAGGATTACTCGGAATTATTTTAATCGTGGGCGCGCTCGGGTGCGGAATCTTTTCGGATGCGGCGACCGCAGTCCCGACGCCGACGCGCCTCGTAAGCATCGCGCCGACGAATCCGCCGCCGACGCGCGCGCCGCTTGCGCCCACCGCGCCGAACGCGCAAAGCGTCAGTATCAGCGAAAGCGATTTGAATCAACAACTGAATCAAAATCTGCCACCAGGCGGTCAGGTCTCGAATGTGTTTTTGGACTTGCACGCGGAGAATACGGCGAGCATAAGCGCGACGATACAGTTGAATTCAATTACTTTGCAGCCCACCGCGTCGCTCCAAGCCGCCGTCGTAAATCATCGCATCGCGATTACGGTAACGCGCGTGCGCGTCGGCGGGTTTGGCGTGCCGAGCAGTATGATTGAACCGCAAATCGCCGATTTGAAAAATATGGCAGAGCGCGAACTCAACGCGCAGTTAGAAAAGTTGGAACAAACCACCGGATTCAAACTCCAAGCCATCACGACGACCGAAAACGAATTACGCTTGTATTTCGCGCAATAAGTCGCGATCCAAAAATCCCGTTTTGCGAAAACGCAAAACGGGATTTTTTTAGCCACAACTTGAACGCGCCAAGATTTTTTATTGCCCAATCTTGCGATATTTGGCATAGCGCGTTTCCAAGAGCCGTTCGAGGGGCTGGTCTTGGAGCAGCGTCAATTCGCGCGCGAGAAACGCTTTCACCTGTTCCGCCGCCGCATCCGCGTTTCCTTGCGCGCCGCCTGCGGGTTCGGGAATAATCGCGTCAATAATTTTGCGTTGCAACAAATCATGCGCGGTGAGGCGCAAATTGACGGCAAGTTCCGGCGCGTGCGCGGCATCGCCGTACAAAATCGCGGACGCGCCTTCGGGCGAAATCACCGAATAGACGGCATGTTCCAACATCGCCACGCGGTCCGCCGCCGCCAACGCGAGCGCGCCACCGCTGCCGCCTTCGCCAATCACAATCGCGATACTGGGCGCCTGCGCGTCGAGCATTGTCGAAATCGAATGGGCGAGCGACATGGCAATCCCGCGCTTTTCCGCCTCGTATCCGGGCGCCGCGCCCGGCGTATCCACAAATGTAATCAATGGCACATGCCATTTCGAGGCGAGCCGCATCAAACGCTGCGCCTTGCGATATCCTTCGGGTTCGGCGCGTCCCTCGTGATGTTTTGCGCGCGTCTCGCCGTGACCCCGCTCCAAGCCAATCACCATCACGCCGCGCCCATCCAACTGCGCGAGACCGCCAACGATGGCGGGATCGTCGCCAAAAAAATGGTCGCCATGCAGCTCGACAAAATTTTCAAAAATGCGCGCAATATAATCGAGCGTGGTGGGGCGTTCGGGATGCCGCGCGAGTTGAACCGTTTGCCACGGCGTTCGAGCGCCAGAAGATCGCGGGTCCAAAGCGCGCGGCCGAGTCGGCGCTGGCGACGGCGATGTTTGACGCGCGGTCGGCGCGCGCTCGGACGCGACGCTGCCGGCGAGGATTTTTGAAATCGTCGCGCGCAATTCCATACGCGGCGCGATCGCGTCCACCATGCCGTGTTTCAAAAGAAATTCAGCGCGGTGCGAATCGCGCGGCAATTTTTCGCGCGTGAGGATTTCGACGACGCGCGGGCCCGCAAAACCGATGAGCGCGCGCGGCTCTGCCAAAATCACATCGGCGAGATTGGCGAAACTGGCGTACACGCCGCCCGTCGTCGGATGCGTCAAAACCGCGATGTAGGGCAAACGCGCCGCTTGAAAACGATTCACCGCGGAAACAGTTTTCGCCATTTGCATCAGCGCGCGCATCCCCTCTTGAATGCGCGCGCCGCCCGACGCGGTGACCGCAATCAACGGCACGGCGCGTTCACCTGCCAGTTCGAACGCGCGCGCGATTTTTTCGCCCGCCGCCGCGCCCATCGTGCCGCCGAGAAAACGAAAATCCAAAACGACGAGCATCACGGCGCGCGCCTGAATTTGCGCGACGCCGATGACGACGGACTCGCGCAAGTTGGTTTCGCGTTTCGCCGCGCGCACGCGTTCGGCGTATGCGCTGTCGCGCGGCTGCGTGAGACCGCGCGGCAGCGTGGTTAGAAATTGTTCAAGTTCGTGAAAAGTGTTGGCGTCGGTCAGTGTCTTGATGCGTTCCGGCGCGTTGAGCGGAAAATGATGTCCACAATGTTCGCAGACGCGCCATTCGCGGTACAACGCCGAGTGTCGCAGATTGAAACCGCAGCGCGGGCAAGGAAAAGTTGATTTGCGGCGCAAAGCGGTTTGCGCGCGCGCCAGCCAATTATTCAAAGCGTTTGAGGAAAATAAAATTTCGAGCGCAGCGGCTCGAAATTTTATCTCAAAACTTATTCGATAACCGAATCATCGGCGATTTCTAACGCGCGGTCAATGATTTCCATGCCTTCATCAAGTTCTTGTTCGGTGATGATGAGCGGCGGATTGACGAGAATATTGTTCCAGCGCACAAAAGTATACAGCCCGTTGTCGCGGAAAAATTTATTGATGACGCCCATCGGACCCATCTCGGACGCTTTGGCGTTGAACGGCGCCATCGGTTCGCGCGTCCGACGATTTTTGACGATTTCAATAATCGAGAACATGCCGATATAGCGCACGTCGCCGACGGATGGATGTTTGGCTTTGAGTTTTTCGTGCCACGCGCCAAGATACTTGCCCATCGCGCGCGCGCGTTCAATCAGATTGTCCTCTTGATAAACTTTGATGCACGCGATCGCCGCCGCGCAGCCCATCGCGTGGCCTCCGTACGTCAAACCGGCGTACAAAACTTTTTCGTCAAAATAGCTCGCGACTTCTTCGCTCACAATCGTCGCGCCGAGCGGCAAATAGCTGCTGGTCAAACCTTTGGCGACGGACATGATATCGGGTTCGACGCCCCAATGGTCTACGGCAAACCATTCGCCCGTGCGCCCGAAACCGCTCATCACTTCGTCGGCGATAAACAGGATGCCGTACTTGTCGCACAACTGACGAATGCCTTGCATGTACCCGTCGGGCGGAATGATGATGCCGTTCGTGCCGGTGACCGGTTCCATAATGATGGCGGCGACATTGTTGGGGCCTTCAAACTGAATTGTATCCTCGACGTGATTGAGACAATTCAAATTGCACGCGTCCAAGCCCTCGCACCAGCGACAGCGATAGCGATACGGGTCCATGACGCGCACGACGCCGGGAATGCCGGGTTCAGAGGGCCAACGGCGCGGGTCGCCCGTGAGCGTCATGGCGCCGGCGGTGCCGCCGTGATAGGAACGATAGCGCGCGATGATTTTTTGTTTACCGGTGACCATGCGCGCGATTTTGATGGCATTCTCGTTTGATTCGGCGCCGCCGAGCGTAAAAAAAGATTTTTTCAAACGCTTGGGTGTAATCTCGGCGAGCATTTCGCCTAATTGACCGCGCACGTCGGTCGCCATATAAGGCGACGCGTACGTAAGTTTGGCGGCTTGGTCTTGAATCGCTTTGATGACGCGCGGGTCGCCGTGACCGATATTGACGCTCATCAACATCGAATTCATATCAATATAGCGTTTGCCATCGGTATCCCAAAAGTGGACGCCCTGCGCGCGGTCTACCGTAATCGGCTGGATGGCGTTTTGCGCGCTCCATTCAAAGAGGGTGTATTCTTTATTTTGCTGAACCAATTCAGCGGTGGACATGGTCATTGCTTTTACTCCATTGTGTAGGGTTTTTGTTATGCCAATTTCGTGACGAGCGGTATTTGTTTCTCGATTTCGCTGACGCGGGCTTTCAATCTTGATTCGTAAGCAAACTCGAACAACCTGTTAATTTCGCGCCAACGCGCTTGCGGATTTACGCTTGGCTTTTGCCAGCTCAAACTGTTTCACGGTTTTCCACCCTGCGCGCCATACCGCCCCTTGCTCCCGCGTCATCTTGACGTTTCCACAGCAAACATTGTACGATTTTGATTCATTGCGTCAACCGCCCCAGACCCCAAAGAGAGTTGTTCAGATTGGGTGAGCTGGCAGACGAATCCAATTCGCGTCAACAAAAACGCAACCGCGCCGCAAACGAACTGCGTTTGCTCCGCAGGTTAATCTGCGTAGGTAGACTTTGTAGGTGTAACCGCGCTTTCAAAGCGTCTCTCGAACAGCTAGACCAGTTTCCGACTTGATTTAGGGGACAGCTCTTTTGGGTTTTCGGAAACCCAAAGGGGCTTTTATCCTAGACCAAACAGGAATTCGCTCTAGCTAGCGCGATTTGCGCCGCGCCGCGTCGAGGCGAATGGGCGGCAGAGATTTGAAATGCGCGCGCAATTCTGCCAGCGTGAACGCGGGCGACGCGTGATGTTCATCGCGCATGCGCCGCGCATAATTCTGATATGCCGCGCGCGCGCGCGCCATATCGCCTTGCGCCAAATACAACTCGATGACAAGGCGATGCCCCATGTCGCGCAAGGGATCGAGCGCGCGGAGACGATGGGCGTAGGTCTGCGCCCCCACTAGATTGCCCTGGCGCGCATAATAGCGCGCGAGCGCATTCAGCGCGTTCCAAACTTGGTCATACTGTTGATCCCGCTTGAGCGCGCACCATTCGTCAAAAGCAAAAGCATCGCGCAGCGTGAGTCCCGCGAGGAAATCGCCGCGATAAAGCGCGACGGCTCGGCGCAAACGTTTCGCGCATTTCGCGCATTCCAACGGGTCGGAATGGTTGTGCGCCAAAGATGTTCCAATCAACACGTCAAACTCGGCAACGTCGAGCAAAAGCGCATCAGGCGAGTGGAGGCGCAGCGCGACAGCTTGACGCGTGCTTTCGAGCTGCACCGCGCTTTTGTGGACGAGCCAACATTCAAGGGTATCGTTCAAGCGCGCGAGCGAGATACGGAAATTGGTGAGCGCGGTGGCGTGGGCCAATTCGCCCCACAAGAGCGTGGCAAGCGTTTCGCGCCGATGCGCGCGGTTCGGTTCCATCACGAGATAAACCAAAAGCGCGCGAAGCTTGTCCGTGCGAAAGTGGAGCTTGAGCCCATCCAGTTCCGCCGAAAATCCGCCGAATAGTTCAAGGTCAAGAGTCGGTATATTGCGAAAAAAATCATAGAGCGCACAGGCGCAAAGTATTTGCGGACGCGAATGTCGTTCGATTCGCGGAGGTAAAGCCAACTACTTGGACCCTACGCTTACCCCAACATTATACCTTGAATTGGATACGATTTGGTTACGATAGGTTATTATAATTAGAATAGTTTTTTTTATTGAAATATTCGCAAAGTGCGATATTTCTCAAGGAGGAATTCGCAATGAATATAAAAAACTGACTGCGCCGTGAACCCAGCCAACGGCTAGGTTTGAAAGACAACAATTTATTCATACATCAGGCAACAATCAAAGAGAGGGAAGAACTGTTTTTGACAACTGAAAACAGAGCCGCTCGATATGGTCGAAAAAATCTATACCGAAGTCACCAGCAAGTTCAAAACTCCTGCCTACGACAAGAGCAAGTTCGACGGGTTTGTTGTGTACTTGACGAACAAGGGGCCGTGGACGGAGGTCAGCAAACTCGAGCCAGTAGGTAGCATGTGGTTGAACCGTACGACCGGTGTGAACGAGGGGGACGAACTGCGCGGCGGCGCAAGCAAACCCTATTTGTGGATTGACGAGCAAATGATCTGCAAACGCGGCGTACAAACGCGCGAGGAGAATTATCAAGCCGGGACGCGCCCCACCCCGGACGATGATACCGAGCGAACGTTTGACCAGGTGGTCCATGAATTCGGTCACTCGATCATGTTACGGTATGGACTGGAAAGCAAAATTGCCCAGCTGTTCCCGGGAAAATATGGTCAAGAGGACTTTGCCTGGGCAGTGCAGGACAAGTTCAGCACTCCCGCTCAACCCGGCAAATATAACGCCGACCAAACAGCTTTACTGAACGAGATATTCAGCGCCGGGTCAAGCTTTAAATGCAGTGACTACAAGCCCGACGCGCAATAAGCGCAATCTCTGATAACTCGCGTTACGCGCCTTTGCTAAAAAATAGCGCGCAAACGTAGGGCAAATTTGAAATTTGCCCTACATCGCAAGGGGCCCTTCGGGTTTTGAAAACCCGAAGGGCCTAACTGTCCAAAACCCCAAAATCTTTTGTCCCCGACCAAATCAGAATTCGGCTTAATCATCGCGTGACTGCGCGCGCCGCCACGCTTTGGTCTGGCTGTGGCGTTTTTTGTTCGCCGAACGCCGCGCCTTGACTGCGCGCGAAGGTTTGGTGGCGCGGCGCGTTTTCGGCGGGATGAGCGCGCGTTGAATCAACGCGACTAGACGCGCGCGCGCGTCCGCGCGATTTTGTTCTTGCGAACGAAAACGTCGCGCGTCAATGGTGAGAATCCCGTCCTCTGAAATTCGATTCGCGGCCAGCTGCGTCAAACGCGTTTGAAGTTCTATCGGCAATGAAGAATGGGGAATGTCGAAATAGAGTTGCACGGCGGAAGAAACTTTGTTGACATTCTGCCCGCCGGGCCCAGAGGCGCGCACAAAGGTTTCTTGAATTTCGCTCTCGTCGAGCGCGAGGGTTGGCGTGATGAACAGCATATAAAGAGGTCTTGAATTTCGCGATATGCGACGCGTTAGCCACACATTGACGAACTAGCGCGGATTCCAGATTAATTTAGAGGACAGACCCTTCGGGTTTTCGGAAACCCGAAGGGTCTTTTATCCCAGATAAAATAGGAATTCGCTCTAGCCGCTAAAGGCGCGCAAATATTTTTCAATATAACGCTGGCGATCTTTGGATTTGTATTGTTGAATAAAACGCGGATGCTCCAGCGTAATCAATTCGTCAAATAAACGCGCTTGGTCATTTAGCTTTTGAATAAAGGTCGCGTTTTTCTTGCCCAAGACAAACACTTGGGTCGCGCGCAACCCTAAACGAATATTTTTCCGCAAGGACGCAATCATAAAATCTTTGGTCATTTCAAACAGCGCGGGATCATCATAATAATTGGCGTTGAGCCATTTGCCATTCGGCGTTCGACGCAAGAGCGCCAACGGAAAGGGCGAATTGATATAAAAATCTTGATAGAAACGCGCGGCGCCGCCGTAGGCGTGAATCATATCGTACATGAAAACCGAAGAGACTTCGTGGGTGCGCGCCGAGCGCATCTTGATACCGCAAACGCTTTCTAGACGTTTGGTATCGGTAAAAGGCACGCCTGTCACGCCCGCGCCGTGCCGACTGGGATTAATTCCGATAATGAATTTCCGCGGCGTCGTATCGCTGTAATATTTGCGATAAAATTCGCGCATGACTTGGAGCGTTTCCGGATTTTCCGTATAAGGATTCAACGCCTGAAATCCTTGTGGCAGCTTGCCGGAATAACGCAGCTGAAGGTTAAACTCGATGGCTCGTTCCGCGAAATTTTTTGACATGACTAAATGCCTCGCGCGTTCGACAGTCTTGCGGCGCGCTAAAATTTGCTGACGCCTCAATCGTCGGCCGACGCGAGTTTGGTCAACGCGGCGCCTTTATGCGCCGCGATATGTTCGGATTTATCGCTTTTGATTTCATATTGCGGATCGTCGGGGGTCGCGTGATGTGTGTATCCTTTGTAATTAAAAGCTTGGGTATGCACTTTGATAATGACGCCTGAAACTCTGCCGGCTTCTGAATTCCAACTAACATGGTCGCCGACTTGAAACTGGGTGATCATAAATGCGCTCCGAATTGATTTTATATTTTGCGCTGAACCGCGCTATGGCGCCGCGTGTTCCAAACGTTCAAGCAGCGCGGGCAATTCCGCGAGACGCTCGATTTTGTAATAGCGCGGCTGTTCGTCCGGCGGGGGCGCGGCGTATTCGTGCTGCCAAGTGATTTCGTATGGCACATAGACCGCGTGGCCACCGATTTCCAAGACGGGCAAAATATCCGACTTGAGTGAATTGCCAACCATGAGCAAACGCTGCGGCGCGAGGCGCTGTTCGTTCAGGACGTGTTCGTAGCTCGCGCGATTTTTGTGGCTGACAATTTCGATACGTTGAAAATATTGTCCCAAGCCGGAACGATTGATTTTAGTTTCCTGATCAAGCAAATCGCCTTTGGTGATGACCATCAAGGGATATCGCTCGGCAAGGCGCGGAATCGTTTCGGCGACCGTGTTGAGCAAAGCCACTTCGGCGGTCAGCATCGCTTTGGCGGTATCAATCAAGATTTGAATATCGCGCCCCGTGATGCGGCCTTCGGTCAATTCGACGGCGGTCTCGATCATCGAAAGCGCGAACGCTTTGATACCGTAACCGAAATGAATAATATTATGCGCTTCGGTTTCGTCCAAGCGCGCTTGGACCCATTCGGCGCTGTGATAACGCGCGAGCAGCTGCGTAAAGCGCGCTTGGGCGTCCACATACAAGCGTTCGGTGTGCCACAAGGTATCGTCCGCGTCGAACGCAATCATATCAAAACGTGACATACATGACTCTTATATGATTAACAAATCGCAGGTGGACGAGCGTAGACAATGCTTGGACGCAGGAAAATGTTTGGGCAAAGAAAATGCTTCTCAATGCCGCCCAAACTCCGCTGTCCGCCGCACGCTTTGTTGGGCGCGTTTTCACTTGATGCTGTCTTCACCTTGCGGAAGGAAAACCCGAATGCCGTCTTGTTCATCAATAATATAAGCATGTTCGGGATAACGAAGCGCAACAGCAGTTAGCCACAAATCGCCGATCGCTGCGCTACCGTTGATTGTTGCCCAAATTGCCCACAACCAAACGTTAGATGTGCCTGCTTGCATCAGAATGCCAAGACATGCCAAAATGCTTAAACTCACCAGCGGCGCCAGGCTGATTACAAGGTATTGATTGCGCGAGAATGCATAGCCGGGGGCAGTAGCATAAAACATCAATCTCTTCCAAATAGCCCCGTATTTCGGTTGTGCGCCAAAAATCCGCATCGCTACTCCATGGGCCAACTCGTGCGCTACAACGACTAACAGTATACCGACGAGAAAAATCGCCGGTTGCGTTGAATCTATTGATATGAGTTCAGGCGGCTTGCCAAACCCAAGCGCAAAAATAAAGAACATAATTCCAAAGGCAAAACCCAATGGCACTGACAATAAATTCATAACGACAATGCGACCAGTCTTGTCGCCAATCTTCCAGTAAAGCGCCTCTTTGTAATCAGATGGTGGTGTGCCCGAAATCGTTTTTGCGTTAGACATAGAAATGATTTTCGTTTTAAAAGGTTGATTTTCCGATTTACAACTTTATGCGCCCAACGGTTTGCGTTACCTGCGTGTGGGCGGGCGTGAATAATGCTTGGGAGCAGAAAAAACTCGAAGCGAGGAAAATGCCCGAAAATGCCGCAGAATCCCACCCGTCAAGCGCATGCTTTGTTGGCTGGCGTGCTGTTGTGCAAGTCGCATTATTTACGAGTAGAGCGATTGTCTGCTTTTTTAACTTTAGAGCGGTAATTAATTTTCTGCTCTTTAATTGCTTTAATTGAATTGCGTCGCATAACAACAATATATTCTTGAGTCATTGTGTCGTCAAGAATTCCAGTCGCATTCGTAGGGCTATTTCTTGAAGGCATACGCTTGTTGGGAATAGAGCGCATAAAAGTATTTACATATTCAAAACCGTAATTTCCAAAAAAATCTTTTACTGCAATATCCGTAGGTAGAACTACACCTTTTACTTTTCTGTTTCCAACTACATAACAAGCATATCCATTTTGCTTTATTACTTTTGCGACATTTGAGATTGACGTATGTAAATCAACGTAAAAGGACACAACTTCACGAGCGCGTTTCTCATCAGATTTCTTTATATTTTCAATAGCATTATTAAGTGCTTCACTGGGAAATGATGAAACTTCTTTGACGGTTTTCCCGCCCATTAACTTGCGGTCAATTTTATCTGGCTCTTCAAGTTCAAGCCACGCCGCAGATAAACGAGAATATTGACCATAAGCAACAGTTGTGCCTGAATCCCCATAAGGGGGAGAAGTCACGACAATATCAATGCTTTCAGGAGAAATACAACTTTCGGGTATTCCTTCAACTGTGTTGAAATCGAAAATACTTGCTTTTGGATGATGTTTGAGATTATCAATAATGGCTTTATATTTTTTGTATCCGTCAAAATTTCTTTGTAGTTTTGAAGCCATTATTCCGTAAACATCGGGGTTGAATTTTGCTAACTTATCCTCGTCATACCTATATAACTTAAATTCTGCATTTCGAGTGTTGGAACTATCTCGAACTGTTTCACTAAATGCAACTTGGAAAAATAAACGAATTTCTTCATCTTCTATATTTTGAATAAACTTTCGCAGTCGGAATAATTTCTCGATAACTTCTGGCTTGAACCAAAAATCTAAACGAGCAATACCGTAAACTTGCGGCGTTTCTTTAAGTTTACGTAGTTTATCTTCCAAAGCCGTTTTATTGAAAACAGATATTTGCTTTTCAAGTAGTGCGATTTTTGGCGTTGTCGTTTTTGCCTGCGCTATAAGTCGCGCCAATGGATTAAGGTCAGTTCCAAAGGCATTAATTCCCCTAATGTTGGATTCTACTAAAGAAGTCCCGCTACCTGAATATGGGTCAAAAAGGAATTTTGCAGAAATGCCAAATAAATTTAATACTCGATGTTTAACTCTAAATTCTGTTTTGGATGTGGAAAATGCGGACACTTCGCGTGCAGGTTCTTAACTCGTTTTTTTCTCGTAAAACGATACTTGTCAGCGTCCCGTGAAAGTAAAAATATGAGTTGCGTATTAAACGAATCCGCGTAAATTGCAAGTCAATCTAACCTAAAAAGACTTGCTCGCCATGCCACTCAAGGGCTATTTTTGAAGGCGAATAGTTAGAATTTATTACAGAACGAATTTCTTTACCGTTATATTTCGTAATCTTTTGTATTGAAATATCTGTCCTTGTCTTTTGTAAGTATGAGGCGGTCACAACAGTCAAGTTCTCAGGTTTTATAGTAATAACTCCTTCATCGAAAGCCCAATGGCAATTTCCGCAAAGACAAATGCCGTTTCGTGGGTCATCAGACCCTTCACTGTGCTTTGGGATAATATGAGCAGCCTCTGCTAAATAAACGCCACGCGGAGTAGGTAATTTAATGCCACAGACCGCGCAATAATATTCGTATTGGGATGTGACAATCGCTCTAAAGGCACGGTCTCTAGCAAATGTTTTTCTAAGTGAATCAATCTTGTTTGTTGTTTCGAATGGTTTGAACTCGTCCAAAGCGAATTCTTGTAAGAGTTTCTCTTGCTCTTTGATTTCATGTTTTTGAATTGCGATAAGTTCGGGTGGGTGTTCAAGAACAAATAGCCAACCGCTTTCAGTTAATGAAAAAAGCCCATTCTCAATTTTCATAAATTCCATTGTTCGCAACCAATCTATTCGATGACGAGATTGATTATTAAGAGTTTTTCGACTCCAGCCTTGCATTTTTGGGAATCTATCCTTAACCAAATCATACCAAGCACCGATTAACTCGGTTGAGTTAATTTGTGGTTTTGACCGCAAAATTTCCAGAAACCCTGCGACACCCGCAAAAGATTTCTCAAAAACTTCTAGCAACATAAATGGCGAAGAAGTTTCTAACACAACTTTTCCGTCAGTTGTTAAACAACATTTTTCATTTTTCACAGTAACCAAGCCACTACTGATAAATAGCACTGTGTATATATCTCTTGCGAAATAATGGCTCAATTGATATTTGGCGCGAAGCCATTCATAGACTTGTTTTGGAGTAGGTTTATTTTCGTCAACCCACGATAGTGTATCTAGTAAATTTTGAAATTGTTTTTCAACACTCCCCACCATTGGGTAAAAAGTCATTTTTACTTTTGTTAAATCAGGGGACTTGCTCATAAGTCTCTCCATTCCTTAAATAACAAAATCAAATTGTCTTCTTTGACGGCAAAACTTGCTTCTTTTTCAGATGATTGTCGTGACAATCTTATGTGAAAGAAAATATTGTCACTTAGAATTTGCCCGCTGATAATTTCTGCTGAAGTTCCTGTCAATAATTGCGCTCGGTCAAATTTGAGCCATTCATGATCGCCCCGCATTTCACTAAACGCGCTTACTAATATTAACGCTGGAATTTTCTCTACAAATCTTTCCGCTAATGTTTGAAGTTGCCATTCCGCGACAATTTCACCTGATATATGTCGAACTGATATTGTTTCGCTTTCCATGTGCAAAAATAACCCCGCGCTATTTGGCGTGCGGGACATGGTGAAATATAAACCAAGTCGTCCATCTTCATCTGGCGTGCCATATTTTTTTATGGCTTCAAGAGGTTTCATTTTCCACACTTTACGGTTAAATGTGAAAAGAGTAATCATCGAAGATGAATTTATGCGATGCGCTTTGAGTTCAATTTCTCCTAAATCTGGCGAAGCAATATTATTTTCAGGCAAGCCGATTAATTTTTCTAAAGTGTGTCCAATTCCTGTTGCGCCTTTGCGTTCTGACTTGACCCAATTTTTTGCTTTTAATTTATTGAATGCTTTTATAAATTCACTCAAAGTCATTGTGTTTCTAGGCATGTATTACCTTCTGCGGGATGGAATACCCCATTTTACCTTGTTTATTTCCTGCGAAGCCAGCCAACTATGGATTATATGACAATCTTGCCGTATAATCTCCTCTATCAGTGGATTATACGGCATCGTGTCGCACAATTCTTTATCTACGTCATTCCACAAGGGCAACCCGAAAATGGGTTGCCCTTTCTTTTCTCCACGCACTCGGTCAAAAATGCGTTGGCTCGCGTTTGATAAATTGTCCGCGTCCAATCGTCCCCACAAATTTTCCATCTTGGGCAGCAAGCTCGCCGCGCACCGTGACCGCGCTCGGGCGTCCCTTGATTTCCCAACCTTCGAACGCGCTGTAATCCACATTGATCAACTGCGTTTTCGCCGAAATCACGCCGCGATAATTCGGATCGTACACCACCAAATCCGCGTCGCTGCCCAGCGCAATCGCGCCTTTGCGCGGAAACATGCCAAAAAGTTTCGCCGCTTGCGTGCTTGCCGCATCCACAAACGTATTCAAATCAATGCGCCCCGTCGCGACGCCGTGCGTGTACAACAAATTCACGCGATCTTCTAAAGAAGGAATGCCGTTCGGAATTTTCGTGAAATCATCGCGGCCCATTTCCTTTTGGCCTTGAAAATCGAACGGCGCGTGGTCGGTGGCGACGGTCGCGACCCAGCGATTGCGTAACGCGTTCCAGAAAACATCCTGATTCTCTTTGGTCGGCAGCGGCGGCGACATGATAAATTTCGCTCCTTCAAAATTTGGCAGCTGCGTATAACTATCATCCAAGACGAGATATTGAATCAACGTCTCCATCTTGAGATTGACCCCGCGCGCGGCAGCCGCCATCCCCGTTTCAAACGCCTCGCGGCAGCTTGTATGCACTACGTAAACATGCGTGCCGTGCGCCTCCGCGAACGTGGCGAGATGATGCACCCCTTCCGCTTGCGTGCGCGGCGGGCGACTCCAATAATGCCATTCGGGTCCCGTCTTGCCTTCGCCCAACAATTTCTTTTGCATCTCGAAAACAAGTTCCGCGTTTTCGCAATGCGCGGTCACAATCACGCCCAAACGTTTCGCGAGCGCCATCGTTTGATACAACTCTTCATCCGAAATATTGAACGCGCCCTTATACGCCAAAAAGATTTTAAAACTGGCGACGCCCTGCTTGACGATTTCTTCAATCTGCGGCGCCGTCTCTTGGTCCAAACGCGTAACCCCTTGATGAAAGGTGTAATCGCACGCGCTTTTGCCGTCCGCTTTGCCCTTCCACAATTCAAACCCGTCGCGCCACGGCTGCTCTGACGTAGCTTGACAAATCATTTCAATCAACGTTGTCGTGCCGCCCACGAGCGCGGCGCGGCTCGCCGTCTCGTACGTATCCTTGGCGTACGTGCCCATGAACGGCAGATAGACATGCACATGCGGATCAATAAAACCGGGAAATACATATTTGCCTGTCGCGTCAATCACCGTCGCGTGCGGCGGCGCATCTAAATTTTTGCCAATGCGTGTAATCTGTTCATCCTCGCAATAAATGTCCGCCGTGTAATTTTCGCTCGCGGTGACAATATTGCCCTGCTTGATTAAAAGAGACATATCAACTCCTTCGTGAACTGTAAACCGATTGCGGCGCGCCTCAACTTGTTATACGATTGCGCTACCAAAACTCAAGGCGCGCGCGTCATTTCTCAAGCGCGTTAGGCGTCCATACCTTCATCCATCCACCGCTTGAATTTCGCGATATTTTCATCGTTCCAGGGTATATCTTCGGGCATCCGCTTTTCGGCGAGCGCCCTGTAAATCTGTTCCGCGTACATACGCACTTCGCTCAACGAGGATAAATCCAAACCATAGTCCACCATACATTCCACATCGCTCTCTCGAATGAGCGGGCGAATATCACGCGCAAAAGAAAGCTCCATCCTTGGCTCCTCCGGCGCAGCCGCGCGATTCGTTAAAAAGAATCGCCGCCGCGCCAATGTACAAGTTTATAAAATTTAACCGTACGCTCCTCACGGCTTGGGCGTTTCGATTTCCGGCTCGACGCGCATGCTTTGACTCAGCTGGTCGAGCAAACGCAGATTCGGCGCGAACGCGGCGGGAGGCAGCGCGTCGAGCGCCGCGACCGTTTGCGTCAGATACGCCTCAAATTGCTGCGCGTTGGCGTCCGCCGGCAAAACTTTTTGCGCCGCTTCGACGGTATCGGGCAGCGCGGGCGTGCTGACCTTCCAATACACGGCAACGTACCACGCGCCGTCGAGCGAGATGCCTTGAAAGGTGTAAAAGATATCTTGATTCGTGAGCGCGGACGCGTCTTGTCTGTACGCGGTCACAAAACTGACGCCGCTGCCATTAACGAAATCGAGAAAATGCGTTTGCGCGTGAAACACTTGCGACGCGGGCATCAACGGCAAAATCGGAATTTCCTGTTCCGGCGCAACCGTTTTAGCGACGAGAATGGCTTGCAGAGCTTGGACATTTTTCGCCACGCTCGGATCGAGCGCTTGCAACCCCGCCACTGGGAACACGTATACTTGCGCCAAATGCGGATCAAAATAATCGGGCGCGGTCGCGTTGTCAAACAGAAAACGGAGATGCAGCGGCGCGCCGCCGCCAAGCGCGGGCGCGTTCGGGTCGGGCGGAACAGCGGGCTGCGTGGCGCCTTGCGCGGATTGGGCGAGCAAAGTGTCGTAACTAAACGTGACGCCGCCGTATTCGGCTTGCTTGGTAACGCCCGTGCCAATACGCTGCAGCGGCAAACCAGCTGAACCGTACTGCGCCGCGTCCGCTTGCACGCTCTTGAGCTGATTGTTATCCAACTGCCAAGTGATCCGATTATCCTGCGGTGTGTCATCGCGCAGAGTAAAGATTACATGCGCCAAATTATCTACCTCTGTCCAAGTGCCGCTTTCGACAATCGGCGCGCCCTGACCGATAAATTGCGTGGTCATCATGGCGCTGCCGTCCAATCCCAAATCCAACGTCACCACACGCGCAATCGCGCTCGCCGCGGGCAAGATGCCGCTATAACTTCCGATATAGGGCGAATCGGTTGGCACTGGCGCGGCAGGCACGGGCGTAAATTCCGCAGTCGGCGTTGACGCGGGATTACCCATCGCAACGGTGGTTGGTTCGGATGGAACAAACTGCTGCGCGGGAGTCGGCAGTTCGCGCGTCGCCGTGACAACGCCTGCGGCTGCGGCGCGTGTCGCTGCCGGAATAGTTGTCGCCGCCGGAACTTGCGGCGCAGTGGCATTGCCGCCGCACGCCGCCAAGAGAATCACCCCGCTTAAAACGCTGAATAGAAAAAGAAAACGCATAACCCTCTCATTGGCTTGGGAAAAAGATTTCACTAGAAAATTCTGTGAAATCATTCTCCCGTCAAGCGCAAACCTCAAGCTCGTTAATTTCATGCGCCGCGCGCAAACCCGACTCGATGGCGCCTTGAATCCACGCGTGCGCGAGCGAAGCATGTTCGCCCGCGAAATGAATGCGCCCTTCGGGCCGAATTATATCGGCGTACAAACGCGTCTGCTGGCCCGGTTCGAACATCGCAAATGCGCCGCCCGCGTGCGGATCATCGTGCCACGACCACGACGCGCCGCTTTCGTACTCGGTCACAATTTGCGGATGAACCTGCGCGATGTTTTCAATCGCTTGTTCCAAACGTTCGCGCGGCGGCAGCGACGCCCAACGTTCCGCGTCGTCCGCCCACGTATAACTCGCGAGCAAAACGCCGCGTCCCGTTTCGCGTCCGTGTTCGGGATAATACAAATTGCGAATCGCCAAATCGGTGACGGTGCCGCCGCCGAAAATATTTTCGTCCGTTTCCCAAAAACGCTTACGACACTGAATGAAAATTTTTGTCGAAGCGTCGTAATGCAGCTGCCGAACCGCCTTTTGTTTCGCGTGCGTAAACGGTTTCAAAATTTCAAGATGGCGCAGCACCGCAAAGGGCAGCGCGCAAATCATATAATCGGCGGTTTCGCTGAAACGTCCCGCCAGCGTTTTGAAATGCGCGGTGACAGCGGTTTCGTCTTGGTCTAGGGCGACAACCTGCGCGCCGAGCCGCAGATACGGCGCGAGCGACGGATAAAACGCGTACGGCAAACGGTCCGTGCCGCCCTCGATTTGCATCAGGTTGGTATAATACGCGCCGATTTCCTCGCGCAATAATTCCACAAACGCAAAGTTCATGTTCGCTTCTTGATTTTCCAGCAAGCCAAACAATTCAATCGCGCCTTCGGACCATTTGCGCGCCTCGAGAAATTCGCGCGTCGAATAATCGTCGTACTGTTTTACAATGTCATCCCACGCGGTATCGCCCTGCGCCGCCACCAGCGTCACAAATTCCCGAAGCGCTTCATTCCACATTTTTTGCACCGTCTGACCGCGTTCGTGGTCATCCAATTCATGCGCCAACAATTCGGGACCCGCGCGATATTGCGCCGCGCGCAATTTACGCCCGTTCAAATACAAATACGCGTTCGGATTCCCCATCGTAAACGGATACAACTTTAATCCGAAATGCTGACAATAGTGCAGCGTCAAATCGTGCGTTTGCGGAATTCGCATCGCGCCCGCCTCGGCGTGTAATCCCTCGGCGAACGGCGCGCGCAAGGTCAGAATGCGCCCGCCCAACCGATTCTGCGCTTCCAAAATAATCGGCGTGTGTCCCGCTTGCAACAATTCATACGCGGCGACCAGTCCCGCAATCCCCGCGCCGAGAATCAAAACTTTTTTGCGCGGCGCGTTGTTCTGCGGCAAGCCGTTTTTTGCGACATCGAGCCATCGAGACATTCATCTCTCCTTGATTCGTTTCTTGATCGCATTCAACGCGTGATATACGGAAGGTAGAAATTTGCTGGGATTCATGTCCTGTAAATCAACCCATTCAATCGCTTGAAAATCGTTCGCCTCCTCGGCGTTCTCATAATTGAAATTACGCGTCAGGGGGTAACATGCGTAAAACAAGCGAACGCAATGTGCGGCATAGTCGAACGGGTCGTGATAATAAATCAAATTGTCCGCATACAACAACGTCCCAATTTCCACCTCGACGCCAAGTTCCTCGCGTACTTCCCGCTTTAACGCTTCTTCCAACGATTCAGTTGCTTCAATGCCACCGCCGGGGAAATAGTATCGCCCATTGCTCATTTTGAGCATGAGTACACATGCGTCTTCGATGATAATTGCATATACCCCAACCCGTTGCAGGCGGGTGTTGAGTGTGACAGGTTTTGTTTTTCCGTAATATGTTTCGGCGGAAAAAATTTGTTCTGTCATCGCAGCACACGGCTCCACGCGTTCGGCATTTTTTTCGCGTATTGAATTTCCGTCGCCCCTAAAAATTCGCCCAGCTCTTCAATCGCGTCGCGCACGGCGCGCGCTGTTTTCAAATCGCGCGGCGCGTTCGGTTCGAGATACACCGCGTTGATGTTCAAAACACCTTCTGCGCGATCCATTTTCGGGTCAATGCGCCCAATCAGTTGGTCATTGCGCAAAATCGGCAGCACATAATAACCGTATTTGCGTTTCGCTTGCGGCACATAAATTTCAATCTTGTAATCAAAATTCCAAAATTGTAGATTCCGCACACGATCGCGCACGAGATTATCGAACGGCGAAAGCAAAACCGTGCGCCCTTGAAATTCGCCGCGTTCTAATTTTTCAAGCAATGGAATGTCCGAACGATGAATGTACCACATTCCCTTCCAATGTTCGCGCGTCGAATCTCTAATCTCCAGTCTCTCTATTTCCCCCGCGCGTTCCAATTCATTCAAACGTTCGCGCAACTGTGGATAACGCCCGTGAATATAATGTTGCGAAATATGTTTTTCGGTTCCCACGCCCAGCGCACGCAAACTTTTTTGCGCCGCGAACGTGACAATATCGCGTTCCGACCATTTTTCGCGCGGCGTCCATTCCGGCAACACACGTTCGGACAAATCCCAAAATTTATTTAACCCTTCGCGCTTTGCCACCATGATTTTGCCCTGCATCCACAAAAAATCGAGCATCCGCGAAACGTTGCGATCATTCGTCCAGCCCGACGACACCCATGCTTTGGGCGCTTCGCCCATTTCCGTCAACACGCGCGAAGAGAGGGGACCATTCCGTTTGATTTCGCGCAGAATCATGTCGCGCAATTTTTTATTCGCGTCAATCCATTCCGCGATGCGAAGATGCCACGCGTCATCCGTCTTGGCATATTCTCTCATCCGCAAATGATGAATCGGATAATCTTCGGTAAGAACGTGCGACGCCGCGTGCGCCCAATACTCGAACAATTTTTTGTCGTGATAAATCAGTTTATCGAGGTCAGCAATTTCATACGGACCGACGCGCGAAAAGACGACGAGCGTGTGACTGCGCGCCACCGTTTGAAGCGGGTCGAGTTGCAAGCAGCCAATATCGCGAACGGTTTGATAAATTCCGTCGGTTGTGGGTTCGTAACGCGTCGCGTCAAGATGCTGTTTGGTGATAGCGAGACGCCGCGCGGTTTGGGCGGAAATAGATTTGATTTTTCGAGACGATTGTTGGCGTTGTGGCATAAGTCAATTTGAAAAACAAAAAGATGTTCTCGGCAATGGTTTGGACACGGCTCAACGCTGCTGAACGTGGAAGCGGCAAATTCAAATTGGAAATCCGCGTTAATCCGCGAACATCCGCGTCCGATTCAAAGAATTGTACTGTCCTGTGTCACAGCGCATCACAGCTCTAGCTTTGGGACACAGATTTCGCAGATTTTCACAGATAAATGCGACGAACAGCATAGCCAAAATCTGTGTTATCTGTGGCATCTGCGTCCAAAATTGTAATGTCCTGTCAAGTTATGGACGCAACGTAATCGAGCGCCGCTTGTGTGTACGCGCGCCATTTCGCGCGCTGCGCGTACGGCAGCACAAGCCACTGTGTCATCCCTTTGCCTTTGCCCAGCGGATTGAAAATGTGCGCGCCCTTTAATTTCATCCCTTTCGCAAACATTTCCGCATCGAGTTTGACCACCAAACTTGCACCCGACCAGCACGCGAAAATTTTGCCGCGCACTTTCAAGCACGGCGCGCCGAACGCGTTCGATTTTTTGATGCCCGCGTCTGCGGAGACAAATTCCTTTACGATGGTGTCGAAAAGTTTTTGAGAAGGAGACGACGCGACGGCTTTGGGCATGAGTGTATGATAACACCGCTTGCGCGTTCGCGGCAAGAGCATTTCTTTTCAAAAAGTGGCGGGTTCCGAAAACCCTGTCACTTCTTCGCTTGGGGTCTTGCAGTGGTAGGGCGGAATCAAAAAGAAAAGAGGCGCACGTATCCGTCAAGGGTGTAATACGCAAGCAGATGGTCGGTCATGAAAACAATGCGCGTCGTTTGCGATGAATCCATATCAGAGGTGGCGCGCACTTGATTCATTTCCCAATCCCACACCTGAACGCGTCCCGCCGCATCGCCGATTGCCAATAATTTTCCGTTGGGACTAAAGGCAACGCTGAACGCGTCGAGAGTTTGGGGCGGTTCGTTCTCGATTTTAATAGTTGGCGTAAAAACGCGCGTGACGCTTCCGTCGGACACATTCGACAAAGAAACAACGGATGCGCCTTCACAGCGAGTCTTTTGGACTGTTCCTACGCTTGCAATGATTTTTCCTTGTGGATGAATTGCAAAATCTGTCACGGAATTTCCATAGGCGCTGAAGATTTGCCGCGCACTTGCGGATCCTTCCTGCCAAACAAATACGCCACCGTCGCTGCCGCCACTGCGCTCGCAACTTTTAGCGTTCGTTGAAAAGTAAATCTGTTTGTCAGGACCAAAAAGCACGCGTTCGACATCGCTCGCCAAAGACAAAATCCTTACAGTGACTGGATTTTCTTTGTTCCAAACTGTTACTCTGCCGGTACCATTTTCATAGTTGCCGGACGAACCAACGGCGACGAGTGTTTCATCGTCATTCAGCGCAATACTTGTCGGGCTGCCATTTACATTTCCCAAGATTTGGTCGCGCAGTCCTGTGCGCGCGTTCCAAATTTCGATTGCGCCATCTACCGAGCCGAGAATGACACGTTCTTGCTTGGATTCAACCGCAACCGCGATGGGCGAATTCGCATCGAGCGGACGTTGTTCCAAAAGATTGTATGCGGGAATAAATACCGCGCCCGAATAAATTTCTTGCTGCTTTTCACTATTCCAATCCCGACGGGTCCACGCAAACGCGGTCCCGTTGTTAGATGCTGCCAAATCCGTCGCATTGGCGTGATATTCCACTTGAACTTGTTGGTCAATCCTCACGCGCGGAATTGGAAGCGGTGTTTGTGTCGGCGTTGGCGCTTGGAGTGGGGATGGCATGACGGTCGAGGCAGCGATGTTGGTAATGATATTTGACGCGGTAGTTGGCGAAGCGCACGCGGCAAGCTGCATGGCGAAAAGGAAAATGCAGGCAGAATAAATGAACGGTAGCATAGTGTGTCTGCTCCTTTTTTCATAGGACGTTGTTTGTCTGGTTCGCGTTCCAAAAAAATAGCGCAGAGAAAATCTGTCTCTGCGCTATGGGTTGATTGCGATGCTTACTTTTTCTTGGCTGCTTTTTTCGCTGCGGTCTTGTGCGCGGTTTTCGTTCGTTTCGCGCGTTTCGCGCTCCCAATCTTTTTCCCACCATTGAAATGCGGAATCACTTTACTTCCATACGCCGCCACCTGTTTTTCTTCGTCGCCAACCATGAGATAAATATTGAATTGGCTCACGCCGAGCGACTGCAATTCTTCGAGACGGCGGATTTGTTCCTTGACATTGCCCACGATGCAGTAGCGGTCAACGATTTCGTCCGAGACAAATTGCGCGTTGTCGCTGCCCACTTGCGCGTGATGCAAATAATCATAGCCCTTGCGGTCTTCCACGTACGTGTACAGTTCGGGCGGCAATTCCTCGCGCGGATGCCGTTTCAATAAATCCACGACATGATTCGACACGAGCGCGGGGAACCAGCGCACATGCTCGCGCGCTACTTGCAAATCATCGGAAATCCAAACGGGCGCGGCGGCCATGATTTTGATGTCGCGCGGATCGCGCCCCGCTGCTTGCGCGCCCTGTTTCACAAAATCGCTGCACCACTTGACGAGATGCGGATCGGCGAATTGCAAAATAATTCCATCCGCGTATTTTCCTGCCGCCGTCAAAACTTTGGGTCCGTACCCCGCCACCCACACGGGCGGCACACCCGCGTCCGCCCACGTCAACTGAATCGGATAGCTATCGTACTCGACGGGCTGTCCCGCCGTGAGCGCGCGAAACTCCTCGACGAAATTCATCAAGTTGTCATTCGTCGTCGGTTTTTTTCCAAGCACGCGCCGCGACGAATCGCCGCGCCCGATACCCAAATCCATGCGCCCGCGCGAAATTTGTTGCAACGTCGCAAATCCGCTCGCGGTCACGGTAATGTCGCGCACAATCGGATTTGTGACGAGTGTGCCAATGTGAATTTTATGCGTGTTCCACGCCCACAACGCCATGCGCGTATAACATTCTTGCCACAAGACATGCGAGTCAAACGTCCACACATAACCAAAACCCGCCGCTTCGGCCTGTTGCGCGAGTTTTACTTCACGCCGCACGTCGAGATCGCTTTTTAACGTAATACCAAAATCCAAATGTGACATCGTTGTCTGTGTAGAAAGGTAGCAGGTAGCAGGTAATAGATCGGCGATAGTAGGTCTCTGGTATCCGGGAAGCGCTGCTGTTTATTCCTGGCTGCCTGCGCCTTGCTGTTCGCCGCCTGCTCCTTGCTACTTGCTACCTGCTCTACTTGTTACTCGGCTATTCTCCGCCTTTGGTGACCTGAATTGTTTGCGGCTTGAAATTCTCGCCGGTCACATCCACGCCAGCCGCCTTTAACGTATCCACCGCTTTTTGCGCCAAGTCGGTGCGATAGATTCCATCTTTGGGCGCCGCTTTAATCACGCCGAATTGTTGCGAAATTTCGACGGTCTGTTTGAACAGCGCGGGGTCCATGATACCGATGCCTTGCGGCGAGGGCCAGATAAGTTTGTTGATTTCATTCAACATCCATGCCTGATGCCCCTTGCCCAACGTCGGACCGTATTTCAACACAATCCCGACCGCATCGTCAAAATTGTCGCGACAGAAAACCCAGCCCTTGAAGGCGCCTTCGAGAAACTTGGTCGCGGTATCTTGATTCTTGACATCTTGAATCCAGTCGCCGCGCACAAAAATACCATCGTTCAACATTGCGGTGCCAACCTCATTAAAGTCAATCACATTCAAATCTTCGGGTTGGTACAATTTGCCGGTCTTTGGATTGACCGCTTCCAACACCTGCGCGTATTCGTTGTAGGTCATGGCTTCCGCCGCGTCAATTTCGCGATTCAAAAAGAGCGCCATATCAAACGGCTGTTGCACAATCGTCACATCCGCTTTGTTATTCGGGTCAATGCCGACTTTGCGCATCGCGGCGAACAATTCAAATTCGTTGCCGAATCCCCAGGTGCCGACTTTTTTATTTTTCCAGTCTTCGGGCTTGGTGATGCCGCTATCTTTCCACGAAATTTCGAGCGTGCCGGAGCGTTGGAACGGTTGCGCCACATTCACGAGGTCCGCGCCCTGTTCCGCCGACGCCAACACTTTCGGAAGCCACGCCACGCCAAACTCCGCGCCGCCGGTGGCGACCACTTGCTGCGGCACAATTTCAACCGCGCCCGGTTTAACCGTCACATCCAAACCGAGGTCTTTCCAATATCCTTTATCCAGCGCGGCATAGTAACCGCAAAATTGCGATTGCGGCACCCATTGCAGTTGCAGCGTCACGGGTACCATCGCGGCGGGCGCGCTAGTGGGTTGCGCGGGCGCGGCAGTGGGTTGCGCGGGCGCGGCAGTGGGCTGCGCGGGCGCGGCGGTGGGTGGCGCGCTGGTGGGCGACACAGCCGGCGCGCACGCCGCGAACACGGCAACGCTTACCAATGTCGCAATCATCAAGGCAAACTTTTTCATTCTTTCTCCTCCGTCTTTTTCATTTTTGATCCCTCAATTTTTCGGGACAAGTTTTCGGTTTCTGCTTTTCGATTCTGTCTTTATCGAGTCAATGCCACCTCCTTTGCAAGAGCTTGGGTCGAATGCGCGACCGCAAATCTGAAATCACAAATCCGAAAGCATAAAACGTAAATACGCTCATTCTTCTGTTTTACGCACCGACGCGTGCCAGGGAATCACCAAACGCTCCAGCGCGACAATCAAGAGATAAAAACCAATGCCCAAAATGCACGCGATAATAATGGCTGCCCACGAATTTTGAAAGCGAAACTGCGCGGCTTCTTGCGTAATGTACACGCCCAACGCGTCGCGCGTGCCGCCAAAAAATTCGCCGACGACCGCGCCGATGAGCGCCAGAGTCGAACACACTTTGAACGCGTTGAACATATAGGGCAGCGAATTCGGAATTCGCACCTCACGCAGCGTTTTCCATTCACTCACCGCGTACGAGCGCATCAGTTCCAACGCGGACGGGTCCACCAATGTCAGCCCGCGCGTCATATTAATCATCATCGGAAAGAACGTAATCACCGCGACGATTGCCATTTTAGAAAATTGATTCGACACGCCAAACCAATTATTCATCACCGGCGCAAACGCGATAATCGGCACCGAATTCGCCGCAATCGCCAACGGCAGCAGCGTTTCACGCGCGGTCGTCCACCGCGAGGTTGCCAACGAAACGCCGATGCCCAAAGCGCAGCCGATGATAAAACCGCCCAACGCTTCCGTCCCGGTATAAATCCCTAAATTAACCATCTGCGCCAAACTGCCCATAAAGGCATCGAGAATGGCGCTCGGCGCGGGCAAAATAAATTGTTTAATATCCAGCCCACGCACCAAACCTTCCCACAACAGCAAAACCGCGACAAAAATCAACGCCGTCGGCAAATAATAGCGCACGCGTTCCAGCCATGAAACGCGCGTCGTATCCGACGGCGCTTTCTGGCGGTCCGAATAGGTTTTTTCAACAGGAGATGCCATAGCCAATCGTAATTCGTTAACCCTTTGCGCTTTCGCCCCCACGCAGCGCTTCGCGCACTTGGGTAACCAACGCGTAAAAGCGCGGCAGCTCGCGCGTCGCCATATCGCGCGGCTGCGGCAAATCAATCGGGATAATTTCGGTGATGCGGCCGGGGCGCGCGCTCATCACCACAACGCGCGTCGAGAGGAACACCGCTTCGGGAATCGAATGCGTCACAAACACAATCGTCGTTTGCGTGCGCGCCCAAATCGCGAGCAATTCCGCGTTCAAACGCTCGCGCGTAATTTCATCCAACGCGCCAAACGGTTCATCCATCAACAACAGCGGCGGATTGAACGACAGCGCGCGCGCAATCGAAACGCGCTGCTGCATCCCGCCGGAAAGTTGGTACGGATAATGTTTTTGAAAGCCGGTCAATTCGACCAGTTCGAGCATCTCGTTCGCGCGCGCGGCGCGTTCGCTCGGTGTCTGGCCCATGATTTCCAAAGGCAGCTGCACATTTTTTTCCACCGTGCGCCAATCGAACAACACCGGCGCTTGAAACACGATACCGTATTCGCGGTTTTCGCGCGCTTGCGGCGCGGGTTTGCCATTCACCAACACCACGCCATTCGACGGTGAAATCAAATCGCCGATGATTCGCAGCAAGGTTGATTTCCCGCAGCCCGAAGGCCCAATGAGCGAGATAAATTCGCCCGGCTCGATTGCGAGATTAATATCTTGAAGCGCGATCGTTTGATTCGGCGCTTTGCCAAAAACTTTGTTGACAGAGGAAATGGAGACTACGGACATGAAACAAGCTAAAAGTTAAAAGCTAAAAGGCAAAAATCAAGCGCCTACTTTTAGCTTTTAACTTTTTCCTTTTAGCTTTCCAACTTTCGCATATTGCGCGTCATGACGCGTTCGACCAACGTGATGCTGATAAAAAAGAGGATGCCGACGATCGCCGTAAAAATTATCGTCGCCCACAATTTTTGCGGCACGATGGCATAGTATTGATTGAAATTCAAAATCGCGCCGCCCAATCCTTCGCGGATCCCGGACGGCAATTCGCCAATAATGGCGCCGACCACCGAAGTCGTCGCCGCGATTTTGAGCGCGGTAAAAATATACGGCAGCGCGGAGGGATAACGCACCTTCCACAAAGTCGCCCATGTCGTCGCCGCGTACGATTTCATCAATTCCAACGCGCGCGGGTCGGGCGAACGCAAACCGCGCAGCGTATTAATCGTGACAGGGAAAAAACAGAGATACGCCGCGAGCAGCGCCACTGACCACCAACCCGCTTTGAGCCATACGACCACCATCGGCGCGATCGCCAAAATCGGAATCGTTTGCGATGCCACCACATACGGCACCAGCGAACGTTCCAATAACGGCGAATGCGCGAAAATCGTGCCAAGCAGCAAGCCGACTGCCGTGCCGATAATAAAACCGACCAACGCGGCGGCCATGGTGACGACGGCAGCTTGCGCCAACACATTCACCAACGGCGGACCATTGCGCTGCGCGGGCTGAATCAACGCGCCAAAAATATCCCACAGATGCGGCATATTCAAATCGTTGGCGATTTTAAATTCAAACGGCGGAAACCAGGTGAAATCAAAGAGCGCGCCTTCGGCGGTGGTATAACGCCACGGCGTGCCGCCAATGAATTTCACCAGTTCCCAAACGAGCATCGCGAGCGCAAACACCGCGACAAAACGCAAGACAATTTTTACGCCATCGCTAAAACGATTGGGCTGCGGCACGGCGACATCCGCGCCCAACACATCCATCACATCATGTTCAGCATCGGCAACCAGCGCGCCGGGAAGAGAAGAATCAGTCATATTAGCGTCGTCGCGACGTGCCAAATAAATTTCCGAACAAGCCGCGTGTAATTTCTTTGCCGACTTGACTGCCGACATTGCCTAGAATTTGATTGAACGGATTATTTTTGGCGGCGCGTTCGGCTTCTCTCTGCAGACGCGCCTGTTCTTGAGCTTGGGCTTTAGCCACTCGTTCCGCTTCGCGCGCCGCGCGAGCTTCTTCTTTGGCGCGCGCCGCCTCTGCCTTTTTCGCGTCGGCTTCCGCCTTTTTTTGGTCCGCTTCGGCTTTTTTCTGCGCCGCTTCCGCTTCCTTTTCCAAACGCGCCTGTTCCGCCGCTTGCGCCGTGTTATCCGCCTGCGCCTTGAGCAGCTCAAACGCGGATTCGCGGTCCACTTCCGCTTCATACACGCCGGCAATCAAAGACGCGCGGATAATCGCGGCGCGCTGCTCGGGCGTAATCGCGCCAATTTTCGAACGCGGCGGCAGAATGAACGCGCGTTCCGTAATGCCGGGCGTGCCTTTTTCATCCAAAAATGAAACGAGCGCCTCGCCCACGCCCAGTTCCGTAATCGCCGCGCGCACATCGAGCTGCGGATTGGAACGAAACGTATCCGCCGCGACTTGGACCGCTTTTTGGTCGCGCGGCGTAAAGGCGCGCAGCGCGTGTTGAACGCGGTTGCCGAGTTGTCCCAACACTTTGTCAGGAACGTCCAACGGATTTTGGGTGACAAAATAAACACCGACGCCTTTGGAGCGAATGAGCCGCACGACCTGTTCAATTTTGTCTTGCAACGCGCTGGGCGCGTCTTGAAACAAAAGATGCGCTTCGTCGAAAAAGAAAACCAATTTCGGTTTTTCGAGGTCGCCGACTTCGGGCAGCGTTTCAAACAGCTCCGCGAGCAGCCACAACAGCATCGTCGCGTACACTTTGGGATTTTGAATCAACTTGTCCGCCGCCAGCACATTGATAACGCCTTTGCCGTTTGCGTCCGTTTGAATCAAATCTTCCAGATTCAACGCAGGTTCGCCGAAAAATTTTTCCGCGCCCTGCTCTTGCAGCGTGAGCAAACCGCGTTGAATCGCGCCAATGCTGGCGGGTGAAACATTGCCGTATTCGGTTTTGTATTCCGCCGCGTTGTCGCCGACATGTTTTGCGAGCGCGCGCAAATCTTTGAGATCGAGCAGCAACAAGCCCTTGTCATCCGCGACTCGGAAAACGATGCTCAACACGCCGCTTTGCGTATCATTCAAATTCAACAGTCGCGCAAACAAAAGCGGTCCCATTTCAGAAACGGTGGTGCGAACCGGATGCCCTTGTTCGCCAAATACATCCCAAAACGTGACGGGATTGCCGCTCGCCGCCCAATCGGTCAAACCGAGTTGTTCAACGCGCGCTTGGATTTTGGGGTTATCGCCCGCCGGTTGGCTGATTCCTGAAACATCGCCCTTGATGTCGGAAACGAAAACGGGAACGCCGATGCGCGAAAAACTTTCCGCCATCGTTTGCAGCGTCACTGTTTTGCCCGTGCCGGTCGCGCCCGCGACGAGCCCATGGCGATTTGCCATGCGCGGATAGAGAAAAATTTCATGTTCGCTTTTTGCGATATACAACGGTTCAGTCATGACAATGCCTCGAAAAAAAGGTTCCGCGAATATATGTTCACTTGCGCCTGCGCGTCGCGCTGCGCGCTGCGGCGATTATAGAGTATGCGGTAACGACTGTCAAAAGGTTTCACCCGCGTTGCGCCAAGTTTCCACGCCAACGCCGCGCGCGTATCACGCGCGCGCGGCATCTATCCTTCGCGCGGCAAACCAATTAAAAGCGCGATGGGGCCAATGAGCAGCAGCCACATCGCCGTCTGCAAACCAAACGCATCCGCGATGACGCCCATGACTGTCGGCGTAATCAAAATCGAAAGATTCGCCAGCGCCGTAACCGCTACCACCATGCCCGATTGGCCCGGCAGCGCGGAAAAGGCGCGCCCGCGCAAAATCGCAAACCACCCCGCCGTGCTGAAACTCACCGCCGCGATGAGAACATATTTCGCCCAAATGAACGGTACCAGCAAAAACGCGACATACAGCGCGATAACGCTAAACGAGGAGAGGCGAAGGACACGCATGCCATTCACGCGTTCGAGTAATGGAATCAGTAGGATACTGCCCACGAGTCCCGCGCTTGAAAAAACAGCGGACGCGAACGCGGCTTGCGCAAAATCAACGCCAACGACATCGTGAAAATATAAACCCGTGATATCAAATAATTTATCGAGCATCAAATCCGCGAGTTCGGTGAGCAAGACAAAACGAATCAACTCGCCATGCCGAAACGCGTTAAAAAAATCGCGCGCCAGTTGGCGCGGCGCAATCTGCGCCTCCGTCGCGCCGCCGTGCGTATTGAACGCGACGCGCCACACGAGCGCGGTGTACACGCCCGCCGCGCCCGCGAACGCGAGATACATTTCACGCCAGCCGTATCCAATGCCAAACGCAAGCGTCGCCAAAATCGGCGCAATCATCACGCCAATTTCGCCAAACAACGTCCAACGCGCCATCGTCTGTTCCGTGCGCGCGGGATTCAAATCCATCAGCGTCGCCTGCGCGAGATTCACGTACGCGCCCGACGCGACGTACAAAATACAAAACGCCGCCAGAATGACCGCGTACGTTTGTCCGAACGCGACGAGCGCAAGCGCAAAAGTCGTCGCCAAAATTCCGCCGCGCACGAGCGCGCGCCGAAAACGCGTATCGCCCAAAATACCGATAAAAGGTTCGAGCGCGATACTAACGAGTCCGGGCGTAGTGGCAAGCAAACCAACCTGAAGATAATTCAGCGCGAGATCGCTCTTTAGCAGCGGCAAAGTCGCGCCGTACAAACCATAAATGAGTTCGTCGAGCCATTCAATCGCGTACAGCGTAAAAACGGTGAACGCAATCGGTTTGAATTTTAATTTTGCGGACATGCGAAAACTCCTGTTGTCGTCAAGATTTGAGCTTGGAGACGTCTAGCCGGACAACAGGAGGCGCGCGCGCGTTGGGCGATGGCGCGCTCGAGCGAGCTCAACGGGGAGGGTGAAAAATTTCAGTTGACGCAGTAAAAGGCATGGCGGAATTTAATGTCCTGATCATCGCGCTACCTTTGCCAAAATAAAAATGGAGCTTTCAAACTCCGAAATTCGCGAAATTTCAAAAGTTTGAAAAGCGGCTAGCACAGATACTGAATCGGTTATCAACTTGCAAGATCTCGGAATTTGCAAGCTTGTACGCAAAGGTGTTGGAAATTATAGCGAATTATTTTCAAGGAACAAGTCGCGCAATCGCGTCCAGCGCGCGCCCCATCGTCAAGCGTTATGCTATAATAACGTCCGAAAATCACGCGCTTTTCGCTTTATTCTCATCTCGCTTTTATCCAACGGAGTCAAAATGCCTACCGGTTCATATATCAACGGAAAATGGTTTCATCCCAATTCAGAGCGTCTTGTCAAGAATATCAATCCCGCCGACCCAAAAGATGTGCTTGCGGAATTTCCCGCCGCGACCGCGCAAGATGTGCGGACCGCGCTCGACGCGGCGACCGCGGCGTTCCCCATGTGGAAAAATACGCCGGGACCGGAACGCGGACGCGTCTTGTGGCGCGCGGTGAATTTGGCGCGCGCGCGGTTAGAGGAAATCGCGCGCACCATGACGCGCGAAGAAGGCAAAATTCTCAAAGAGGCGCGCGGCGAGGTCTTGAAAGGGATTTCGTTGCTAGAATTTTTCGCGGGCGAAGGATATCGCGTACACGGCAAAACAATGCCGAGCGAAGTGCGCGATACCTTTACGTACACGCTCCGCCGCCCCATCGGCGTCGTCGGTTTAATCACGCCGTGGAATTTTCCGTGGGCGCTACCCGTTTGGAAAATCGCGCCCGCATTGGTCGCAGGCAATACGATAGTTTTCAAGCCCGCCGAAATTACGCCCGCCACCGCGTCGCTGCTCGTCGAAATTTTTGAAGAAGCGGGTTTGCCCCCCGGCGTATTGAACATGTGCGTCGGTTCCGGTTCTGTTGTCGGCAACGCGATCGTGAATGCGCCCGAAACGCGCGCCATCTCTTTTACCGGCTCGAATGAAGTCGGCAACGCGCTGTATCAACAAGCCGCCAAGCTGAATAAAAAAGTGACGTGCGAAATGGGCGGTAAAAACGCGATTGTGATTTTGCCCGACGCGGATTTGGACCAAGCGGTGAACGCCATCATCGGCGGCGCGTTTGGTTCAACCGGGCAGCGCTGCACCGCCACGTCACGCGTGCTAGCCGCGCCGCAAGTCAAATTGGAATTGGTGGAACGACTCGCGGCGCGCGCGTCCAAACTCCAAGTCGGGCCCGGCTTGGATGAAACTTCGGACATGGGGCCCGCAGTGGATGAAAAACAATGGAAGACCGACCTTTCGTACATCGAGATTGCAAAGCGCGAAGGCGCGCAGCTCGTGACCGGCGGCGGCGTTCCCGATAATGCGCGCGGCGGCTATTTTGTCCAACCGACCATCTTTGATCACGTGACGCCTGCGATGCGTATTTTTCAAGAAGAAGTTTTTGGGCCCGTGTTGGCGGTCGGCATCGCGCAAGACTTGCAAGAAGCCATTCGTTTTTCCAACGCGGTCGAGTACGGTTTGACCACCTCGATTTTCACGCGCGATATCAATAACGTGCTGCGTTATATCGAAGATGTGGAAACCGGCATGGTGCATGTGAACGAACCGACTATCGGTGGCGAAGCGCAGCTGCCTTTTGGCGGCACCAAAAGCACGGGCGTCGGCGAACGCGAAATGGCGGAAGAAGGTCTAAATTTCTTTACTGAATTGAAAACCGTCTTTATCAATTATGGCGGCACGGGCGAACGTTCAATGATTCGTTAAGCCCAAACGCAAATCTTGCAAAATCGCGCCTCGCGATGCTAAAAGGAACAATCAACGACGCATTGACGTCAAATCAATGCGAGTCCATCCAATTTGGACTCTATGTGGCTGTACGGCTATTTGTGTCCGACAGCAAAAATCTTAGGAGGAACTGGTGCAAACCAAACAACAACTCAACTTGAATCCACTCATTGTGGGTTTGGTTGCCTGCGGTTTAACTCTGGCGTTCATTGCGCTGGCAATGCCCATGCTTACGGCTTCGGCGCAAACCATTATCGCCGCGTCGCCGCAAGGCGCGACCGCAGCGATGACTGACACAGTTCAGGGCCCCAAAGTGTTGCGGATTGGCGAAGATATTTTCCCCGACATGTTGGACCCGCAAAAAGCGTCCTTTGTGAACGAAATCTCGCTCTTGGATTTGACTTACGAAGGATTGGCGACGATTGACGCCAAAGGCAATGTAGAACCCGCCGCCGCGGAACGATACACGGTCTCGGCAGATGGCTTGACTGTAACCGTTCAGATTCGCAATGACTTGAAACGCGCGGACGGCACGCCTATCACTGCCAAAGATTTCGAATATGCGTTGAAACGCGCCGTTGACCCGCGCGTACCCGGCAAACAATACGTTTCTCTATTATTTGATTTGCAGGGCGCGCAGACGCTCGCCGAGATGGATCCCGCCCAAGTCACCGATGCGGATATCGAAAAAGCATACGAAAATTATGGCGTCCAAGCGCTCGACGATACAAATCTGGTGTTGACGTTTAATCGCCCCGCCGCTTCGTATTGGACATACATTGCCTCCATGCCAATTTTTTATCCGACCGACGCGCAAGCGGTAGCCAAAGACCCGGAAAATTGGTGGAAAGATCCCGCGAACCACAACGGGAATGGCCCGTTCATGTTCAAAGAAATTGATCCCGTTAAAGGGCATGTGACACTTGTGCCAAATCCAAATTATTGGAAGGGCAAGCCCAACCTTGACCGCATTGAATTTACGTACAACCCTGATAACGCCGCGCAGCTGCAAGCGTACCAAGACGGACAACTCGATATCAATGCTAGCGTTGCCGCCGAATTGGTGCCAACGATTATTTCAAACACTCAAATTATTAGCGACTTTTTGCATTATCCCGCCGCGCAAACCGTGGCGATGGCATTCAACAATACGCGTAAACCGTTCGATGACCGCAACGTGCGGATTGCGTTTTCGCAAGCGCTCGACCGCCATGCTTTTATCGAAAATGAATTGGGCGGCATTGGCACGCCGTACACGCGCTGGATTCCACCGGGCGTCCTCGGCAATCAAGCGAGCGAGCCAGGCGTTCCTGATAGCGACGCCGCCGCCGCCGTCAACACTTTGGTCAACAACGGTTACGCCGCGTCAGACAGCACGACGGACAAACCCAAAGTGGATTGCGCGAAATTGGGTGAAATCAAATTCACCTATCCCGATTCGCCGCTCAATCAACGACGCGCCGAATTCATTACCGGCAATCTAACCAAGGTGCTTGGATGCCCGATTACACCCGAACCGGTTTCCGGCACGGAATTTACTTCGCTCACCAAAGATGTGCGGACGAATCCACAACTCTCGCTGCAGCGTTGGGTGCAAGATTATCCGCATCCGCAAAACTGGTTGACCACCTACTGGGCATGCGGCGCATTCTCGCGACGCTATGGCTATTGCAATTTGTATCTCGATGAGATTTTGCGCCAAGCCGATTCGACGGCAGACCTTGACAAAGCGATTCCGCTTTATCAACAAGCCGAAGATATGCTCATTCAAGATGTGCCGGGCGCGTTCATGTACAATCCCGAGAATTTGCAGCTCGTCAAACCATACGTTCTCGGACCCAAAGATAATCTCTCGTCTCAAGATGCCGGTTGGGCAGGTCAATACGGTCCGGTGTGGCAGTACGATATTGATTTGACCCAGGTTCCCGCATCCTATCCTACAGAATAATCAACCATGCCCTGTGGAAAATTTTTCTCGCAGGTCTGGTTTGGAGGAAACCGGTAATGAAATTTTTTATTCGCGCAATGGCGCTGCTCGCGTTAATCTTGCTAGCGGGGATTGCGTCGAGCCAAATGGCTCAAGCAGCCCCATTCCAAGCGCAAACGCAGGCAGAAACGCTTACAATGCAGCCGGCTAGCGCGCCGAACGCGCAAGGATGCAGCGGAAGCCCATCGCTTCAATTCGTGACCGCCAATCCATCTATCACCTTTCCGGGCCAAGTCTCGACCATTTCGTGGGGCCTTGTCGGCAACGCGAGCGCCGCGTTCTTTCAATGGCCCAACGGCAATCGGCAAGGCATCGGCACGCCCGGCAGTCAGCAAGTGAATCCGACGCAAACGACCACCTACTTTATCGTCGGCTTTTGCGGTAACAATCAAGTGCAGTGGCCCGTCACAATCACAGTGCAAAACACGCCCTCTTGTAACGGCACGCCTCATATCTCGTCCTTTACGGGAAATCCAACGACCATCAATAACGGGCAATCCACGACCTTGTCGTGGGGCGTTGTCACCAACGCCGACAGCGTGCAGCTCAGTTCAACCACACAGGGCGGCAGCGGAGTGCCAACCCCCGGTTCAGTCGTTGTGCATCCAACGCAGACGACAACCTACTTTTTGACCGCCTGGTGCCGCGGCATTTCTGCCCAAGCCCAAGTGCAAATTAACGTAAATAATCCGCCGCCGCCGCCGCCGCCGCCCTCCGGCAATCGCATCACAGACATAACCAAAAACGGCGGCTTGTCTAATGCAGGTCGGCTTGTCATCGGCGTCCGTTACTTTTGGAATGGCGAAGACGCGCCCGCCACCCTGCAAGCGCGCGCATTCAATAACGCCGGCAATCAAGTTGGCATATCAAACGCCACTCGCATCAACGCAAATCAAAATCTAAACGCGAATCTAAACTTGACGCCGTATCCCTCCGGTATGTCGCGCATCAGCGCTTGCATCATCGGTAGCAGCGGCACTGAACTAGCGTGCAGCAGCGTAAATATGCAATAAGCAAAAAAAGCCCAAGTCGTTTTGACTTGGGCTTTTTTTTACGATTGGACGTATAATGATTTTATTCTCACGCAAGAGGTCATCGTGGATTATAAACTGTATATCAATGGCAAATGGATTCAAAGCGCTGAACGCACTCCCGTTTATAACAAATATAACGACCAACTCATCGGCACCCTGCCGGTAGTGGATCAAGATCAACTCGATCAAGCCATCGCGGCGGCGGAGCGCGGCGCGCAAGTGATGGCGGACTTGCCCGCGCACCAACGCGCCGCGCTTTTATTGCGCGTCGCGCGCTTGTTGCAAGAGCGTCGCGAAGAGCTCGCCAAAATGATCGCGGCAGAAGCGGGCAAAGCGCTCAAATTCGCGCGCGCCGAAGTGGACCGCGCGGTCAGCGTCTTTACCATCGCGAGTGAAGAAGCAAAACGTTTGCACGGCGAAACAGTGCCGCTGGACGCGGCGCCGTCCGGCGAGGGCTATTTTGGTTTCTATGTGCGGCGCCCCGTCGGCGTCGTCGCCGCGATTACACCATTCAACTTTCCGCTCAATCTGGTCGCGCACAAAGTCGCGCCCGCGCTCGCCGCCGGAAATGCGCTGGTGTTGAAACCAGCCGCGACCACACCGCTCACCGCTGTTCTCTTGTGCGAATGTTTGCAAGCCGCGGGTTTACCGCCCGGCGCCATCAACCTCATCAACGGCCCCGGACGCACCGTCGGCGAATGGCTCGTGCGCGACCCGCGCGTCTCCAAAATCACTTTTACCGGCAGCGTTCCCGTCGGAGAACATATTTTGTCCGTCGCGGGAATCAAAAAGGTGACGCTTGAACTCGGCAACACCGCGCCCATCATTGTCGCGCCCGACGCCGATTTGGATGTCGTCGCGCAAAGAGCCGCTGTCGGCGCATTCTACAACAGCGGCCAAGTGTGCATCAGCACCCAGCGCATCTATGGACAAACCCAAGTGTATGAACCGCTCACCGAAAAATTTGTCGCCGCAACCAACGCGCTGGTCGTCGGCGACCCATTGGATGAACGCGTGGACGTAGGGCCCATGATTGCCAAGAGCGAAGTCGAACGCGTCGCCGAATGGGTGAGCCAAGCGACGACGGGCGGCGCGCGCATTTTGACCGGCGGCACACATCAAGACAACGTCTATTACCCGACTATTCTCGCCGACACCACCCCCGAAATGAAAGTGGTCGCGGAAGAAGTTTTCGGACCCATCGCGTCAATCATCCGCGCGGACTCGTTTGAAGAAGCGCTGGCGCAAGCGGACAAAACTTCATTCGGCTTGCAAGCGTCCGTTTTCACGCGCGACATCAATCGCGTCTTTCAAGCGATTAAACGCCTGAATTTCGGCGGCGTCATAATCAACGACGTGCCCAGTTTTCGCGCCGACCACATGCCCTACGGCGGCAATCGCCATAGCGGTCTCGGCCGCGAAGGCGTCAAATTCGCGATGGAAGAAATGACCAATCTTCAAATGGTCGTTATCAAGACAACCTAGCGCATCTTTAACAGAGCGCTCGCTGAGAGACCTTTGGGGTTTTCGAACAATTTGCTCGGTCTGACGCGCGCGCGGCGAAAACCCCAAAGGTCTTGCGCCTACATTCGCTTTATTTTTTTGAACGCCTTTTCATTCCAACCTATGCCCATCACCAAACGCAGTGAAATCAAAATCGGCGCGCGCGTCTTGGTCGTCGAAAAACAGAATCAACGCACCGGCGCCTTGACGGAAGGAATTGTCGCAAAAATTCTCACGCCCGGTTCCAATCATCCGCGCGGCATCAAGGTTATGCTCCAAGACGGACGCGTCGGACGCGCGCAAAAGATTGTAGATACCCATATAACTCCATAAAAACAAACTGTCGTAAAATGCGCGCGAAACAAATCTGATATATACTTTCGCTCCGTTCCCAACTTTGTCTTGCGAACATTCGAAATGCGTCTCAAACAACTCCAAATTCACGGTTTCAAAACCTTCGCCAATCCGACCAACTTTAATTATCAAGAGGGCATTACGGCAATTGTCGGACCAAACGGCTGCGGCAAATCCAACATTGCCGACGCGATTCGTTGGGCGCTCGGCGAACAAGCGCCCTCCAATCTCCGCACCAAAAAAACCGAAGACCTCATCTTTAGCGGCAGCGCGACCCGTCCCAAAATGGGCATGGCGCAAGTCACGTTGACTTTGGAGAATCCGTTCGCGCTAGACGATGAGCGTCAGCTGACGGATAACCAAGCTCCGATCCAAAACCACTCTTCCAACGGCAAAGCGGACGCGGACGATACGACCAATTCTCGCCGCGCTTCCATCGTCGAAGAAATTCTCCGCGCGCGCCCGACCGAAGTCACCATCACGCGCCGCGCCTATCGCAGCGGCGAAAACGAATATCTGATCAATCGCCAACGCGTCCGCCTACGCGATGTGCATGAATTATTGCAACGCTGGGGCTTGGCGCGTTTGACTTATGCCGTCATCGGACAGGGTTTGATTGACCAGGCGTTGTCCCTGCGCGCCGAAGAACGCCGCGCCTTGTTTGAAGAAGCCGCGGGCATTGGTTTGTATCAAAACAAAAAAGCCAACGCGCTCGAAAAACTCGAAGAGACACAGCAAAATTTATTGCGCGTCAACGACATTATCAATGAAATCGCGCCGCGTCTCCCCGCGCTCGCGCGCCAAGCCGACCGCGCCGGCAAATCCCAAGCTGTCTCCACCGCCCTCAATGAAAAACTGCGCGCGTGGTATGCCTTTAACTGGGCGCACGCGCAAGAAGGTTTTCTCGCCGCTCAAGCCGAAGAAATCAGCGCGCGCGCAAAGCTCGACGCGCAGCGCGTCGCTCTGCATGAACTCGGCGCGCAATTAACCGACGCGCGCCGCGCCGCGCAAACCTTGCGCGCGAAATTATCCGACCATCACCGCGCGCAGCAGCAGCGCGAAAATGAATACGCCGCGTTAGAGCGCGATTACGCGGTGCTGCAAGAACGCGCGCGTTTTGCCGCCGCGCAAGAAACCGACGCGCAGCGCGATTCCGACGCGGCGTTGACGGTGGAACAAAACGCCCTGAGCGCTTGGCAAGCATTCCAAGCGCGTCCGCTGACGCTTTCGATTGCGCCAGCCCCCGCGTCCGCGCAAAACACGGACAGCGCGCTCGCGCTGTCGCCCCAAACGCTCGCGGCGCAACTTGCCGAATACGAAACGTCCCAGCGTCGCGAAATTGACGCGCTGCGTCAAGCCGCGCAACAGACTGACGCGGAACACGCCGCGCGCGTGGCCAAACTTGATGCGGACGCGCAGCGCGCCGATGAAATCTGGCTTGCGCAAACTCGCGCGCTCGCGCAAGCGGACGAACAAAATAGCCACGCGCAACACACGCACGCGGCGCAGCAACTCACGCAGTTGGAACAGGAGCGTCTCGCGGTGGAAGAACAACGCGCGCGCGCTTTGGCGCAACAGCGCCTCGCCCAGCTGCGCGCGACGGAATTTGAAACGCCGCAGTCGAGTACGCTCAACTCGACGGCGGACCAAGACGCGCCGCCCGACCTCGCCGCGCATTTGATTGCGCTCCAAGAAAATTTACCGCTGTATGAATCCGCGCTCGCCCAAATCGCGGGTCTCGCCGCGCAAGCCGACGATTTGGCGCGCCGCGCCCGCGCCGCGCGCGAACGCGAACGCGCGCAGGAACGCGTGCGTCTGGAAATGAACGCGGCGCACACCGCGCTGACGCTAGCGGAACGCGACGCGCAGCAAGCGCGCCACGCCGCCGCCACCGCGCAGCGCGAACGCGAACGCGCCGCGCGCGAACACGCGCAAGAACGCGAACGCAATCGTCGCGAGCGTGAACGCGAGCGCGAACGCACGCGCGAACAATTCGCGCGCGAACGGGAACAGCTCGCGCGCGAACAGACGCAGCGTCAGCGCGAACAAGAACAACTGCTCCGCGACCGCGAGCGACTGATTCAAGAACGCGCGCGCGAACTAGAGCGCGAACGCGTACAGCTCGCGCGTGAGCAAGAACGCTTGGCGCGCGAAGAAGAACGCGAGCGCGAGCGAATGGCGCGCGAACAGCAGCAGGCGCAAGAACGCCTCGCGCAGGAATGCGAACGCGCCGCGCAGGAACGTCTCGCCAAAGCGGCGCGTCTTGCCACATTCTCCGCGCAGCGCGCCGAGCTGCGCGACCAATGCGCCAAGCAGCAAACCCATGTGGACGCGCAGCGCGCCGTGTTGGACAAATTTCGCGCGCAGGCGGCGCCGGACGAAAACGCGTTAGCCGCGAGTGAAGCGCTGCAAAATGAATTGGAAGAACGCGAGGCGCAATTACGCCGCGCGTTGACTGCCGTCGAAGAACTGTGCAATCGCGCGATCTTGGACGCGGAACGCCGCCGCGCCGAAATCGCGCGCCTTGAACAGGAAATCGAAGATGACCTCGGTCCGGTCGAAATGGACAGCGCAACGCCGCGTCAACTGCGGCTGCGTTTGGTCGTGCGCGCGCGCTCCGCTGAAAATTCAAACTCTTTGGCCGGTGTGACTGCGGGCGAGGAAGAGAATCAAATCGAAAATTTAGCCAATGAAACGCTCGAACAAGAATTGATTACGCTGCCGCCGGTGGAAGCGCTGCCTGATGGCTTTGACAAGGAAATCCGCCGCCTAAAAAATCAGATGCGTTATATTGGCAACGTGAATCCGAACGCGCCGCAAGAATACGCCGAACTCAAAGAGCGCCACGCTTTTCTTGTCGCGCAGACGGCGGACTTGACGCAGGCGTTGGAAGGGCTTTATCTCGCGATTCAAGAACTCGACGCGATGATGAAACAAAAATTCCAAGATACCTTTAATGCCATCAATGTCGAATTCAAAAAATATTTTTCGATTTTATTCGGCGGCGGCACGGCGCGCTTGGAATTGACCGATCCGCAAGATTTGATTCGCAGCGGTATCGAAATCACGGCGCGCCCGCCCGGCAAACGCGCGGCGCAGCTTGTATTATTGTCCGGCGGCGAGCGCGCGCTGACAGCCGCCGCGTTGATTTTTTCCATTCTGCGCGTCAGCCCCACGCCATTTTGCGTGATGGACGAAGTGGATGCCGCGTTGGATGAAGCGAACGTCGGACGTTTTCGCGACAGTCTCGCAGAGCTCGCGGACGCGACGCAGTTTATTGTGATTACGCACAATCGCGTGACGATGGAAGGGGCGCGCGCCATTTACGGCGTTTCGATGGGCGAAGATGGCGTCTCGCAAGTATTGTCGTTGAAATTAGAACAAGCCGCCGCGAATGCGCGTTAGCGCGATGGCGCGATAATAAAATTACCAAACTACTGAACCACAAATCCATCAAACTATCAAGCTACCAAATCAAATGACGAGTTTATTATCTGCCGAAAATATTTCTTTTGCCTATGCCAAGCTGTCAACGCTTGTGGAGGTTGATTTCACGTTGCGACCCGGCGCGCTGCGCGCTTTATTGGGTCCCAATGGTTCGGGCAAGACGACGCTCCTGAAAATTCTCGCGGGAATTTTGTCGCCGACGCGCGGCGTCGTCAAATATCAAGATACGGATTTAAAAAAAATGTCGCGACGCGAAATTGCCCGACGTATCGCGCTGGTGCCGCAAGAATTGAATCTGCAATTTAGTTTTACCGTACAGCAGATGGTAATGTTGGGACGCACGCCGCATTCTCACGCGTTGGGCGGGCCGTCGAAACAGGACCGCGAAATTGTCGAACGCGTGATGGACATGACCGCAATCGCCGCCATGCGCGACCGCGTGATTACCGAACTTTCGGGCGGCGAACAACAGCGTGTCGTGATTGCGATGGCGCTGGCGCAAGAACCGCAAATATTGATTTTGGACGAGCCGACAGTGCATCTCGATATTAATCATCAAATCGAGATTCTTGACCTTACGCGTAAATTGAATCGCGAACGCGGCTTGACCGTTTTGGCGACGATGCACGATTTGAATCTCGCCGCGTTGTATTTTGACGACATTGTTTTATTGGAACGCGGGCGCATCGCGGCGCAAGGCGCGCCGGCGGCGGTGCTGGAACCAGAACGTATCCACGCGATTTTTAACGCAAAAGTTTTGGTGCAGCCGCATCCCGCGCGCGCGCAGCTGCCGCAAGTGATTATGCTGCCGACAGAGCATTCTACTTGACGTAAATCAACGCGTCGCGCGACTTTCGCCTAGCGCGTTTTGTGCTAAAATCTTGTGCCGTGAAGATACAAAAGCGGGGGCAACAGCGCGGCGCGCTGCGCAGCCCCTTTTTGTTAACCGCTGTCGCCGTTGTATTGAGTCTAGTCGGCTTGACGCAGCTCAATCCGCCGCTGGCGCAGCTCTTGTCATTCCATACGCCGACGCCGACCGCTACCGCCACGCCCGCGCCAACAGATACACCCGCCCCCACCAACACCAAGACCGCCACACACACCCCGACCAGAACCTTGACGCCTTTGCCAACCACAACGCAAACTCCCACCGCGACGATGGTTATAAATCGCAAAGCCACGCGTCAAGCGCGCGCAACGCAGACTGCCGCCGCGCCGACGGCGACGCCAACACCGACAGCGACTCAAACCGCGCCGCCAATTCCACGCGCCGCGCGCGTGCCGATCTTGATGTATCATCATGTTGGCGAGCTGCCGCCCGACGCGGATGCGTTGCGTAAATCGCTTACTGTTTCAGCGGAACGTTTTAATGAGCAAATGCGATTTTTATCCGCGCAAGATTATACGACAATTCACATTGCCGAATTGATAAATCATCTGCAAACCGGCGCGCCCTTGCCCGAGAAACCGATCATCTTGACCTTTGACGACGGTTATGATGACGCGTATGTGAATGTATTTCCGACGTTAAAAGATTTTGGTTTCAAAGGAACTTTTTTCATCATCGGCGCGCCGACGGATTACGGGTCGCCCGGCTATATTCGCTGGGAACAGATTTTGGAAATGTCCGAGAACGGGATGGAAATTGGCGCGCACTCGCTAACGCATCGCTACAATCTCGGTCAATTTCGCGCGAGTCTCCAAGACAATGAAATCATCAAGGGCAACCAGTTGATGGTGGACCATCTGCCAAATTGGATGCCGCTGTTTTCATACCCGTCGGGCAGTTACAATCAGCACACGCTCGATGTGTTGACGCAGCTCGGCTATGTGGCGGCGGTGACGACCAAACAAGGGATCACTCAATCGAGTGAAACGCCATTAGAGCTGCGCCGCATTCGCATTCGCGGCGAATGGAGCATGAATCAATTTCTATATTGGTTCAATTATTGGACAACGCGTCCGTGAGGGTGATTTGTTCATGAAACTTGTAGACGCCCGTAGGGGTGGGCAGCGCGGCGACGAGTTCGCGGACGGCGCGTTGTTCGCCCGCAAGCGCGACTTCGGGCGCAAGCTCGTTTAGCGGAATCAAGACAAAGGCGCGTTCCGCCATCCGCGCGTGCGGAATCTCCAGCTGTTCGGTTTGCAGCGTCAAAGCATCATACAATAAAATATCGAGGTCAATCACGCGCGGACCATAGCGTGTCGTTTCCATCCGCCCCAACGCGCGTTCGATGCGTTTGAGCGCGTCCAAAAGGCGCAGCGGCGATAGCGCGGTATTGCCCTCCGCGACCATATTCAAAAATTTCGGTTGGTCGGTGACACCCCACGGCTCGGTTTCGTACACTGACGAAATCCGCGTGACCGCGACCTCGGGCGCCAACGCCGCGAGCGCGCGCCGTAAATTTTGCGCGCGCTCGCCTTGATTAGTCCCAAGCCCCAAATAGATTTTTGGCATACAATTATTGTAACAGTGAATTGTTCTGCCAACACTTTATGCTATACTCTTTGACGCTTTGCTTCCGAAACGCGTATGTTGGAAATACCTCTGTATAAATCGCAAACGCACACATCGCTTGGCGCGGCAGCTTGACTATGCCTTCCCTCAACGACCTCGCGCGCGCGTTCGCGCTATTTGGCGCATACGAATTGGAATTGGGTCTCTTGTTGGCAGTCGGAATCGTCGTGCTTGTTTCCGATTGGCGGGTTTCGCTGGTCGCCCTCGCCGCCCAATATGTTCTCGTCGCCATTTTGCTCTCGACGCTCATTCCGTTGCAAATCGCCGCCGTGCGTATGATTGCGGGCGGTTTGGTGGCATTAATGTTCTATATCACGGCGCGCCGCGTGCAGCCCGCGCGGCGCCGTCAACGCGAAATGCCATCGCCCGAAGCGCGCGTATTGACGCCGCGCGCGATTTTCTGGACCAATTTTCCATTTCGGTTGATTGGTTTGGCGCTGGTCGCCGTAGGGGTCATTACCGCGAGCGACCAATTCGTGTTGTTGAATGCGCCACTCTTGTTTTGGGTGACGGGCTTGTGGCTGGCGATGGGCGGATTGTTGACGATTGCGCTGACGCGCGACGCGCTCAAACTCGGCATGGGCTTGCTCTTTTTCACCTCCGGCTTTGGCATCATTTATCTTTCCATTGACAATAGTCTGGTCATTTACGCGCTGCTTGTGATTGCGGATTTGGTGATTGCGTTGGCGATCGCGCACATTGCCAGCGCGCCCGCGCATTTTCAAGGCAGACGGCGCGGCGAGATGTAAACGGATTCACGTGACTTTATCTTTGCTTTTGCTCATTCTGGTCGCGGCGGCGGTAACTCTGCACGTCGCGCGCTATTGGCGCCCGCTCGCTTTTGTGACGAGCGTGACCGCGACCGCGGTTTTGCTGTGGGCGACGCAAACTGCCGCAGGCGCGACGAACGATCTATTTGGCATGACCTTTGAGTTGCAGCCGCTCGCGCGCGATTATTTGACAGTGGCATTGGCTTTGTCGGGCATCTTGGCGATTGCGACTTCGTTTGGCGAGGCGCGCCGCACGCTCGGTTTTTTATTTTGGAGCTGGATTGTTTGGCTCGTCGCGCTAACTGTCAACGATTTTGTGATTGGCGTATTCGCATGGGTATCTGGACTCGCCGTGATTGTGATTGCAATGGAGCCGCGTCACACGCAGCGCACTGGCGGCGCGGCGTATTTTTTGGCGTTGCTCGTGATTTCCGCGGGGCTGCTCCTCATCGGGCATCGTTTTGTGCAGCTTTTTCCGCTGACGCCCGACCGCTTTGAATTGCTCGATTCGGCGGTTCTGTTTCTAAGTTGGGGCTTGGGACTCTTGTTGGCAATCGCGCCATTCGTGCTGTGGCTCGGACCGATGACAGACGAAACGCCGCCGCCAATTATCGCGGCGCTGTTAGGATTGGGGCAGCCGCTCGGCTTGTGGTTATTATATTTGCTCATCGGCCAATCGCCGCGTCTGTTGGAACAATCCGACCTCAACGCGATTATGGTCATCGGCGGTTTAGGTTCAATCTGGATTGGCGGCGCATTGTGCCTGTTTGAACGGCGCATTGGGCGACTCATGAGCTACGCGGGTTTGGTCGCGCTGGGATTTGTGTTGATAGATTTGGCGCGCGGCACTTTGGAAGGCACGGCGTTCGCGGTGATTGAAATTTTCGCGCGCGCGTTAAGCTTGAGCGTAATGGCGGCGAGCATCGTAATCGCGCGCGCCATTCCCAATCGGTGGGTGAGTTATCTCGCGCTCGGCGTTTTTATTTTAGGCGGACTGAATCTGGTCGGTCTGACGCCCGGCGTTTCGCTGGTCACGCGTTGGAATCTGTTATTGGAATTTGAAGCCACCGACCGCCGCGTCTTTTTTCTGATTCTCTTGGCATTGCTTGGCGTAATGATTGGTTTGGCGCGCTATGTGTTGACCTGGCTCGAAACGCTGCCCGAAAGCGTTCCCGCGCAAGAGAACTTGGCGCCCGCGCCGCCGCCCGAATCAATTAGCGAACGCCTTCGTTTTCGTTTGCGCGGCATGTGGTTGGATTGGGGCGCGCGCCTACGTCAGCGCATCCCCGCAACAGCGCAATATGCCGCGCGCCAAGTCACCGCACATTGGCGCGCGTTGTTTGCGGGAATTTTATTGTGCGCGCTCGGCGCCTTTATCTTGTGGTACAGCGTTTCGCCCAATCTATGGTTGCAGCGCGCGCTCGCCACAGCGGCGCAGCTGGCATTCATTCGCTAAAAAAAAACGACGCATATGCGTCGTTTTTTCAGCCCACTGCGTTAACGCAGCAATTCCGCCTCGCGTAAAATCTCGCGCAGTTTCACCCGTTCGGTCTCGCCAAGCGACAATAGCGGCGCGCGCGGTGAACCGCCATAATAGCCCAATTCATCCAACGCCGCTTTCAATCCCGGCACTCCCCATTTCGATGTCACCGCCGCGTTCGGGCGAATCATTCGCAGTTGCAAATTGCGCGCCGCGTGAAAATCGCCCGCGCAGAATGCGTCATATATCGCCACACATTCGCGCGGCGCGATATTGCCCAACGCCGGCACGACTCCTTTGGCGCCAATGCTCAACGCGGGAACAATCGCCGCGCCCGAACCGACCAATACCGCGAAATCGGGCGGCGCAAAGCGAATAATTTCGCCCATCTTGGCGACATTCGCAGAGCTGTCCTTTATGCCCTTGATATTCGGATGCTGCGCCAACGCGATCACCGTATCCGCGTCAATCTCAACCGACGTTAACGCAGGCACGTTATAAATTAAAATCGGAATCGGCGACGCGTCAGCGAGCGCGCGATAATGCAATGTCCAAGTCGCCGCGTTCATTTGGCCGCGATAATAATGCGGCGTCACAATCAACGCCGCGTCCGCGCCGATTTCCGCCGCGCGTTTCGTCAAATCAATCGCCTGACGCGTGGAATCCGCGCCCGTCCCCGCAATCAGCAGACGGTCTTGGGGAATCATTTCGCGCGCAAGTTCCAACGCGCGCATTTTTTCCTCTGTATTGAGCAGCGCGTATTCGCCATTCGAACCGAGGACGACAAAACCATGCAAATCCGTTTCCAACCAACGCGCCAAATTCGCGCGCTGCGCGGTTTCGTTGAGCTTGCCGTCAGTATCGAATGCGGTCGGAATCGGCGGAAGCACGCCGTGAATGGATTTCATATCTCTGCCTTGACGTTTTTGATTGAAATACGCGCGGATTGTAACATATTTTAAAATTCGACGCCCGCTTGCGCGAGAATGCCTTTTTGAAACGGATGTTTGATTTCGCGCATTTCGGTCACAAGATCGGCATATTCAATCAATTCGGGCGGCGCGTCGCGTCCGGTGAAAATCACATGCAGCGTGGAGGGTTTGTTTTCGCGCAGCCACGCAATCACCGCGTTCACATCCAACCAACCGTAATGAAACGCGTACGTGATTTCGTCCAACGCCAGCACATCGTACGCGCCGCTCGCGATTTTCTCTTGCGCCAACGCCCACGCCTGCCGCGCCTTGTCGGCGGACGCGTCCAAATCTTTCGAGGTCCACGTAAAACCATCGCCGAGCGCGTGCCATTCAATCTCCAATTTTTTCGCCGCGCGAATTTCGCCCCAGTTGCCCGTTTCAGCTTTGATAAATTGCACGACACAGACGCGCATTTGACGCCCCCACGCGCGCAGCAGCGTGCCAAGCATCGCCGTCGTTTTGCCTTTGCCGTTACCCGTATTGACCATCACCAATCCGTATCGCATATTCCTCCTTTTCGCGCGTTTGGACACGCGCCGAATTTTTTATCTCGATCGGCAAACCCGCCACCATCAAAATGACGTGACTCGCGGCTTGCGCCACGTATGCGTTCACGCGCCCCAAGACATCGCGAAAATGTCGCGCCAGCGCGTTTTCCGGCACAATGCCCCAGCCCACTTCATTGGACACGAGCAGCAAAACAATGCCGCGCTGACGCGCCCACGCTAAAATCAAATCCAATTGCGCAAACAACCGCTGCTCCAGCTGCGCGGCGTCGGCGAGCATTTCGTTTGTCGCCCACAAAGTCAAACAATCGAGCAAAATCAGCTGCGGCGCGCGTTCCAAGGCCGCAAGCGCGCGCGGAATATCGCGCGGCGCCTCGAGCGTCTCCCACTCGGGCGGACGCGTCGCGCGATGTTGAACAATGCGTTCGCGCATCTCGTCGTCCAACGCTTGGGCCGTGGCAATAAACAAAACGCGCTTGGCTTGCGCGCGCGCCCACTGTTCCGCGTACGCGGATTTGCCGCTGCGCGCGCCGCCAAGCACAAAAACGACTTCGGCTTGCAGAGTCTGCGTTTCAGAATGAACCATCAGCTGTTTATTTCCAACACACGCTCGAGTGTTTCGAGCGACGTAAAAAAATCGGTTTCGCCAAACACTTCGAGCGTCACAACGCCGCGATAATTTTCGCGGCGCAGCGCCGCAAGCGCCGCCGCGAGTTGCGCTTGCGATTGACGCGTCAACGCGGAATGGTCGCGCGCGCCGACACCGTGTAAATGAATGACGCGCGTCTGCGGCAAATGGGCGGCGAGATGCGGCAGCGGATCGCATTGATTCAACCAGAAATGGCCAATATCAATGCAGCGGCTCGCGCGCAGCTCCGCGACTATTTCTTGAAAATACGCGGGGTCTCACGCTTCCACATTCTCAACGCACACCCGCGCCGCGTCGCCGACCCATGCAATCACCTGCGCCAGCGCGCGCCCAGCTTCCGCGCGCCAACGCGCGACGCGCGCGGCGGACGTGTCTCGCATCAACGCGCGCCCGTCCAAATGCGCGATATACGCGTACGGATACAAACCGCGCGTAGCGTCAATCGCGCGGCGGTTTTGGTCGCATGCTTGTTCGTCATGCAAATTCATATCGCGCGGCAGATGCACCGTAAACGTCAGCGCATTCTCGTCCGCGATTTTATTCAACGCGGCGAGCGTGTCGCGCGTCGGAAAATTCGAGCCGAAATTTTCCGCCTCAAACAGCACAAGTTCGATGTCATCCACGCGCCCCGCGAGACGACGCGCGTTCGTCACGAGGTCAGCGGGATAAACAAAAGAGGTGGAACCGAGCCGAAAAGATTTTTGCATGACCAAAACTCGTGCGGCGAGCCGCAAAAAATCGCATACGCCCGGCGCTTTAATTTGGAAAATTACGAGATCGTCTGCATAGCAAGACGTTCTCATGCCGCGTTAGAGAATGCGGGCTAGACAATTTCATTTTGTCAAAAACCCTAGACTTGCCAGCAGCACGCTCACCTCGACGACTTCGCAAATCATCCCATAAATATCGCCCGTCAACCCGCCAAGTCGCGCGATGGCAAAACGCGCGAGCAAGGTCGCGACTAGGACAGCGGTCAGCCACGCGCCCACCGCGAGCCAACCAAACGCAATGACAAGACCCAACGCGCAAAGCGTGGCAAGCAATACTTTGCGCCGCGTCAACGTCTTGGCAAACAGCGCCGCCATCCCCTGACTGCGCGCCAGCGGAAACGCGGCGGCGTACACCATCGCCCAACGCGCCAGCACGGGCGCGAGAAATAACGCCGCAAGATTCACGCTCGCCAGCGCGGAAAATTTCAAGAGCAATATCACAATCAAACCGGTCGCGCCGAACGCGCCCATATGCGGATCGCGCAAAATTTCCAAACGACGTTCGCGCGTCGCCGTCGCAAACAACGCATCGCATGCATCGCTCACGCCGTCGAGATGCAGCGCGCCCGTGAGCAACGCCCATAAGGCGACTAGCAGCGCGGCGAGAACGAACGGCGGAAAAAATGGTTTCAAGACAATTTGCGCGCCGACCAGAATAATTCCGAGCAACGCGCCGACAAGCGGAAAATACGCGAACGCGCGCGCGGAAAAATTCAACGCGCGTCGGATTGGCGCAATCGTCAATAGCGCGCATGCCGCTAAAAAATCATTCATCCAAATCGGACATTCCCGCTTGCGCGAACGTCGCTAATCCGCCCAACTTGCGGCGTCTGGCCATCGCCCAAGCGCGCCCCATTGCGCGCCAAAAACGTTGCAACGTTAAAATATGTAATCCTTTTTCGTTCGCCGCAGCAGCACGATAAAAAACGGCGCGCCAATCAGCGCGGTCACGACGCCCAGCGGAATTTCTTGCGGCGCAATCACCGTGCGCGCAATCAAATCGGCAATGACCAGAAAAATCGCGCCGCACAACAATGACGCGGGCAGCAGCAAACGATGTCGCGGGCCCAACAAAATGCGCGTCACATGCGGCACAATAAGTCCCACAAAACCGACGAGTCCGCTCAATGCCACCGCCGCGCCGGTCATTAACGCGCCCACGCACAACAATATAAATTTTTTGCGTTCCACATTCACGCCCAACGCGGCGGCTTGTTCCTCGCCCAACAAAAACGCGTCGAGATCATGCGACAACCAAAACGCCAACATACTGCCCAGCGCAATCAACGGCGTCACCGCGAGCAGCATATTCCAGCCGCTTGCGCTCACGCCGCCGAGCGTCCACAATACGACACGCTCTAACGTGCCGCGGCTGAGCAGCATCAACGCGGACATGATAGCAGCCAGCATCGAACTCACGGCAAAGCCCGCAAGCAGCAAGGTCGTAATCGGTGTATGCATTCCAACACGCGCAATCCGATACACCAACAGCGCCGCAAGCAGCGCGCCGAGAAACGCGGCGAACGGCACGAAACCGAATGTGGCAAAGCCCAACGAAAACGGAACCAAAAACGCCAGCGTCGCCGCGAGCGCCGCGCCGCCCGACGTGCCGAGCAAGTACGGGTCCGCCATCGAATTGCGTAATAGCCCTTGAAACACGACGCCCGCGCCGGCAAGCCCCGCGCCCACAATCGCCGCGCCCAACACCCGCGGCAAACGAATCTGCCAGATGATAGATTCTTCCGCCGCGCTCCACACAATGCCCAAATCAACGCCTAACGCGCGCTTGAACACCACCGCGATAATTTGCGCGGATTCGATGCTAACCGTGCCAATGCGCGTCGCAAAAATCAGCGTCGCCAACAGCAGGACCAAGAGCGCGCCCAAGACGAATATCGGATGCCGTGTCAACGCGCGCGCGCGCGGAATCGTAAAGCGCGCCGCTTTCGCGGACGCTGAATCCAAGATTGCATTTTGACGTGCCATAATTCAGATCGAATAGAATTATATAGACCTTCAGGTTTGGTTTTGGAAAGCTATGCCAAGACCCTTCGGGTTTCCGGAAACCCGAAGGGTCTGACAGACCAAAACCTTTTCTGAACCTCT
>JAJTXZ010000002.1 GCA_021463195.1 Anaerolineae bacterium
CATATCTTGGCCAAACAGCGCCAAGTCGCCGGTCATTGCCGCGCTAAATGACGCTTTGATGGTGTCGCCTTTTTTGACGACGACATCGCCCCATTCGTCAGCGGCGGTGGTGGCAGCCGTGGGTTGCGCTGGCGCGGCGGTGGGTTGCGCTGGCGCGGCAGTGGGCTGCGCTGGCGCGGCAGTGGGTTGCGCCGGAACAGCAGTAGGCGCGGGCGCAGGCGCGCAAGCGCCAATCGCAAGGACCAGCGCCAATACTGTCAAGCCGTAAACTAACGTGCGTTTCATTCGGTTCTCCTCCTCCGAGAACTGCGGAAAATTTTCCGCAAATTGGACGCGACTGTATTGCGTTGGGGTTTATCGAATTGCCAAGCGCTTGGGCAATGCGTCAGCCAGCGGACATGGCAAAGCGCAGAGCTCGTGGCGTAGGGTTGTTGAACAATATCGCGTCAGGTTGTTCAACAGTCGGTTACACTTGCTTGGCTACAAGTTGTCCAAGGTATTAGCGTGCGAGTATATCCCACTTGAATACGCGTGTCAAAGATTTTGCGCTCGCGGGTATAGTTCGCTTTGAGGTCAGTTTGCGAATCAAATTCGCGCCAAAAGCGAACTGCGCGCGCGCTTGGCGTCATCACAGCGTCAGACCAAAAATTTCGCGCGCTCAACTCGATTCAATAATCTCTAATTCCGTATCGTCTTTATGAAATTCCAATTTGCGGCGCGCCGAAGGAATTAGACCTTCAGGTCGCACGAGCATCATTACGATTAACAGCGCCGCATACGCCAAGAGACGATAATCCGCAATCGGACGCAAGATTTCGGGCAAGCCAATTAGAACGACGGAACCGATGATGACGCCGGGGATGGAACCCAAGCCGCCGATGATGATGAGCGCCAACGCGTTAATCGAGACGAGCAGCGTAAAGTCGTCGGGAAAAATATGTTGTTGGCGCGAGGCATAGATGGCGCCGCCCAAGCCCGCAAAGAACGCGCCCGTGCCGAATGCCAACAATTTGGCGCGCGTCGTGTCCACGCCCATCGCTTCAGAGGCGTCTTCATCTTCGCGCATCGCCATCCACGCGCGCCCGGTGCGCGAATCATTCAAGCGCAGCGCGATAAAGGCGATAATGATACAGGTGAAAAAAATCAAATACCAAAATGGCGTGGAGGAATTGAATTCGACGGTGTGTCCGATAAAGGGAATGGTAAAAGTAGGCGCCGCCACATTCAAAATGCCTTGCGGCCCGCCGGTCACCGGAATAAATTTAAAAATGATGCGAATGATTTCGCCAAAGCCGAGCGTGACGATAGCTAAATAATCGCCGCGCAAGCGGAGGACTGGAATGCCGAGCAGTGTTCCCGCGAATGCCGCCATAATCATCGCGGCGGGCAGCGCGAGCCAAAAAGTCCAGCCGAACGGATAATTGGGCGACGTTAACACCGCGATGGTGTATGCGCCAATCGCGAAAAAGCCGACATAGCCCAAATCGAGCAAGCCCGCAAAACCGACGACGATATTCAAACCGAGTCCGAGCAGCACATACAACCCAATCGAACCCAGCACTTGGTTCCAATAAACGCCGATGAATAACGGCGCGACCAAGAGAAAGATGCCCACGCCGAGCAATGCGCCGATTTGGACGCGCCGCGTCGTATTGCGCGCGCCGGAAGGAGGCGCGTTAAGGGGGCGCGGTTTATGGAGCGCGCGCCAGCCGAGCTCCAAGAGCGCGCCTAGAAAACCAAAACCCGCCATGATGACAACCCAAATGGCGGCGCCGATGAACGGCGGTTGATTAAACAATAATGCTTGAACGGTTGGCGCTTTGACCTTTTCAAAAACGAATGCGACATTGAAACCTGCGCCGTACAGCGCGTTGATAATGATCAAAAACAATCCCACCATCGCGGCGGCGAGCGCGCTGGCAGTCACCGCGCGCAAAAACATTTCAATTGGCCGCGCCGCGCGCCGCGCCGCAAGCAGCCCAATGATGAGGGCGGCGGCTGCGGTCACAATCCGCGAAAATTGCGGATTGAACGTAGTGGGGACCTGCGCGGCAATTTCGCTCGCCGTTGCGCCTTGAATGTTGAGCCACACCCCGCCCAGGGTCAATGCCTCGAACGTAGTGTACACGCCAATCAGGATAAAGAACAAGAGGACGAATCCGGAATTTAATCCGATGTGAATGGCTGCGCGCATATGCAAAATTGGTTATGCCTTTTCGGCGCCGAGATGCTCGCCCAAAATGCCTTGTGGACGGAAAATGAGAACCAACACGAGCAGAGTAAACGCAATCACGTCTTTGTATTGCGAAGGGATACCCAATAAACTTGGACCCAACGCTTCGGCTAAACCCAAAATCAAGCCCCCCAGCATGGCGCCGGGAATATTGCCGATGCCGCCCAGCACGGCGGCGGTGAATGCTTTGATGCCGGGGAAAAAGCCCATCGTCGAATTGATTTGACTGTTGTGAAAACCGAGCATGACGCCCGCCGCGCCCGCCAGAATAGAGCCGATGGCAAATGTTATGACGATGATGCGGTCAACGCTCACGCCCATTAGCGCGGCGGCTTCTTTATTCGTCGCGACGGCGCGCATGGCGCGCCCGGTCGTGGTGCGCTGCACTAACCAATATAACAAGACCATGAGGACGAGCGATGAAAGGATAACAAAGACGCCGGTCGTGGGGATGGAAATATTGCCGGGCAAAGTGAACGCGCCTTGCAGCAAAGGCGGTTTGACATAGACGCGGATGGGCGCGCCAAAAATCAAGCGTGAGGTCTCTTGCAAAAAGACGGACGCGCCAATGGCGGTGATGAGCGGCACAAGCCGCGGCGCGTTGCGCAAGGGGCGATAGGCGATGCGTTCCAAGCCAACGCCCATGAGCATCGAGACCAACATACCCGCGCCAAAGACCAATAGCAAGGTTGCCACCTGATTGGATTTGGTGAATCCCAGCGCGTCGCATGCCGCCAGCACAAAAAATCCGGCGTACGCGCCAAACATGACAATTTCACCGTGCGCGAAATTAATCATGAACAAGATGCCATACACCAGCGTATAGCCCAACGCAATCAACGCATATACGCCGCCTAGCACTAGACCGTTGCTAAATTGCAACGCCCAATAAGTGGGCGGGTACGCTTTGCCGGCTTGCGCCAGATCCACTTGCACCCGAATCATTTGCAAGAGCAAGAGCAAAACGAAAATGGCTGCGACGACGGCAATCCAATTGACGCGAGAATACCAAGGACGTTGTTTGCGGACAAAGGCGGATGGCTGATCGCCGCTATGTTCCGATGTTGCAGACACATCTGCTCCTAAAGGGGGATGGATTCGCCGCAGAGTGGCGATGTGCAAACGTGCAAATAAATTACGCGTGCCAAGTGTTGCGGTTTATAAAAATTCCTTTGCCGCAGAATCAACAAAGGAAAAAGCGGGAGACGGGATTTGAACCCGCGGTCCTTTGCTTGGGAAGCAAATGCTTTACCGCTAAGCTACTCCCGCGTTCGTTTCGATTATAGCGCGGGATTGGCGCTTGTCAAGGGCAATTTGAATTTGTTATAATCAACGCGCGTTCAAAAAAATCCGAATTCGGCTGACGCAGGTCATTTCAATGTAAAGCATCTCGGTTTAGCGCATGAGATTATTTTACGAATACGATTCGCGATGACTGCGGAGGCATAACCTGAATTAGGGGGTTAAAGATGGACCCGAAAATCGAATGGTTGGGCCATGACAGTTTTCGATTGCGCGGCGAAAAAATAATTTATATAGATCCGTGGAAAATTGAAACGACGCCGCACGATGCGGACGTTGTGTTGATTACGCATGACCATTTTGACCATTTCGTCGTCGAAGATATTGACCGCGTGCGTAACGCCAACACCATCGTTGTTGGACCCGCGCAGCTGCGCGGCAAAATTGACGGCAATGTCATGCTTGTTAATCGGGGCGATACGATTACGGCGCACGGGACGCCAATCCAAGTGACGCCCGCGTACAATCTGCATCCTGACCGCCAAAATTTCCATCCCAATCAATACGGCGGCGTCGGTTACATTGTCACGCTCAATGGGAAACGCATTTATCACACCGGCGATACCGACCCGATTCCCGAAATGAAAGAGCTGCGCTGCGACATTTTGCTCGTGCCGGTAAGCGGCACTTATGTCTGCACCGCCGACGAAGCCGTTGAGGTGACGCAAATGGTCAAGCCCGCTCTGACGATTCCCATGCACTGGGACACGATTGTGGGTTCTTGGGAAGACGCGAACACGTTCAAACAAAAAGCGGGTGTGCCGGTCGAGATTTTGGGCAAGTCATCATAAAAAAATCGCCGCAATCATTGCGGCGATTTTCTAGTTCAAGGTATGACTTGTTGTTCGAAACGTCGGTCTAGCGCGGGGTGACGGCGCGGCGCGTGCCAGTGCCGCGCGGCGCGCTCTGCGGCCCAGTATGCCGATACAAAAACCAAATGCCGCAGATTACAAAGGTCACGACCGAAATCACTTGCGCGGTAGGAATGCCGGTATTGGCGAGAATCCACGCATCGGGACGCTGCATCTCGGTGAAAAAGCGCACGAGTGGATAAAAAATCCCATACAGCAAAAGCATGTCGCCGGACTTTAATGTTTTATCCCACCGACGCCCGATATACAACAACAAGCCAGTTACGATGAGCATGCCGATGGATTCGTACAAAAAGGTCGGATGAAAACGCGCTGTGTCCGGCAACTGCGCGAATTGCGGCAGACGATGATTCAGCGCAATTGGAATACCCCACGGCAAGTCAGTTGGATAGCCGTACAATTCTTGATTAAAGAAATTGCCCCAACGTCCGATAGCTTGACCGAGCGCCAAACCGGGAATCGCGATGTCTACGAGGGGCCAGAAGCGGACTTTGACAAAGCGCGTATACAGCCAAATTCCAAATACCCCGCCGACCACCGCGCCGAAAATGCCCAACCCGCCCGCGCGCGGATTCAAGACATTGATGAGATTAGTGGTGAAATCTCCGGCAAAATAACCGTTCGGGTCGCCGAGCGCGACATCGGAAAGCACGTGATAAAGTCGCGCGCCCAGCACGCCAAAGAGCAGCGCAAAGAGCAATCCATTCCAAACGTGGTCCGGGTCAATCCCTTTGCGTTTGGCTTCGTGCGCCGCCAAGAACGCGCCGGCAATCGCGCCAGCGACGATGATAATGCCATACCAATAAATCGGAAGACTGGTTTGCCCCAACACCGCAAAGGGCAGGGGAATCGTAAAAGCTACCGGGTCCGGATTAAAATTCATAACTTCCTCGTGTTAGCGCAACGAATTGCGCGATGGTTGATTTTTTGGATGGCGAAAATTATAGCACACTCATTCGACGATGAAAATTTTAACGTCAGTTTGAAGCGAATCGAATTCGCGCCAACAAAAACACGAAACGTCCCTGCGGACGTTTTCGCGTGTTAGTTTGCGTTGACTGATTCGCGTTCAACGTCGCGTTAACGCACGATTCGTCGCGGAAGCAACTCAATCACGATATCGTACGTCGAGTCAGCTGTGATATTCCAATTATATTTCGCGCTAAATTCCTGGATGATGGCGGACGGCGGCGTTTGAAGAATTTTCGCATCGGCTTGGATGATTAGCGGGTCATTGCCGTCCTCCAGCGCGAAAACGACATGCGGATTGGCGGCGATATTGCGCGCCTTGACCGACTGCTGTCCGGTGCAGAGATACGCTTTTTCGGCGTGCCATACAAACCAAATCGGAACGAGATGCGGTGTTTGATTCGGGCGCACGGTGGCGAGCCACAGATTGCGCGCTTGCGCCAGGCGCGCCAGAGTTTTTGGGTCGAACATTGGCTAAAAAAAAGAAAAAAGCGCACGGCTTTAAACCGCGCGCTTTTGCCATATCGAGCTAGCCCATCTCGCCGCTGCCGCTATGACCGCTGCCAGCGATAGCGTCTTTGGCTGCTTTGGCAACCGTGAATTTCACTTTCTTTTTCGCGGGCACCCAATATTTTTCGCCTTTGCGCGGACCGAACGGCATGGTCGCTTCGCGCGCGGGGGATTCTTTGAGCGAAAGCTTGCCGATGCCCGGAATCACAAACGTATTCTTGGCTTCTTGATATGCGAGCTCCGCCAACGCTTCGAGAAAAGCATCACTCTGTTTTTTGGTGATGCCCACCTTGTCGGCGAGATGGCGCGAGATTTCACTTTTTGTCATTGACATTCGAATTGCCTCCTTGGCATATCTAGTAGGCGATGTGTTAATTATTCACAACGCTTGTTAATATGCCCCTATTATAGGGCGAAAAACGCCTATATGTCAAGCCAAAACGCGCGATGAAAATTGGCGCTTTATGGCAACTACTATGTCGCAATGATTGGGCTTTGACATAATATTTTATCGTTTTAGAATTCTGATAGAGCTGTAGATGCTTGGATAAAACGCTATTTGCGAAAATATGCCGGCGGAAACACGCTGTCAAAACATGCTGACGCGAATAATCCAACGCGTCAAATGAAAAATTTTTCGCGCCCGCCAAAGAATTTTTCAATTTTCTAAAAAAACTGGTGATTACCTGAATTTCCAAACCCCAAGGGTTTTCGAAAACCCTTGGGGTTTGGAACTCGGGGTAATCACCAGAAAAAAACTATTGACACGCGCCCGAAAGCATGTTATATTTTCCATCGTTCTGGCGACAAACTTGTTTGTCAACCGGAGGCACACTGAATGGTAATGAACACCCTTTTTCTCGACAGCATCAACTTTCGCCCCGCAACGGGCGGGGATGGCGCGTTACCTTGTACCAGTGTGCCTGTTGACTATCGCTAGATTTTTCCGCGATTGATTTTTTTGACCACGGGCGACACTGAACGCTCGTGGTTTTTTGTTTGCCTGTTTCCACCACGAGCCGCGCTCGTGGTTTTTTTGTTGGACAAATTTGTAATTTGTCCGCTGGGCAGAGACAAATCACAAATTTGTCGTATCAAGGGAGCAAAATGGTTCTCCAACTTTTTGAAGGCGAAAAAATTCGGCTTGCCGCGTTCGACGCGGACAAGGACGCTGAAATTTTTTCCAAATGGACGCATGACCCCGAATATCTGCGTCTCACCGAATACGAAGCCGCGCGTCCGCTTGCGCCGTTTCACATCAAGAAAAAATTTGAAGAGATGGAAAAAGACGCGCACGGCGATTTTTATTATTTCGTGATTCGAGCCAAAGAGGATGACCGCGCGCTCGGTTTCGCGCACATTCGTTGGGTGGAATGGAATCACGGCAACGCGCACTTTAATATGGCGCTTGGTTCGCCCGACGACCGTCGCAAAGGGTTGGGCAGTGAAGCATTGCAGATGATGCTGCGGTATGCGTTCGAAGAATTGAATTTGTATCGCATGACGGTTCACACTTTCGAATACAACGACGGCGCGCGAAAATTTTTAGAGAAACGCGGCTTTCAACTCGAAGTGCGCCGCCGCGAAGCGATTTATCGCGATGGACGTTATTGGGACGCGCTGTCGTATGGAATTTTGGCGGAAGAGTGGAACAACCAAGTAGCAAGGAGCAAGTAGCAGGTTGCAAAAACTTGCTACCTGCTACCTACTACTCGCCACCTAAAACATGAACAATCTTTTCACCGGCAAACTCACGCGACTCGTCGCCGAAGACGTTGAGAAAATGGGCGAGGTCATTGAACGATGGTCGCGTGATTCCGAATTTTATCAACTGTTCGACAGTGACCCGACGCTGCCGCGCAATGCGAAACGCGCCACTGAACGAATGCGCGAACACGCGGAAAAAAATCGTCCGGGCAATTTTCCGTTTGATGTAGCGCGCTTGGAAGATGAACGCATCATCGGCGAAGGCGGTTTGTTTGACGCGTTTTCGTCGCATCGCAACGCGTGGCTCGCCATCGGCATCGGCGAACGCGAACTGTGGAGCAAGGGCTATGGCACCGACGCAGTGAACATCTTGCTGCGCTTTGCGTTTCAAGAATTGAATTTGCATCGCGTCAATCTCAACACTTTTGAATACAACGCGCGCGCGATTCGCGCGTACGAAAAAATTGGTTTTGTCCACGAAGGCAAAATGCGCGGCGCGCTGCGACGAGACGGCAGGCGTTGGGACATGATTTTTATGGGCATTCTGCGAACGGAATGGGAAGCGAAACAAAATGGATAATCAAATCTTTACAGGCAAGCTCGTTCGACTCGCCGCGCAAGACCCGGAAAAGGACGCAACGACGATTGCGGGATGGGACAAGGATACAGAATACACGCGTCTTTTGGAAGTAGATCCGGTGACACCCCCGCAGCTAAAGAACAAGCGCGAAAGATTGGAGCGCATGCCGAATCCGCATTTTTATCCCTTTGGCGTCCGCACGCTTACCGACGACATATTGATTGGCTTTTGTGTCTTGATGCGTGTCAATCATGTTCATGGTGACGCATTTGTGGGAATTGGTATGGGCGATCCCGCGTATCGCGGGAAAGGATACGGCACGGACGCCATGAATCTCATTTTGAGATTCGCGTTTCAAGAATTGAATTTGCATCGCGTTTCGCTCGATGCTGTCGCCACCAACGCGCGCGCAGTCCGTTCCTATGAAAAATGTGGTTTTGTCTTGGAAGGTCAAACGCGCGGTACGGAATTTCGCAGCGGCATTCGCGACAATATCGTCTCGATGGGGATTACGCGGCGAGAATGGGAAGGGATGAAGGTTGAAGGATGAAACACGCGTAGGAGGCGTTCGCAAGTGAACTCCACTTGATAACGCCGAGAAGCGAGAAACGAGAAACGTCAAACGTCAAACGTCAGTCTCCAATCTCCAATCTCCAATCTCCAATCTCAACAAAACGAGGAAAACCAATGTTAGCAACTCTTGAATCAACCACAACCTTTGCGCCCGAACTGGGTATCGAAGGATTAACCTTAAGGAATTGGCGCGATGAATCCGATTACGCCAAAATGCTGCCAATCTTGTACGCCGACCGACTCGCGCAAGGTTTGGAGGAAAGCGTTACGCTGCCCGATTACAAAACATCGTTCGAAACGATGCCGGGCATGGATGTTCGCACAGGCGTTTTCTTGCTCGAACGCTATGGCGAGCCGATTGCGTACAAGACGGTACGCGCCGTCCCCGAAGCGGATGGTTCTTTTCGTTACGCGCATTATGGCTCTGTGTTGCCTGAATGGAAAGGGCGCGGCATCGGGCGCGCAATGATTCGTCACAGCGAAAATGTTTTGCGCGCATTGGCGAAAACGCATCCCGCCGACGCGCCGAAATTTTTTCAAACCTTTTTGCAAAGCACGCAAACGCAACTCATCCAATTGCTCGAGCAGGAAGGATACGCGCCGACGCGCTATTTTTTTGAAATGCTGCGCGAAATGTTGGACGATATTCCTGAACATGATTTGCCGCACGGAATCGAGGCGCGTCCTGTTGAACCACAACACTATCGCAAAATTTGGGATGCGATGCTCGAAGCGTTCAAGGAACATTGGGGCGAAGAGGAGCACACCGACGCGGATTTTGAAAACTGGCTCAAGCGTTCGCATTTTGACCCGACGTTGTGGCATATCGCGTGGGATGGTGACCGCGTCGTTGCCGTCGTCATCAATCAGATTGATGAGAATGATAACGCACATTACAACCGTCAACGCGGGTTCACCGAAGACATTGCAACCTTAAAGGAATATCGCGGGCGCGGCATCGCGCAGGCATTGATCGCGCGCGGCTTGCGCCAATTCCGCCAACGCGGCATGAACGCGGCGGGGCTTGACGTGGACGGCGAAAACGCGACGGGCGCGCTGCGCTTGTACGAAAAACTGGGCTATCACCCAATTCGCACCGTGATGGCGTATCGGAAAGGATTAGAGACTGGAGACTAGAGACGAAAACCAGAGACTTGGGACTGGAGCATAAAATCTCCAATCTCCAATCTCTAACCTCTAATCTTCAATCTCCAGATTTTCAGCATGCCTATTTCAGTTGCAGCGCCAACGTTAAAGAAAAAACAAGAATATACCGCGCGCGAATTGGAGCGTCGCGATTTACCGGACATTTTGGAATTGCTCCACATCGTCAATCGAGCGGACGACAACGATTATTATCAAGCGCTCGATGATTTGGAACGCGAGTATGCGGATCCGCGCAGCAATCCCAATACCGACGCGCGCATTTTCCGAAACGCGTTGGGGAAACTCGTCGCGTTCGCGCGTGTCTTTGTCGAACCCAAACCGACCAAAGAGAACATCGCATATTTGTCTTGTGAAATCGCGCCCGAAGCGCGTGAGCAAGGATTGGAAGAGGAATGTATCGAATGGATGCAAGAACGCGCGGCGGAATGTCTCGCCGAAACGGCGCGGGTGGATGACGTGGACGCGTTGCCGCGCGCCATGCGCGTTGATTTCCCCGAGACTTCGCCGTTCCGCCCGTTTTATCAAGCGCGCGGTTTTGAATCTGCGCGCGCGTCGTACAGCATGGAGCGCGCTTTGCATGAACCCATTCCCGAAAATTCATTGCCTCCCGACTTGGTTCTCGTTGAATACACAAAAGATTTGGACGATGCGGTTCGGCTCGCGTGCAACGAAGCGTTTCGTGACCATTGGGGGCATCAAGACGCTTTGCCGGAAACATGGGAAACGGGTGTCTCGGAAGTTTCTGATTTGCGCCGCGACCTTTCTCTCGTCGTGATGGATGGAAATGAAATCGCGGCGTTTTGCGTTAATTTTGAAAATACGGCGGATAATGAAATGCGCGGCACGCGACGCGGTTGGATTGGCGTTTTGGGCACGCGGCGCCCTTGGCGCAAACGCGGCATCGCGTCCGCGCTGCTCGCGGAATCTATGCGGCGTTTTCACGCCATCGGTTTCGATTCAGTTGCGCTTGGAGTGGATACCGAAAATCGTTCCGGCGCGCTCAGGCTGTACGAGAATTTGGGTTTCAAACCGTACATGACGCGGGTGATTTTGGAAAAAAGCGTGCGATAGCGCAATCGTAGGGTAGTGCGGTAATGATAACTGCACTATCGCACGCTTGCACTATCGCATTATCGCACTTTGTTACACCTCTCTCATCTCTCCAAATCCTACGGCGTTACAACGATTCTCGACGATGTTTCATTCGTTTTGAATCGCGGCGAACGCGCGGGACTCGTTGGCGTGAACGGCGCGGGGAAAACGACGCTGCTGCGAATCATCGCGGGCATCGAACAATCCGACGCGGGCTTTGCGCGCCTCGACGCGCACGCAACATTCGGCTATTTGCCGCAGGGCTTGAATCTGGATGAAGCGCTCACGCTCGAACAGTTGATTCGGCAGGGCGTCAGCGCGTGGGATGAGGCGCAAAATAAAATGGACGCGCTCGCGGAAAAATTGGAACGCGACGCGGCGAATGAAAATTTGCTCGCGGAATATGGCGACGCGTGCGCGCGGTTTGAAGAATTGGGCGGGTACGATGTCGAGGCGCGCCTCGAAAATGTTTTGCGCGGCTTGAGCTTGGAAAATGTGCCGCGCGATTTGGCGATTGCGAAATTGAGCGGGGGACAACGCACGCGCGCGGGGCTCGCGCGATTGTTGATTTCCGAACCGAGCGTGTTGTTGCTCGATGAGCCGACGAATCATCTCGACGTGGACGCGTTGGAATGGCTCGAACAGTTTATCCAAAATTATGCGGGCGCGGCGTTGATTGTTTCGCATGACCGCGTATTTCTCGACAACACCGTTTCGCAGATTCTCGAACTCGACGACATGACGCATCGCGTCACAATGTATCACGGCGATTATTCGGCTTACGAAATGGCGAAAGCGCGCGAACTCGAACAGCAGTGGGGAATGTACAAAGACCAACAAATCGAACTCGCGCGTTTGTCCAATGCGGCGCGGCATTTGCGCGGCATCGCCAAATTCCGCAAAGGCGGCAAAGCGGACACGAACGACAAATTCGCCAAAGCATTTTTTGCGAATCGCGGCAAAGCGACGGTGGCGCGCGCGAAAAGCATCGAAAAACGAATCGAACATTTACAAACCGACGAAAAAATTTTCAAGCCCAAAGCGGGTTACGCGCTCAAATTGGATTTTGGCGAAATGCCGCGTTCGGGGCAGATGGTTTTGGGTTTGGAAGCGATAGGTTTCAAGTATCAGGTAGCAGGTATCACGTCACACGTCGCCCCTCTCCAGTCCCCAATCTCCTCTCTCCACTCTTTTTTGTTTCGGAATTTGAACGCCACCCTCCGTCACGGCGAACGCGTCGCGCTCATCGGCGCGAATGGGACGGGGAAATCTACGTTGTTGAAAATCATCGTGGGCGAATTGCAGCCGACAGAAGGAAATGTGCGATTGGGCGCGAATGTGCGCATCGGTTACATGTCACAAGAACAAGAAACGTTCGACGCGTCGCAAACGCCGCTCGCGCTGATTCGTTCGCTAATGCCCGTTGATGAAACGGACGCGCGTCATTTTTTGCATTACTTTATGTTTGAGCAGGACGAGGTTTTCACGCCCATCGGCAAATTGAGTTACGGCGAGCGCGCGCGTTTGATTTTGGCAAAACTCGTCGCGGAAAAAGCGAACGTTTTGATTTTGGATGAACCGATAAATCATTTGGATATTCCGTCGCGCGAAAATTTTCAAACCGCGCTCGACGCGTTTCCCGGCACAATTCTCGTCGCCGTGCATGACCGCGCGTTTATTCAGAAATTTGCGACGCGCGTATGGGAGATGAAAGAGGGGAGACTGGAGATTCGAGATTAGAGACTGGAGATTGCAGATTTTTGAATTTCGATTTTCGATTTCGGTTTGCCGTTTGAGTAACCGCAAGCTGCGATCTGCACTCTGCCATCTGTAATAGTATGGACATTCTAAAAACTTTACCCAATGGTCTTGTGATTCGTCGCGCGGCAATCGCCGACACTGACGCTCTGGTGGATTTGCAGATTCACGCGTTCGCAAATCCCGACACGGGCGAACTCGATCATTATCTCGGCGGCTGGACGCGCGATTTGATGAGCTGCAAACATCCGACCTTTCGCCCGGAAGATTTTCTCGTCGTTCAAGATACCAAAATGGGCGCGCTCGTTTCGTGTACCTGTTTGATTTCGCAAGTCTGGACTATGGATGGGATTTCGATTCGCGTAGGACGCCCGGAAATTGTGGGAACGTTAGCGGATTATCGGCGACGCGGTTTGATTCGCGAACAATTTAAAATCTTGCATGAATGGTCGCACGCGCGCGGCGAAATGGCGCAAGCGATTACGGGGATTCCGCATTACTATCGTCAATTCGGTTACGAGTTTGCGCTTGAACTCGTCGCGCCGCGTCAAACCTTTGTGCCGCAGCAAATTCCTGAATTGAAAGAGGGCGAACAGGAAAAATTCCGATTGCGCCGCGCGGAGCAAAATGATTTGTCCTTTATCGCGGAACTGTACAAACAATCGTGCGCGCGTTCATACGTTTCTTGTACGCGCGATGAAACGATGTTCGAGTACGAAAATTTTCTCGAAAACAATTCGCTCAACGGTAACGCGTCGTGGTGGGATGTAATTGAGACGCAGGATGGTATGCGCGCGGGAATTGTGATGCACCGCCGCTATGTGTATCAAGGGCGCCATTCGTCGCATTGTTTCGAGATTCTGCCACAATTCGCGTGGACTGAGGTGACGCCGTGTGTGTTGCGCGCGTTGACGCAACAAGCGAACGCGATGGAAATAGAAGACAAGCAGCCGCTCGCAAAACTCGGTTGGTTCTTGCAATCTAATCATCCGTTTTATGAGATGTTTCCCGAACGCATTGCGACATGGTTTGGCGGCTATGCGTGGTATATCCGCGTTCCTGACATTCCCGCGTTTCTCCAACACATCGCGCCCATTTTAGAAAAACGTCTCGCGACATCAAATTTTCGCGGACTGACCGAAGCGCTGCGTTTGAATTTTTATCGCGACGGCGTCGAGATGATTCTTGAAAATGGAAAAATGAAAGCCGCGCAAGCATGGCGCGCGACAGCGAATGATTTTGGACAAAGCGGTTTTGGTAATGCCGCGTTTCCCGAATTAACGTTTCTCAAAATCTTGTTCGGCTATTGTTCACGTGCCGAACTGCAAGCGATGTTTCCCGATTGCCTCACGGATGGGGAGAAAACGTCCGCGCTGCTTGACGTTCTCTTTCCAAAGCAAATCTCGCACATCATGCCGATTCATTAATCAGTCGCCATTCGCCAATCTCCAATCTCCAATCTCTAATCTCAAATTCATCAAGGAGGTGTTTTATGCACAAACAATTTCAATTCTCCCCAAACACAAATCATTTATTCGATTCAAGGAGAATCCATGTCTCTCGAACGAAACACCTCCGTTACAGAGGTTACACAAGGCGTTGTATATAAAAAATCGCAAGGACATTACGGCGTGCGCGTCAATGGGCATTTGCTCGACTGCGAAATTTCGTCGCGCTTACGCAAGCATCTCGAATACCCAATCGCCGCGCCTACCTCGCGCCGTCACCGCGTTCTCGCCGTACACGAAATCCGCGTCGTTGACCCGATAGCGATTGGCGATGTCGTGCAGTTTTTACGCGCGGGCGATGACGCGGGCATCATCACAAATGTCTTGCCGCGTCGCAATCAAATCGCGCGCCAAGACCCGGGTCCGCGCCCGACAGAACAAATCATCGCCGCAAACATTGATTATCTCGTGCATGTGATTGCGTGCGCGCAGCCCGCGCCGCGTTGGGAATTGCTTGACCGCTATCTCGCGTCGGCAGAGAAAGCGGAAATTCCTTCACTCATCATTTTTACGAAAAGCGATTTGCTGCAGGATGAGGCGCTCGAACGCGAAATGGAAAATTATCGCGCCATCGGTTATCCCGTGATATTCACGAGCGCGACGACAGGGCAGGGGATTGCGGAATTGCGCGACGCGCTGCGCGACAAAACATGTGTGTTCGTTGGCATGTCAGGCGTGGGCAAATCAACATTGTTGAACGCGTTACAGCCCGAACTCGCGCTGCGCGTAAAGGAAATCAGCCGCGCGTCGGGCAAGGGCAAACACACGACGACGCATCTCGAAATGTTTGATTTTGATTTCGGCGGGCGTGTGATTGATACGCCGGGGTTGAAATATCTGACGCTGTGGGAAATGAACGGCGCGCAAATCGCGGAATACTTTGTCGAGATGCAGCCGTATCTCGGCAAATGCAAATTCGGCGCGGACTGTTCGCATGACCACGAACCCGATTGCGCGATAAAACGCGCGGTGAACGCGGGCGCGATTTCGGAACGACGTTATGCGAGTTATTTGCGGATAAAGGATAAAACGTCCGTGTAAAAAATTATTGGTTACAGAGTAACCAATAATTTTTTACACTCTCATCCATGAAGCGCCTTGACGGCTATACCGTTTTTCTGTTTCAAGAATTTACGGGTTCGCTTTTGTTCGCCGTAATTTTCACTGCCAACATTCTGTACCAAGTGCAGACGGTTGGCTTGAATCCGTTTCAACTCGTGCTGGTCGGCACGGTGTTAGAGTTGACCGCGTTCATTGCCGAAGTGCCGACGGGCATTATCGCGGATGTGTACAGTCGGCGGCTCTCGATCATCATCGGTTACGTGGTGGTGGGCATCGGGCTGATGCTCGAAGGTTCGATTCCGCAATTTTGGGCGGTGCTGCTCGCGCAAGTGATTTGGGGCATCGGCATCACGTTTCAAAGCGGCGCGCTCGAAGCATGGGTCGCAGATGAAGTGGGGCAAGAAAACGCGGGCAAAGCATTTTTGCGCGGCGCGCAGTTCGGCAAAGCGGGCGCGCTCGTCGGAATTGGCGTCAGTGTGTTGTTGGGCAGTATCGCGTTGAACGTGCCGATTGTGGTCGGCGCCGCGCTGCTGATTGTCTTGGGCATTGTGCTGGCTTTCATCATGCCCGAAACAGGATTCAAGCCGACGCCGCGCGAAGATCGCAATACGTTTCAACACATGGGACACACTTTCCGCGCAGGCACCGCGCTCGTGCGAAAAAATCGAATTCTCATTTCGCTGCTGCTCGCCGCCGCGTTCTTTGGCGCGTTCAGCGAAGGGTTTGACCGCTTGTGGCTGCCGCATTTGGTTCAATTTACACTGCCGTATTTTGAACCGATTGTGTGGGTGGGCATCATTGATGCAGTCTCGCTCGGGTTGGGAATTGTTGCGACGGAATTTGTGACGCGCCGTGTGGATACGAACAATCAATTCATCGTCGCGCGCGCGTTGCAAATTGTCATCGCGCTGATTATGGCGTTGATGTTCGTGTACGGACTCGCGTGGGAGTTTAGCGTTGCGCTCATTGCGCTGCTTGCGCTCAACCCGCTGCGCGGGATGAATTATCCGCTCGCGACGGCGTGGATGAATCTGCATGTCGAATCGTCGGTGCGCGCGACAGTGTTTTCGATTCGCAATCAAGCCGACGCGTTCGGACAAATGCTTGGCGGTCCGATACTTGGCGCGATTGCGACGCTGGTTTCGCTGCGCGCGGAAATGGTTGTCGCCGCGTTGTTTCTGATTCCCACGTTGTACTTGTATTCGCGCAAGTTTGATGCGAATGAAATGTCGAATGTACAAGCAGAACTGAATATGTAAATAGAATCGCGGATAACGCGGATTCTACGGATTGCAAAATAAATCCGCGTCATCCGTGCTATCTGCGGTTTATAAAATGAATCACGAATCGGAATAGCGATTAAAGTAGGGGCGAAGCATTGACATTGACAACCGCGCGTCGAGTCACAAACGCGACTGTCAATGCTTTGCCCCAACAAACGAAAATGAAAAACGAATTACTCTCGGGTTTTACATGGCGCGCGCCGACGCCCGATGACGCGCAAGCCGTGACCGATTTTCTCGCGGTGTGCGATACGTTTGATTATGGCGAACCCGATTTTTCGCTGGAAGATGTGCGCGCGGATTGGCGGCGCGATGGGTTTCAGTTGGAACGCGACGCGTGGTTAATTTTTGCGAAGGATGGAACGCTCGCGGCGTATGGTTTCGTTTGGGACACGGACGAACGCGCGCGCGTGGAGCCGACAACGTGTGTGCATCCAAATTTTCGCGCACAGGGGCTGGAGGATTTTCACATCGCGCAGGTGGAGGCGCACACGCGCGCGCAACTGGAAACAAAAATTATTCAGTGGATTGTCAACAGCGCGCAACATTCTTGGACGGAACGCTTTGAGCAGCGCGGCTATCACATCGCGCGTCACGATTACGTGATGGAAATTGTGTTGGATGAAAAACCGAATCCCCCGACTCTCGCCAATGGTTTTGTGATGCGTTCGTTTGAGCGCGGACGCGATGACCGCGCGGTGTGGGCGTGTTTGCAAGAAGCGTTTCGTGACCATCGCGGACACAGCGATAGGGAATACGAGGAATGGGCGTCAAGTTTTTTCGAGCACCCCGAGTGGTCGTCGGAATTGTCAACGGTTGTGACACAGGGCGAAGAGGTGGTCGCGGCGGCGATGGTGTTTCATTCGTTCGCGGGCGGCTGGATTCGCGCGCTCGGCGTGCGGCGTCCGTGGCGCAAACACGGGATTGGGCTTGCAATGCTGCATCGAATTTTTGGCGAATGTTACGCGCGCGGAATTCATAAAGTGGGACTCGGCGTAGACGCGGAGAGTTTAACTGGCGCGACGCGTTTGTATAAACGCGCGGGGATGAAGGTAAAAGTTCATTTTGTGAGATATGAAAAAGAAATTGTGTAAATCAAAACCGCAGAGTTTTATACTCTGCGGTTTTTCACATTGAGAGGGAAAATGAACACGACGGGAGCTTATATGCCAATAATTTTTTGAAAATCAGTCAGGTCGATGATTTGCGTCCCGTAGAAATGTTTGATATTGCGGAGGTGTGCGTCTTCGCTGATGAGATAGTCCGCGTGCGTTTCAAGTGAGCATGCCAGAAAGACATTATCCGTTGGGTCTTGTTCGACGCGCGACACCTGATACAGATCATCTGCTAACAAGGCGATGTCAAGCAGTTGGTTCAGAAAACTCTGAATGGAAGATTCCGTCAAACGATTTTTCTCTTTGATACGAGGATAGTTCAAGACGCGCTCGAGTTCCTGCATGATCGCGTGCGACATTCCCAAGAGAAACTCGCCTGTTTTGATCCGCTCCAGCATTTTTCGGCTTGCAGGTGATTTGCTCAATGCAAGGCGAACGAGAATATTTGCGTCAAAGATGGCGACAACGCGTGATTTTGCCATGGGTAGGTTGATCTATTGATTGCGTTTGTTCTCGGCGCGCACGGCTTGGACGGCTTGATCAATATCGCGAATCAATTCCTCCTCGGGAATATCAGGAAGCTGTTCGCGCAGCGCCTCAAATTTCTTCCACGCGCTCTCCCATTCCGGGCGCGCGCGCTTGCGTTCAAATTCTACCTCTATCAGTCTTCGCACGCGGCGGCGTTCGATTTCACGTTCCGCCATTTCGAGTAACGCCTGTTCGGGTTTCAGATTTTCGAGCGCTGCGATTTCATCTATCGCGCGGAATGTCCTTTCAGAAAGTTCGACCATCAAAAAGTGCGACATGTTTCGCTCCTTCCTTGACAAATGCCTGTGATGCTCAATTGCATCACAGGCATTTTATCACCAATCTTTTCTACGCGGCGACTTTATCTTTTCTCTTTTTCCCATCATTCCGCGTTTGCGGTTCTTCTTGCAGAAAAATCAACTTGCCATTTTCCACATCCGCTACAACATGGTCGCCGTCGCGGATGTGTCCGTTTAACACATCCAGCGCGAGTGGGTCGAGGACGCGGAAATTCTATTTCTTGAGTCCCATCTCCTTTTCGAATTGCTCCAGCCCCACAATCTGTGTTCCGTAAAAGTATTTGATATTGCGAAGATGCGGGTCTTCGCTGACAAGGTAATCGGCTTTGACCTCGTAAGCAACCGCAAGAAAAATGTCGTCAGTTGGATCATCTTTTACGACGGAGACTTCGTACAAATCCTCCGCTTCAAAACCAGCGTCGCGGAGCGCGTCCAAAAATTCGCCAAAATACTTGCGCGCTTCGGGTTGCTTGCGCGCAATGCGCCGATAACCCAGCACGCGCTCGAGTTCGGAAAGAATTTTTGCTGAAACGACGAGACGGAATCGTCCCTGCAAAACCGTCTGCCACATTTGGCGAATGGCTTCAGTTCGAGCCAACGCGATCCGCACGAGTTCATTTGTATCAAAGACGGCAACCAAGATTTCCTCATCCATATTCTCTCCAATATGGTAGTGAGTTATTTCTGTGTTTTCTTTCGTACTGCGCGAATAGCCGCTTCAATATCAGCATCTAGCTCCGCTTCAGGAATGGGTCGAACTTTTGCGCGAAATTTTTCGATACGCTCAAACGTCTTGCTCCATTCAGGGCTGGCTTGTCGACGCGCCATCTCTTGCAAAACATATTCATGCTTACTCTCACGCCGCAAAGCCTCGCGGAAAATTGCGCGCGCTGCTTGCTGGCGCTTGAGCTTTTTATTCATGGCTAGTCGTTCTAGCTCGCGCGCTTCGCGCTTTGTCAATCGGAAAGAGACCGTCAAATTCTCCATCGCAACCTCCATAAAAAATGCCTGCAACGCAATCTCGCATCACAGGCATTTTATCACCAATCTTTTCTACGTCACCATTTTTTCTTTCTTCTTTCGTCCATCATCCCGCGTCTGCGGCTCTTCTTGCAGAAAAATCAACTTGCCATTTTCCACATCCGCCACAACATGGTCGCCGTCGCGGATGCGACCGTTCAATACGTCTAGCGCGAGCGGGTCGAGGACGCGGCGTTGGATGGTGCGTTTCAACGGGCGCGCGCCGTATTTCGGGTCATAGCCCTCGTTCACCAGAAACTCTTTTGCCTGGTCGCTCAACTCGATGCTGATGTGACGGTCTTCCAAACGCCGCGCCACTTGCTTGAGCAGAATCTCGACAATGTTTTTCAAGTTCTCCATCGTGAGACCATGAAAGACTACAATGTCGTCCACACGATTCAAAAATTCGGGACGGAAATGTTTTCGCATTTCTTCGGTGACGCGATTTTTCACATTCTCCCATTCGCTCTCGTTCATTTCGCGCCCCGCGTACATGCCCAAAAATTCACTGCCGATGTTTGACGTCATAATCACGACGACGTTTTTGAAATCCACAACGCGTCCTTGTCCGTCGGTCAAACGTCCGTCGTCGAGAATTTGCAGCATCACGTTGAACACATCGGGCGCGGCTTTTTCGATTTCGTCAAAGAGGACGACAGAGTACGGTTTGCGGCGCACGGCTTCGGTGAGTTGTCCGCCTTCGTCGTAGCCGATGTATCCGGGCGGCGCGCCAATCAAACGCGCGACCGTGTGCTTTTCTTGATATTCGCTCATGTCAATCCGAATCATCGCGTTCTCGTCGTCGAACAAAAATTCCGCGAGCGCGCGCGCAAGTTCCGTTTTGCCGACGCCCGTGGGTCCGAGAAAGATGAATGAGCCGACGGGGCGCTGCGGGTCTTTTAATCCCGCGCGCGCGCGTCGTACCGCGTTCGCCACCACCGTAATCGCTTCGTCTTGCCCGACAACGCGCTCGTGCAAACGTGTTTCCATTTGAATCAATTTTTGCACTTCGCCTTCCATCAAGCGCGAAACGGGAATGCCCGTCCATTTTGCGACGACTTCGGCGATGTTGTCTTCGGTCACTTCTTCATTTAACAGCGCGCCCGATTTTTTCAGTTCCGCAAGTTTTTGCGCGCTCTCCTCGATTTTTTTGTCCAGCGCAACCATCTTGCCGTATTGAATTTCGGCGGCTTTTTGATAATCGCCTTGCCGCGTTGCCTGGTCCAAATCGTTGACGAGTTGGTCGCGTTCTTTTTTCAGCGTCAGTTCCGAATCCATCAACTCTTTTTCTTGTTTCCAACGCGCGGTCAACGCGGTGGATTGTTCTTGCAAATTCGCCAACTCTTTTTCTAAATTTTTGAGCCGTTCGCGCGACGCGGAATCTTTTTCGTTTTTCAACGCGACGCGTTCAATTTCCAACTGACTGATGCGCCGTTGAATTTCGTCCAACTCGGCAGGCATCGAATCCAACTGCAAACGCAAACGCGAACTCGCTTCGTCCACGAGGTCAATCGCCTTGTCGGGCAAAAAGCGGTCGCTGATGTAACGATGGCTCAACACCGCCGCGGCGACGAGCGCGCTGTCGCGGATTTCGACGCCGTGATGGCGTTGATACGCGTCGCGCAAGCCGCGTAAAATGCTGATGGTGTCTTCGACGCTCGGCTCTTCCACCAAGACAGGTTGGAAACGCCGTTCGAGCGCCGCGTCCTTTTCGATATACTTGCGATATTCGTTCAACGTCGTCGCGCCAATCGCGTGCAGTTCGCCGCGCGCGAGCATCGGTTTAATCATGTTGCCCGCATCCATCGAACCTTCCGCCGCGCCCGCGCCGACGATGGTGTGAATCTCGTCAATGAAAACGATGATTTGACCTTCCGCGCTCGTGACCTCTTTCAGCACTGCCTTCAAACGTTCTTCAAATTCGCCGCGAAATTTCGCGCCCGCAATCATCGCGCCAAAATCCAAGGCGATCACTTTTTTGTCTTTCAAGGGTTCAGGCACATCGCCGCGCACAATGCGCTGCGCGAGTCCTTCGACAATCGCGGTTTTGCCGACGCCCGGTTCGCCAATCAACACCGGATTATTTTTCGTGCGCCGCGAAAGAATTTGCATCACGCGCCGCACCTCTTCGTCGCGTCCGATCACGGGGTCGAGTTTTCCTTTACGCGCGAGCTCGGTGAGGTCGCGCCCGTATTTTTTCAATGCCTCGTAGGTGGCTTCAGGATTTTGTGTCGTGACGCGTTGATTGCCGCGCACGGATTGCAATGCCGCGAGAATTTTGTCGCGCGTGACGCCCGCGCGATTCAAAATTTGACTCGCCTTGCTTTCGACGTTTGCGAGCGCGATAAGCATTGCTTCGGTTGAGACAAAATCGTCTTTCAATCCATCTGCAACCGTTTGCGATTCATCCAACGCGCGCTGCGTTTGCCGCGCGAGTCCGACTTGGACCGCGCCGCCATACGCTTTGGCGAGTTTGTCAATTTCACTTTTTGCTTGCTGCGCGAGCGTTTCGGGATTTGCGCCCACTGCGCGCACAACTTGCGGCGCCACGCCGTCGGTCTGATTTAACAGCGCGAGCAAAAGATGTTCGGGTTCTACCGTGCTGTTTGCATTTTCTTGCGCCAGCGCAATCGCCGCTTGCAACGCTTCGGCTGCTTTTTCAGTTAGTTTTTGCATGTTTAGTGCCATATTTATTTCCTCTTGTTTGCTAATTCAACTTCAATTTCCAGAATTACCTGTAAGATATTTAACGGATTGCTTATTTCTGATACGGTTCCATCAGCCCAATGCACATGATGAGTGCTAGAAAACTCTTTGTAGTGTGCAGCGTTATCCCATCGCTTGATTAGCTTGCCGTCTTGATCTTGCCAATGAAAACTATACTTGCGAATTTTGATTTCTGAATTTGTCTCTATCACATTCTCGAAAAATTCACCTTGACTCGCATCTATCAACTTGGCTTTCACGCGAAAAATGCCGTCTATGTCGGATACATCGCGGCGCAAGATTTGAAAAGTGGTAATTGCCGGACTGGCGATAAAACGCGCCTCGATTTCATCAAAGTAGGATGCGATACGCGAGTTCACTGTTAATCTCCTATTTCAAGCAAAGAGATGCGCCTTTCGAGATTTTGCAGCATTTCATACGTCGCGGACCATTCAAAAAAATCCATCGCATCACCCAATGCGCCATCTTCAAAGCGCGGATAAAATTCGCGCGTCGGCATGTGGTATTGGTTTTCAAACGCGGCGATTCGTGCTGCGAGTGTTGTCTTGAGCGTCTCCAAGCGCGTTGATTCTCTTTCCAAGAGTTTATCAAGTGTTTGTTCTACGACATGGTCAATAGCATTTTCATCAGCCGCCACATATTGCTCAAGTCGTTTTACTTTTTCGAGTACGGTTGACATGGATTATTTCTCCTCGTTAAATACATTGCGTGCCGATGAGCGCCTCTTGTGCTTTTTCAGTTAGTTTTTGCATGTTTATCAGGGCGATTCCGCCAATAATTGCCGCGATGATTGCTGCATTTCCTTGTGGTACGCCGCGATGGTCGGTGGATGACATGAGTGACCTCGCTTACAATGCTTTTATCTCGGTGCCGACTTCCCGTCTTAATCCTTTGAGCGTTGCTTAACCATTTGATTGTAAATGTCTTGCGCGCTCGTATCACCCCACAACTCGCGGAAATGCTTGACCGCATCTCCTGACCCCTTATCAATCAACATGATAAAGCGCGTGGCATCGGCGTAGCCCAAGTTTTCTACTAGCACATTCCAACCGCGCGAGACTAGGACCGTATTCGTTGACTCAGCGCCGCGTCCTGTTCCGAGGGATGATGTTTGAATTGCCATCTTGGTTTTTCTCCTAATTCTCTGCTTGCGCAGCAAATTCTTCGAGGCGAATCAGTTTCACCCGAAAGCCATGCTCGCTCGTAATCCGTTCACAGCAGTCTGCATGTCTAATCATGCGGCCATCGCAGGTAACGCAAAAAACCGCTTCTCCAAAGCACGCCGCCGCGACATGAAGAGCATCGCGGCCCTTAAATCCGCAGTCATGTTCTAGCTGTTGCGCTAATTTCAATTGCCTCTCATCAGCGCGTAGCGAGTGCGCGCAAAGTTTCAAGTACGTTTCAACTTTATTTTTAAGTCCGCATCGCTGACCTGCTCAATTTCAAATTCCAGTATTTCCGATTTGAGCAATTCAATCTCACCTTCTTCGACTTTCTAAAATCTTAACAAACGCTTCTGCCTCTTGCCGAATACGCGTCTGTGTTTGGTCATTGAATGGGCGAAAATACACGTTGGTGTCCAAATAGATTATCATTTAATCCATCCGAACACTTGTGAAATGTTGTAACACGCGCATATTTATTTCCCCGCGAGTTTCATTTGGAAATTGCAACGCAAATTCTTCGCACTTGATTGCCCGCGCCTTCTCCGAGTCGCGCATACCTTCCAAAATCCGCTCAGCGTTGGTCAAGCTCGCGAGGTATCTCATTCGTTCCCAATCAATGGACGGAATTCCATGCACAATTTCCGCGATTTCTTCGCGCGTCAGTTCTTTTCTCTGTGGCGTTTCCATCAATCTTTGTTCAAAACAACAGCGTTTGCTTTCTCACGCTCCTGGCCTCAAGAAAATCGCGCGAATGAAAAAGCAAACGCTGTGTATTTCAATGTATCGAACGAAAAAAATTATTCGTCCGCAGGCGTTTCCTCTTCGCCCTCTTCCGCTTTTGGCGCGGGTTTTGGCGCAGGTTTGGCGACGGGTTTTGCCCCCGCCGCCGGTTTTGCCGCGGCGGGCGCGGCTGGTTTCGGCGGCTCGGGCGCTTCGAGCGCGTTCACCACGTTGCGCACGCCGTCCACTTTTGCCGCGATTTCTCCTGCCGCTTTTTTGATGTCTTGTGAAGCGACATTCCCCTTGAGATAAATTTCGCCGAACGCGCTGCCGACGAGAATGCCGGGAAAGCTGCCGCGTGTGCGCGCGTCCTTGCCCAGCGCTTGCGCGACAGCTATTTCCAAATCGGTGTCCACATACAATTTATTGATGACATCTTTGACATTGTTAACCTGAATGATGACATCTTCCGTCACAATTTTTTCGGCATGCGTGCGAACGTGTCCGCTAATTTCAATAATGCCTTTGCGCGCTGTAAAAACGAGCGCGTCCGTCCATACGCGCACGCCGGGATAGCTGTTTAGCGCGTCTGCGGCGGCGAGGATGAGCGCGTTATCTTGCGCCGATAGCGTTGTTGGGGTTTCTGCCATTGCGAGTGCTCCTTTTGGATGTTTGCGTTTCGATGTCCTGCGCCTGACCGCGCGGGCGCCGCACTTTAATTTTGCGTGACGCCGCGCGTGGCGTTAACTCATCCGTTTCATTGGAATCGTCCAACTCTTCCGGCTGCGCCAAGGTAATCTGATTTTGTTCCAAAATTTTTTGCAAGGATTCCACTTTGGCGGTGAGATTCAAAATGACTTCGACGCCCGCGAGATTCACGCCCAAATCATCCACCAGCCGCGCGATTTTTCGCAGCCGCTCAATGTCATGCTGTGAATATAAACGGATGCTCCCGCGCGAACGTTTAGGTTTGACCAAACCCGCGCGTTCGTAATAGCGCAGCGTCTGCGGATGCATTTCAACCAGCCGCGCGGCGACGCTGATGACAAACATCGGTTCGTCTGCTGCCACAGTGGATTCAATAAAATAGACCGACATACTATAACACCTTTCTCGCCCAATTCAATTTTTCAGCGCGCGGGTCGCGCGCAGCGAAATTTATTTTTTACGCAGCGCGGCGAGGTCTTGAAATAATTCTTGCTCGCGTTTGCTCAGCTTGTCCGGCAGCACGACTTTGACGCGCGCATACAAATTACCGAACGCGTTGGGCTCGTTCAATTTGGGCATCCCTTTGCTAGCCAGCCGAAAGGATTTGCCGTTTTGCGTTTCGGGCGGAACCTTAAGCATCAAGCTGACGCCTTTGGGCGTCGGCACGGCGACTTCGCCGCCGAGCAAGGCGGTGTACAAATCTATTGGCACCTCGACGGTCAAATCGTCGCCATTACGTTCGTACCGCGCGTCGGGCAGGACTTGAATGTTGAGATACAAATCGCCTGCGGCGCCGCCGCCCGCGCCCGTGCCGCCCTGTTTTGCCAGACGGATGCGCGAGCCGGTGCGGACGCCCGGTTTGATATCCACTTCGATTTTCTTGCCGTCTTTTTGCAAAAGACGCTTTGTGCCGCTATACGCTTCTTCCATTGTGATTTGCACGGGCTGTTCAATATCATGTCCGCGCAAATTCGCGCCCGAGCCGCCGCGTCCGCCGAAACCGCCCGCGCCGCCCAACCCGCCCGCGCCGCCCAACCCGCCAAAAAAGGTGCGAAAGAAATCGGATGCGCCGCCCAAATCGCCAAAGATTTGTTCGTATTCTTCGGGCGAGACGGTGCGATAGCTGCCGCTGCTTGTGCGCCCGCCGCCCGCGCCGCCGGCCTCGCCCCAGGTGAATGGCTCGGCGTTGCCCGCGCGTTGATACTGTTCGTATTCTTTCCAATTCGCGCCGAGCGAATCATATTTTTTGCGTTTTTCGGGATCGCCCAAAACTTCGTACGCCTCATTCACTTCTTTGAACTGCTGTTCAGAGTTCTTGTCATTCGGATTTACATCCGGATGCAGCTTGCGCGCCAATTTACGGTACGCCGCTTTGATGTCCTTGTCGGCGGCGTCTTTGGAGATGCCCAAAACCTTGTAATAATCCTTGTATTCCATGTAAGCGCCTTTCGCAAAAAATAGGCGGGCTGAAACGCCCGCGCCACTCTACGACCATTATAGCGCTTGCTATATTCTACGTCAATAGAATTATACATAACTTTAACAGAAACTTGATAATGATATTATCAAGTCTATTGACAAATAGACCAGTATTCTGTATAATGGCGTTGTCTAAAGTTTAAAGACGAGATTCGGTGATGCAGGAGGTAACCTTATGAGCAAAATAGTACGTTGGCAGCCCGCCGGCGATTTGATGTCATTGCGCGAGGCGATGGACCGTTTGTTTGAAGATTCGTGGGTTGGCGCGCGCGGATGGAATTTTCCGTCGCCGTGGACCGAGCCGACGCTCGATGTGTTCGAGACCGCCGACCATGTGACTGTCAAAGCCGCGATTCCGGGCGTCAAACCCGAAGACGTGGAAATCACTATTACGGGGAATATGCTGGCGCTTTCGGGCGAGACAAAAACCGAAAGTGAAACGCAAGAAAAGAATTATCTGCGCCGCGAGACGCGTATGGGCGCCTTTAGTCGGATGCTCGAATTGCCCGCCGGTCTGGAAACCGACCGCGCGGACGCCAAATTTGAAAATGGCATTTTGACCATCGAATTTCCAAAAGCGGAAGAGGTCAAACCCAAGAGCATCAAAGTCAAACCTGTGACGAATGGCAACGCGCCATCCAAAAATTAAACGCGAAAAAAACAAGACCGCCGATTTCGGCGGTCTTGTTCGTTATGGCACGAGCGTAGTTGTAGGAATGGCTTGGACTGGCGCAGACGGTTGGGGTGGCACGGTAAAGATACTAGAGACGACCATACTTAGCGCAACCAACACACCCAAGATTACAAATAACGCGCTGGCAATTTTCAAACCGCGATTCGAGCTTTGCGTGGTTTTCTTTTGAGTCGCTTTGCGAGCCTTTGTCATATCTATCCCTCCTTCAGAATGCGGCGGAATTATAGCGCCAAGCCAAAGGGTATCCTAATTTCCGCGCGCGAAAAAAAACGCCGCGCAAAAAATTGCGCGGCGTTTAAATTGCGTCAAGCGTTCGCTTGTCGCGCTGTCAAATTTAGACTGAGGCGATGGGTCCACCACCGAATGCCGACCAAAATAACCACCCAATAGAACACGTACGCGACCACTTCCAAGACGCTGGGCGAATCATTATAGCCCACCAGCGCGCGTAAAATCGAGCCGACTGTGGAATTGTTGGGCAGGACAGCCGACAAATCCCACGCTTGTTGCGTCAAGAAAGGCAGCCAGCCGATTTCCTGAAATTCATGCACCGCATGCGCGAACAAGCCGGCGGCGAAAAAGAGCAAGAGGATGCTCGTCACATCAAAAAACCGCTTTACGTCGAGGCGCATAGACATGGCATAAATAGCATAGCCGACTCCAACCGCCAACGCCAAGCCGATGAGACTGCCGATGAGCGTCGCGGTCGCGTCGGTGGCAAACGCGCTGGCGGATAAAAAGAGCGCGGTCTCGATGCCTTCGCGAAATACCGCGACAAAAGTCAACGCAAAAATGCCCCACGACATATTTTGCGACAAAGTGGCTTGCACTTGATGTTCCAAATCGCGTTTCATGTAACGCCCTTGATAACGCATCCAAAAGATCATCCAAGTCAAAATCAAAACCGCCAACAACATCATGCTGCCTTCAAAAATCTGTTCGTAGGGTTCTTCCAAACTCATGCCGATAAATTGCAACCCTACCGCCGCGAGAATGCTCGCCGCGATGGCGGCAATGACGCCGAGCCAGGCGGTGCGCGTATGATGCGCTTGGCCGATTTTGACGAGATAACTGAGGACGATGCCGACAATGAGCGCGGCTTCCAGTCCTTCGCGAAAAGTAACAAGTCCTGCTGCGAGCATAATGAAATAAATCCTTTGCGCGTTAAATTATTGCACGATGAGCGTGCCCTCCATGCCTTGTTCGAGATGCCCCGGCAGCCCACAGACGATGCGGTACGTGCCGGCTTGCGCGGGCGCGGTGAAAAAACTCACTTTGGCGCTGCCCGGTTCGACTTCGGATTCAAACGCAATGCGCGCTTCGTCGTCCGCGTCAAAGGGCATTGTCACCTCCGCGCCTTGCTGAAGCAAAACCCACTCATGCTCGGTATTGCTTTCATTCATCATCCGCAAGGTTACGCGTTCGCCCGCGCGCACGTTCCAGACGTTTGGCGTAAAACTAAAATCCGTCGTGTTTGTGCTGATTGTTTGCGCGTTGTTTTGTCCGCACCCCGCGACAAGCGTCGCAAACATCAATAGGATCATTCCGCCGCGCCAAGTTTTGCTTGGATGACGCAGCTGTTTGGCATTCATTTGGATTCGCGTTACAATCGGCACGCACTCTCCAATCTTTAAATTATTTTGTAATCCCATACGAATAACGCTTGTTAGTATAGCATAACGATTTACGCATGAGCATTAGACTTGTGTAAAAATTAAGCCATGCCGCATTCCACGCGTCCCGACACCACGCCGACAACTGAAGAATATTTGGAAATCATTTACATGATGGCGGCTGAGGACCGTATCGTCAAAGGCGCGCGGCTTGCTGAAATCATTGGCGTTTCGCGTCCGACGGTGACTGCCACCTTGCGCCGTATGTTGCGCGATGATTTAATCGCGCTGGATGCCAAGAAACAAATCACGCTCACGCCAAAGGGTTATGCCATCGCTGATATGTTGCAACGGCGCCATCGCATCATCGAGCGTTGGTTGACTGATACGCTTGGTTTAGATTGGGCGGAATCGGACGCGGAATCGCATCGGCTCGAACATGTTTTTTCGGATCAGGTGGTAGAACGACTCAACGAACTTTTGGGTTTTCCCGAAACATGTCCGCACGGCAATCCGATTCCGGGCAATCAACGCGGTGAGCCAAGCGCGGCGGCGTTTCCATTGAGCCAGGCGCCAGAGGGCGCGCGTTTGCTTGTCGCGCGGATTTCGGAATATGTCGAAAATTCCGGCGAGATGTTGAAACATTTGGGTGGACGCGGCCTTGTGCCCGGAGCCCAAGTCACGGTAGTGGAGCATTCGCCTTTGAACCAAGCGTTGACGCTGCGCGTGAACGATAAACATTTTGCGCTGGCGCTTGAGATCGCCAACGCGCTGTGGGTGACGAAAGGTTAAGTCTGTGACGCAGGTCATTTTTGGACAGTGACTGGCGCGCATCGTGTATTTATGTTACGCACACGCATTGTTTGCACGCTTGGGCCTGCTTCGGAAGAGGCGGAGCGCGTCCGCGCGTTGATTCGCGCGGGCATGAATGTGGCGCGCATCAATTTTTCGCATGGCGCTTTAGAGGACCACCAGCGCCGCGTGGACACGCTGCGCGCGATGGCGGCGCAAGAAAACGCGGTAGTGGCGTTGCTGGGCGATTTATCCGGCCCGAAATTGCGCGTCGGTATTTTGCCCAACAATTCTTTTATGCTGCGCGCGGGCGAGACCGTCACGTTTGCTTTAACCAAGCAAGCTGCGCCGCCGGCGATCCCGCTCGATTTTCCTTTTTTGGGCGCGGCGCTGCAGCGCGACGCTCAAATTCTATTGGATGATGGCGCGTTTGAATTGCGCGTGGTGAGCGCTGACCCGCATAAAATCACGGCGCGCGTGATTACCGGCGGCGAATTGAAATCGCGCAAAGGCGTCAATTTGCCGAACGTGACGCTGCCGATTCCAAGTCTGACCGACGCGGACCGCGCCAATGCGCTTTGGGCGATTCAAAATGAATTTGATTATTTGGCGTTGTCGTTCGTGCGCCGCGCCGCGGACATGACGGAATTGCGCGAGTTGTTGCGCGCAAACAACGCGCAAATTCCGATCATTGCCAAAATCGAAAAGCCCCAAGCGGTGCAGGACATGGATGCGATTTTGCGACAAAGCGATGGCGTGATGGTCGCGCGCGGCGATTTGGGAGTCGAGATGCCCGCCGAGCAAGTGCCAATCACCCAAAAGTTGATTATTCGCAAAGCGAACGCGCTCGGTATTCCGGTGATTACGGCGACGCAGATGCTCGAATCCATGATGGAAAATCCGCGCCCGACGCGCGCCGAAGCGAGCGACGTGGCGAACGCGGTTTTGGATGGCAGCGACGCGGTGATGCTTTCCGGCGAAACGGCAGTGGGGCAGCATCCGATTGAAGCGGTTCAGGCGATGGCGCGGATTGCGGAATATACCGAACAGTTCATGCGCCAAGAATACGTGAATCGCCCGGCGCTTTTGCTGCAAGGACAGACCATCACAGATGCGATTGGCGAAAGCACGGTCGCGCTCGCAATGGACTTGGCTGCGAAACTGATCATCACGCTCACCTCGTCGGGCTATACTGCGCGGATGGTGGCGCGACATCGCCCGCGCATTCCAATTTTGGCGGTGACGGTGGAAGAACGCGTGCGCCGTCGCCTTGCGTTGGTGTGGGGCATTCAATCCGCATGCACGCAAGAACATGCGGACATGGAGCATTTGGTGCGCGACGCGCTCGCGCTGGCTTTGGAATTAAAATTGGCGACACCCGGCGACCGCGTGATTATTACGGCAGGCGTGCCGACAGGCATCAGCGGCGCGACGAACATGGTGCAGGTGCGCACCGTGTAGTTTGCAAGACCAAGTTTGTCAGAAAAGAAAACCCGTCAAAAGACGGGTTTCTTTTTTTAACTTGGTCCTTCCGCCGGTTGCGCGCTGGTAGGCAATGGTTTGGGCGTTTCGGGCGAGGGTAATGGCGGCGCTTCGTGTCGTGGCAAGCGCGCGGGGGGTGGCGGCGGCGGAGTTGTGATGCGCCCGACGACCGGCGTGCCTTGCGTTTCGCCGCAGTATGGGCAAACATTCCATTTCAAATTCAAAATGCGCGCGCAGTGGTCGCACTTTTTATGCAGTTTGGTATGACAATTTGGACAAACCAAAAAATCGCGCGCGATTTTATGATGGCAGACCGGACACACTTGGCGCTCTTCGATGTCTTGGAGCATCGCTTCACCCGCGAGCTCGCGTTCGTATTTTTCCGCGAGCGTTTCGCGCGGACGCAAAATCATGTACAACAAGAGACCGGGCAGATTGAAAATGACGACGAGGGCGACCGAGAGGATTTGGGTAAAGATGTCGCGCGACCGCGAACGCGCATCGCGAAACGTCCATACAATCATGGCAATCCACACGGCAAACAGATACGCGCCAATGCAGGCGACGAGAAATTGCAGCGCCGAAGTCAAGCCGGAAAGATCGGGCAGTTGAGGCATTACGGTTCCTTACACAGATGAATCTGACGCGGCGCGCTGGGCGTGACAAATTAAACGCCGCGCGCGCGCGTGTTGCAAGTTCAAGACAACATGCCGATTATAGCATTATCCGCGTTGAAATCGAAAAATCACGCGCGTCGCCGCGCCGCGTGCGTGCGCGCTTTGTGGTATAATCGTTGCACGCAGCGGTGTCGCGGGGCAGAGCGCGATGGCGCTTTGCGCGGAGGTTTCACGGTATGGACATGGTAGAAGTTTCGATTGACAGCATTCGGGTAAGTCTCGTTTCGCATCATCGCATCGTCGTGCTCAAAGATACCGAGGAGCGTTTTCTGCCGATTTGGATTGGGCCATTTGAAGCGGATGCAATAACCATCGCCTTGCAGGGCGGCGATGTGGCGCGGCCCTTGACGCATGATTTGATGCGTAATCTGATTTCAGAGACTGGCGCCAGCGCGCAGCATATTTTGGTGAGCGAACTGCGCGACGAGATTTTTTTCGCGCGAATTGTGCTAGATGTGGGCGGACGGCATGTCGAAGTGGATTCGCGACCCAGTGACGCGATTGCGCTTGCGGTGCGTCTCAAATGTCCGATTTTTGTTTCCGACAGCGTGATGGAAAAAGCGTCCATTACGCCGAGCGTCAGTATGGAAACCGTGACGTTCGAAGAAGTCGAAAAGTTTTCCGCGTTCCGTGATTTGATCGAAGACCTCGATTTGTCCGATCTCGACTCCGAGTCGGATCATCCCAAGCTGGAAGATTAAATTTTTTACGTCTTGGCGCCATGCTTGCGCGTCCTTTTTGTGTTTACACAACAGAACAAACATTCTAATTTACGCGTATGTTGGATACTCTTTCGCGTCAACGCTTGGAGACGCCGCAAACGATTGAACGACAAATGCCGTCGAATGTCGAAGCCGAGCAAGCGGTCTTGGGTTCGCTGCTGTTGGACGGCGAAGCCATCACGCGCATTCTCGGTTTTTTGCGCGCCTCGGATTTTTATCTCGAAAAGCATCGCTGGATCTTTCAAGTAATGCTTGATTTGCATGACCATCGCGAGCCGCTGGATATTCTCAGCGTGAGCTCGGCGTTGGATTTGCAGGGACATCTGGCGGGCGCGGGCGGATTGGCTTATCTCACTGCGCTGCTCAATGCTGTGCCAACCGCCGCGCATGTGGAACATTATGCGCATTTGGTTGAACACACGGCGCTGGAACGGCGTTTGATTCATGTCTCGACCGAAATCGCAGAGTTGGCGTATGATGGTGAAATCGAGGTCAAGGATAAAATTGAACGCGCGGAAAAATTGGTGTACGATATTGCGCAGCAGCGCCAAGCGCGCGATTTGATTCCGATTCATAAAGCGGTGGATACGTGGGCGGATCGGATCGAGCGATTGCGCGAACACGAAGCTGATTTGTTGGGAGTGGGGAGCGGCTTTGCGGATTTGGACAAGGTGCTGGGCGGTTTGCAGAAAAGCGATTTGATTATTGTGGCGGGACGCCCTGGCACGGGCAAGACAAGTTTTGGTCTTTCGATTGCATACAATGTCGCGGTCAAGAGTCACAAGCGTATCGCGATTTTTACGCTGGAAATGTCCGCGGCGCAGTTGGTCGAGCGGCTGATTTCGCAAGTCGCGGACACCATCGCAAGCGAATTTCCGGGACGCTTTGAAGCGTTACGCGTGGATTCGCAGCGTTTACGCACCGGCGATGTGACCGAAGAGCAATATGTGATTCTGGCAAAAGCGATGGGCGAATTGGCGCAGGCGCATATTTACATTGACGAATCGTCGTTGGTGACGCCGATTGAAATGCGAAGCAAAGCGCGGCGTCTTTCGGCTGAATTGAACGGACTGGATCTTATCATTGTAGATTACATGCAGTTGATGAATGATCGCGGGCGGACGGAAAATCGCGTGCAGGAAATGTCCAACATTTCGCGACAGTTAAAATTTCTCGCGCGCGAAATGGATGTGCCAGTGATTGCCATGTCGCAGCTTTCGCGCGCGGTGGAGAATCGCACCGACAAACGTCCGCAGTTGTCAGATTTGCGCGAATCCGGTTCGATTGAACAGGACGCGGATGTGGTTGTGATGTTGCATCGCGAAAAAACGTATTATCCCACGCCCGAAGCGTGGCAGCGCGCGTTTCCCAATAAAGAGTATCCCGAAAACATCGCCGATATTATTATCGCGAAACATCGGCACGGTCCAACCGGCGAATTCAAAATGTTTTTTGACGAAAAGCGCGCCAAGTACGCCGATTTGGCGGTGATGCCGGGCGGATGATTTTGGCTTGTGATTTTAGATTTATGATTTCAGATTTTTCACGCGTTCAGCAAAGTATAAACCATGAATCAAAAATCAGAGATGAAATTTCAAGGCGTTCCGACCGGGCAGCTCTTGTTCACTTCCGTCCCCAACGTTATTTTCAGCGAGCTGTTGCCGCTGCTCGATGACGCGGCGGCGCTGCATGTGACGCTGCATATTTTTTATTTGCTGTCGCAAAAAAAGGGCAGTCCGCGTTACGTGACGTTTGACGAATTGCGCGCGGATGAAACGTTAATGCGCGCGTTAGAATACAAAGCGCAGCATTTGACGCGCGGTTTAGAAAAGGCGACCGCGCAGGGCGCGCTGCTGCAAGCGGAAACCGATGGCGCGGCGTGGTATTTTTTCAACACGCCCGAGGGACGGAAAAATATCGCGCAAATCGAGCGCGGCGAATGGAGCGCCATGACGCGCCGCGCGCCGCCGCCCGCCGAGCTGACGCCGAATATTTATAAATTGTACGAACAATACATTGGCTCATTGAATCCCATCATCGCCGAAACTTTGCAAGAGGCGGAGCAAGAATATCCGCCAGACATTATTTTGGACGCGTTCAGAATTGCCGCCGAAAACAATGCGCGGTCGTGGAACTATGTGAACAAGCTGTTGGTAGCTTGGACGCGGAACGCGCGGAGTATGCGTGATGAAACGGCTCGCAGACCTGCTTCAAAACGGCGACCTGTCGTTACCGGAAAATTGGCAGACATCGCCAAACCCAAATAACGTTTGCCCTTTGTGCGGCGGTCCTGCGCTCTGCGGCGGTGTCGGTTTTGTGCGCAAAGATGTGCCGCTCGGACATCCCGATTTTGGCAAGGCGTTTCCATGCCCCGCGCGTCCGACATCCAACTCGCCAGCGGCTGCCGGCGGCCTCACTGAATCGTCCAGCATTTATCTGCTGGGACATTTGACGTTTGACCAGTTTATTCCGCAAGGGCTTGGCCTTGCGCCGGAACGTCAAAAGAACTTGCAACGCGCGTACGATTTGGCGTTTGAATTCGCGCAGAATCCGCAGGGTTGGCTTTTGCTCAAAGGCGGTTTTGGCGCGGGCAAAACGCATCTCGCCGCCGCGATCGCGAATTTCCGCTTGCAAATTGGGCAGCCCGCGTTATTTATTGTCGTGCCGGATTTACTCGATTATTTACGCGCGACCTATTCGCCCAATAGCGCGGTGACGTATGACGAACGTTTTGAAGCGTTGCGCGGCGCGCCCTTGCTGTTGCTCGACGATTATGGCGCGCACAGCGCGACGCCGTGGGCGCAAGAGAAATTATTTCAACTGTTGAACTTTCGCTACAACGCGCAGCTGCCGACCGTAATCACCACGAATCAAGAACTCGAAGAAATTGATTTGCGACTGCGTTCGCGTCTTGCCGATGTGACGCTGTGTCAAATTGTCCATATCAACGCGCCTGACTTTCGTCAAAGCGGCGCGAATCGCGTCGAATCGGAACTGTCAACGTTGCATTTGCATCGCGACCAGCGCTTTGATAATTTCGATTTGCGCGAGCGCGAAATGACGCGCGAGGCGCGCGACGCGTTACGCATGGCGTACGAGACGTGCAAACATTACGCCGACGCGCCCGAAGGTTGGCTTGTGTTGACGGGCGGATATGGCAGCGGTAAAACGCATCTCGCGGCGGCGATTACGAATTATCGCGAAGAAAAAGGCGACCAACCGTTATTTATTGTCGTGCCAGATTTGTTGGATCATTTGCGCGCGACGTACAATCCACACAGTCCTGTTTCCTACGACCGCCGCTTTGATGAAATTCGCAGCGCGCCGTTTTTGACGCTGGACGATTTGGGCACCGAAAGCGCGACGCCGTGGGCAAAAGAGAAATTATTTCAAATCGTGAATTACCGATACGCCGCGCGCTTGCCCACTGTTTTTACAACGTTGTATCCGCTTGAAGAAATCGAACCGCGTTTGCGTTCGCGTATGATTGATTTGCGGCGCTGCACGATTATTTCCGATTTTGCGCCAAGTTATCGCGGTGAAATCAAAATAACGCGGAGTGAAAAAAAGGGACGGAATCGAAAATGAAAATTGAAATTATTTTCGAGATTTGCCAAGCCCTTGTATAATTGCCCCTGTTTGTGACGCTATCACCCCGCACGCGTCTGCCTGCTCAATTTTTGCCAGCGCGATGAGGCGCTTGGTCGTTTGCGCCGCGCGCGTTCTCCGCATTCTTGTCTGTCCAAACTGTGAAACTTATTGGAGGTATGTTCGTCGCATGAAGTTGAAACGCACCGTTTCGATGACGCTGTTGTGCGCCGCCGCGTTAGCGGTATCGTTAGCCTGCAGCGTCAGCACAAATCTGCCCTTTGCCTCGCAAGCTGCGCCGACCTCGACTCGCCGCTCGACGCGCGTCGCGCGCGCGACATTCACGCCGCTGCCGGAAGCGACCGAGATTCCGACGCTTGAACCGACCGAGGAACCCACCGAAGCGCCGCCGACCGAAGAACCCACCGAAGCGCCGCCGACCAAAAAACCGGCAGTCAAAGCGACCAAGCCGCCGCAGCCGACCGCGCCGCCGCAGCCGACCGCGCCGCCGCCGCCGGCAGCTACCGAAGCCCCAAAATTTCCATACAAAGCATCCATCGTCACTTGCACGCACGCGGGCAACGCGTATATCAAGGGTTCGGTCTGCAACGACAACAAATGTAATGCCAAAATGTCAGGCATGATTGTGGTCATGTCGGACGCGCCGCATGGCACGATTTTGGACAAAGTGAAAACCGATGTCAGCGGCGATTTTACCTTTACGCGCAGCGGCAGCGGTCCGGTCAAGGATGAAACCTGGTATTTCTGGGTGGTGAATGGCCAAGACCAACCTTTATCCGACGCCGGGGGCCCTGTGCATTTGGATATGGGACACAATGAGGACGATCTGATTAATAAATGTCCGAATACGGCTGCGTTCATCTCATTCTTTAAACCGTAATAAATTTAATTCGCGCCATGTCAGATTCCGCGTCTCCGTTGGTTATGCTCGCGCGATATTCGATAGCTGAATATGCGCGACGTGGGCAACGCGCGTCTATTCCGGATATTCCCGAATTGGCGCCGTATCTGATGCTGCGCGCGGGCGTGTTTGTTTCGCTGCATAAAAGGGACGGCGCTTTGCGCGGCTGTGTCGGAACTTTTGCGCCGACGCGCGCGAATGTCGCGGCGGAAGTCATTGAAAACGCGATTGCTTCTGCCACACGCGACCCGCGCTTTTCTCCCATCCAAGTGTGGGAATTGGATGACTTGGATATTTCGGTGGATGTGTTGAGCGAGCCGGAAGCCATTCAATCGGTGGCGGAATTGGACCCGCAAGTGTATGGCGTCATCGTAGCCGACCGCGCGGGAACGCGGCGCGGTTTGCTTTTGCCCATGTTGGAACAGGTCAAGACCGCTGAACAGCAAGTCGCGATTGCCAAGCAAAAAGCGTTTATCGGCGCGGAGGAACCGACGCAGCTGTGGCGGTTCCGTGTGCAGCGTTATCATTAAGAGCGAGCCGTTTTTGAAAATACGTTCATTGCGAATTTGGTTGTTGGTGTTGAGTGTGAGTGGCGCGCTCTTGGCATGTCGCACCGCTGACTTGCTTTCCAACGCGTGGACGCCGCGCGTCGCGCAAAATGACCCCGCGGCGTCCGCGCCGCAAGATGCCACCGCCACATTACGCGCGCCGACGCACACACGTCCCACGCGCGTGCCAACCCAAACTCCGACGGAATTTATTCCCACCGAAGCGCCGCCGCCCACTGAAATTCCCGCGACCGAAGCGCCGCCGCCGACGGACACGCGACGGCCCGCGCCGACGAAAAAACCATTGCCGACCGAACCGCCCACGCCGACGGGACCGACCGCGACGCCCGCGCCCACACGCTGCCCGCAACAATATTGCGTCGTGTATCGCGGCTGCCAGCCGGACGCGGGGAACACAATGGTTGAAGGCATCGTCTATAACAATGGCGTCCCTGAAAACGGCGTCGCGGTGCGCGTGGCTAAAGCGCAAGGCGCCTATCCGATGGTGGATGATTTTATCAGCGGCACTGACTCCATCAATCCGGGTCAACCCGACCCAAACAATCCGGGACGTTATATTCTACAAATCGTGGCTGGTGCGCCGCGTGAGGGGAACTGGTGGATTTTTGTCGTAGACCGCGCGAACGGAACCAAGCAAATTTCCGAAGCGAAACTCATTCATACCAACGACGACCCGAACAATCCCGCAAATTGTCAACACGCCTTTGTGGATTTCGTACGCTGAACCGCGCGCTCTGGTTGTGCGGCGCGGTGATTTTTTCTTTGAGCTGCAGTCTTTCATTGAATGTTTCGGGCCCCGGCGATAATGCCACTCCAACCGTCGTGACGGACGCGGTGAATCTCGCTGTAGAGCGCACGCTCACCGCGCTCGCGCGCGATAATCAAACCAATCCCGACAATCCGCAGCCAACGCTCAATGCGACTGAAATGGCGCAGCTCGTGCCGACTTTGGTGGCGCAGGCATTGTTGACGATGCAACCGACCGATGCGCCGCCGACGGACACGCGCGTGCCGCCGCGCGCAACGCGTACGCCGATTCCCGCGACGGTAGAAATCATTGCGCCGACTGAAGCGCCATTGCCGACCGATACGCCATTGCCGACCGATACGCCTATTCCAACTGATACCCCGCTGCCGACGGCGACCTATACACCGACCCCGACCAATACCTATACGCCGACGCGCATTCCGACACATTGTCCACAACAATTTTGCGTCATCATGCAGCGCTGCGAACCCGGCGAGAATACGCGCGCGGTCGGAACGATTTACGAAAATGATAAACCGAAAAATGGAGTGCGCGTGCGCGTTTCGTACGCAATGGGCGGTCCGCCGGTGATTCCCGATTTTATTTCGGGGAACGATCCCAACAACCCGAATCAAGCCGATCCGTTGCGTCCCGGCTATTATCAACTGGGGCTGCTTGAAGGCGCGGCGCTCGCGGGTAACTGGTGGGTCTTTATCGTAGACGGCAGAAATCAAGTATTGTCCGAGGGCCGTTTTTTTAATACGCAGGAACAGATGACTGCGACCTCGTGTCAGGTAGGCATCACCGATTTCTATCGTTGAGTAGGCGCGCCTTGATTCAGCGCGCCGGATTTTTAATGATGTCGCAATCGTGTGATAATATAATTTGTTCTGCGTAGAATAAATTTGTTCATGCCAAACCATACGCGTTTTGTCTTTGGGTGCGTTCTTTTGACAATCGGATTATTGTTGGCGTGCCGCACCACTGAACTTTTGACCGGCGGCGCGCGTTCCGCGCGCGTGACGCCAACGCGAAAAACAAGCGTTTCGGCGGCGACGCAGGCGACCGAGGACCCGAATGCCGGTTTGGAATTTTTGCCCGAGGGAACGCCGCATTGTGGTGTGGGCGATAATAGCGCGTCGGTGGTGCGTGGGCGCATTCTCGAAAATGGCGCGCCATTGGAAGGGCAGCGCGTGACCGCTTCCGCTGGCCCCGGCGCGGAACCTATCAGCGATGAACCCGCTGTCTCGAACGCGCAAGGTAATTATCAAGTTACGTTCGTGTGCGACAACAAAGCGTGCGATGGCGCGTTTTGGGTGTGGACGGTGGACGCCGAGATGCGCCAGACATCGCCATTCGTAAAATTTATTTTCGACAATCAATGTCGTCGCGGCGCGCTCGATTTTAATAAACGTTAAAATGATTTCTATCTCGCATCGGCGCTCTTTGGCGCTGCTGATGATTGTCAGCGCGCTCTTTTTACTTGCGTGTCGGACCGCCAATCTCTTGGGGGGCGCGGAACCGACGATAACGCGCGCGCACACCACGCGCGCCGCGCAGCGTCCAACCTTTACGCCCATTCCTTTGGCGACTCAAACGCCGCCGCCCACCGAAACGCCCGAACCCACCGAAGCGCCGCCGCCCACCGACGAGCCGACCGAACCGCCGCCGACTAAACGTCCGCCGACCAAACGTCCGCCGACCGCTGTGCCGCCAACTCAACCGCCGCCGCCGCCGACCGCGCAACCGAGTCCGACAGTATTTTTTATGTGGACCACCGCGGGCAATGCGTCATGTGATGGCGGCTCGGATACGGAATCTTCAGTCTCGGGTAAAATCACCGCCAACAATAAAGGCGCTGTTGGGCAACGTGTGCAAGCCTCGTCAGGCGCGGGCGGGTCGCCCATTAGCGATAATCCGGCGGAATCGAACAAGGATGGCAATTATAAAGTCACGTTCATTTGCGGGAATAAAGCGTGCAATGGCGATTTTTGGATTTGGATGGTGGATCCAAACGGACGGCAAATTTCACCGTTTGTGAAATTTCATTTTGACGGGGGCTGTCGCAAAGGGACGCAGAATTTTCAAAAGCGCTAGAAAGGCCAGTCTGAATTCGCCGCGCGCAATATTCCGCGTCCATTGCCGCATGTGATGAAAATAGCCATTGGTTCGACCAATCCCACCAAAACGCGCGCCGTTGAAAATACGCTGCGCGTTTTATATGCCGATTTGGAAATTGTCACGCTGGATGTTTTTTCCGGCGTTGCCGCGCAACCCATTGGCGACCCGGAGACGCGACGCGGCGCAGCGAATCGCGCGCGCGCCGCGTTGGAATTGACAAATGCTGAATGGGGTTTCGGTTTAGAGGGCGGCATCATCGAAACCGAGTTTGGCGTAATGACGAATGCGTGGTGCGTGATTATGGCGCGGGATGGACGCGTCAGCGTCGGCGGCTCGGCGAATATGCTGCTGCCGCAAACGATTGCGCAGCGGGTCTTGCGCGATGGGCGCGAATTGGGCGAAGCGATGGACGAGTACGCGCAAACGCAAGATGTAAAACGCGGGCAAGGCGCGATTGGCATTTTGACGCGCGGCTTGTTGAATCGGCAAGGCGCGTATGAGTATATTGTCAAACTCGCGCTGGCGCGTTTTATGTGGGAGGATAAAACATGAGCAAGGTCAGGCGTATTGAAAATAACGCGTTGCCGCGTGCGCGCAGCTCATGTTTTGGGAAACTCGAAAGATTTTTTACGCTAGACCAAATAAGAATCTGCTCTAATTTGCGGTCAATTCTTTGACAACCTCGTTCACCAATTTTCCGTCGGCGCGCCCGCGTGTACGCGCGGCAGCTTCCTTCATGACTTTGGGAAATTCGCGCGTCCCTAATTCGTCTATCACTTGCTGCGCGACCGCGCGAATTTCTTGACGCGTCATTGGCGGCGGCATGTATTTACTCAACGCTTCCAATTCCGCTTGTTCGTTTGCCGCGAGATCGGGACGATTGCCGCGTGTGTACAGCTCGATCGCTTCGCGCCGTTGTTTGATTTGATTTTCCACCACGCGCAGCAGGTCGTTCTCGCTCACCGGTTCGTTGTAATCGGGATTTTTCGCGTCGGTGCGGGTATATTCTAATTGCGTAATCGCCGCTTTGAGCATTCGAATCGCGCTCAGGCGTGTCGCCTCTTTATTGCGCAGCGCCTCTTTCAAGTCGGCGTTCAGTTGTTCTACGAGTCCCATATTTTCAAGAGATTCGAAAATAAAGTTTGCGGCTCCACTTTCCAATCTCCAATCTCCAATCTTCCAGCTCCGCGTGCTACGGGATGAGTAATATTTTGCCCATCGCGGCGCGGCTGGCGAGATAACGATGCGCGTCCGCCGCGTCGCGCAAAGAAAATTGTTTGTCAATTCGCACGCGTAATTTTCCTTCCGCCATCCATTGAAATAAATCGTTCGCGCGCGCCGCGTATTCCGCGCGGGTCGCGATGTAATGTCCAAGCGTCGGGCGCGTGAGATACAATGAACCTTTGTTCATCAAGAGCAGCGGGTCAATCGGCGGGACCGCGCCCGAAGCGTTGCCCCATAATACTAACATGCCGCGCGGCGCGAGACAATTTAGACTGCCCTGCCAAGTATCCTTGCCGACGGAATCATAGACGACGGGCAATCCTTGGCCGGCGGTGATTCGCCGCGTTTCTGCCACAAAATCTGTTTGCGAATATAGGATCACTTCATCGCAACCGGCTGCGCGTGCGACGCGCGCTTTTTCCTCCGTCGAAACGGTGCCGATGACGCGCGCGCCGCGAATTTTCGCGACTTGGACGGCTAGTTGTCCCGCGCCACCCGCCGCCGCGTGAATCAGACACCATTCATTGGGCTTGAGCGGATATGTGTTGAAACATAAATAATGCGCGGTGAGACCTTGCAACAACGCCGCCGCCGCGTCTTTGAATGAAACCGCGTCGGGAACGCGCACGATGCGCTGCGCGGACACTAGCGCGTATTCCGCGTACGATGGCGCGTCCAAGACAAACGCGACGCGTTCGCCAATTTTAGCGTCAGTTACATTTGCGCCCACCGCGTCAATCACGCCCGCGCCTTCGCGCCCAAGAATCGCGGGCAGCGGCAGCGGATACAAACCCACGCGATGATAAACGTCAATGTAATTGATGCCAATCGCGTTCAATTTCACGCGCACCTGATTCTCGCCGGGCGCAGGCGTGTCAATCTCGTCATAACGTAAAACGTCGGGTTCGCCAGTTTCGTGAATGCGTACTGCGCGCATGATTTCTCCTCTTGCAAATGCGCGACAAATTTTAAATTTGTCGTATCCGCTTTTATTTTTATTCGCTGCGGACGGGCGATTGAAAATGGAATGTGGCGAGCGATTTTTATTGTTCGCTTTAGCGCACCTTGCGAATTCGTCGCACCAAGACCGTGCCTAAAATGAAATAGAGTGTCGCTAGCGCAAAGATAACGGTATAGCCAAAAGTCGGCGGCACGCGGCCGGTCTCGGCGCCGACGCGATTAAAGTAATCGAGCAGCACGCCCGCAATCGGCACTGCAATCACTTGGGGCAGCGTCATGGCGATATGCCATACGCCCATATCTTTGGCGTAATCATCTTCCGACGGCAAAACTTGGCTCGCCATTGCCCAATCCACCGATTGATACGCGCCATAACCGATGCCAAAAATCAGGCCGAGCGTTGCCGCGAACGTAAAACTGGGCGCGTAGAGCACAAAAATAATTGGCACAAACGCTTGAAAGGCGCTCGAAATGTACACCATCAATTTGCGCCCGTACTTGTCCGAAAGAATGCCGGCGGTGATGGAGCTTGGCAGCGCGCCCACTAAAAAGAGAATTAAAAAGACGCTGGTCGCCTCAATCGCGTTGGACGCGGTAAAGCGATTGAGAAAATTAAATTCTTTGATAACGTCGTTCATATAATATTGCAAAAATTGTTGGACAGTGAATGTGCCCATGACCATGAGAAAGCGCGTCATAAAGACCCAGCGAAAATCGTGGTCGCGCAGCGGCGAAAATAAATGACGCGCAAAATGTCCGAAATCAAATGGCGGCGGTTGTTTGGTCACTGGAGGTTCGCGCGTAAAGAGGATAGTGCCGAGCGTGGTTAAAATCAAAATCGCCGCGACGAACCAATACAAAGCTGTGAGATCGGTGACGCCGCCGCGGGTAAATAAAAATGGCGCGAGCGCGCCGACGAATGTGCCCAAGATATTCATCAAGCCGTACCAACCCGACGCGCTGCCGCGTTGTTCCGCTGGCACAAGGTCGGGAATCAACGCCGAATAGGGCGCCGTGGCGACATTATTCCAAAACTCGACCCACATGAACGCGAAAATATATAAAGGCAGCGTGGACAAATCATTTGCGCGCGGCACGTACGCCAGCGCAAACAAGCCGATGACATTCAGCGTTGTGCCGAGCGCCATCCACGGATGCCGTCTGCCAAAACGCGTAATGATGCGGTCACTCAACGCGCCAAAAACGGGCGCGACAATCATTGAAACAAACGCGCCAAAGCCCAACACGATCCCGAGCGTTTGGCCCTTGACCGCGCCGCCGCCAATCAATTCGGCTTGCGCGGGCAAAGTGGTAATTAAAATAATCGTCCAATGCACGCCGTTGCCGAACCAATAGAGCGAGAGCATCGCTTGGCGAAAGGTGGAAAGACGCGGTCGTTCGGCGGTTGCGGTATATAGAGCCATCGGCGGCAATAGCGATTAGGGGATAACGGACTGGAAATAAAAAATCAAAAACTTAATCCTGCATGTTTCGTTCTTGCAGTTCGCGTTCGGCGGTGTCAAGCGGATGTTCCAACGCGTGCGAAGCGTCGCCTTGGCCGCGCAGCAACTCCAACGCGTGCGGGAGCGCGGGCAGAATCGCGAGCAAATTTTCGCGCGCGGCTTTGGGGCTGCCGGGCAAATTGACAATCAGCGTTTGTCCACGAATGCCGGCGACGGCGCGCGATAACATCGCGTGCGGCGTCTTTTGCAGACTCGCCGCGAGCATCGCGTAAATAATGCCCGGCGCCTCGCGTTCCAACGTCGCGCGCGTGGCTTCGGGCGTCACATCGCGCGGCGCAAAACCAGTGCCGCCGGTTGTCAAAATCAAATCCATGTGCGCGTCGTCGCACCATTTTTCCAACGCGCGCTTGATTTCCATGAAATCATCGGGCGCAATATGATACAAGTCATGCAGCTGTTGAAAATGTTCTTGGACCAATTCAATCAACGCGGGACCTGATTCGTCTTCGTACACGCCTTGATAGGCGCGGTCGGAAATTGTCAAAATGCCAATACGCATGTTAGTTGGTTACTTGATAGGATACCCGTGCCGTTTCATAATTTCCATTGTCTCTTGAATGGGCAGCGCATGGATGATACGATTATCGCGTCCGCGCATTGTTTCGGCTTTGAACAAGGAATTGAGTACCGCTTCTTCGGTCGCTTCGACCACTGCCTCGAACAATTTGTTAATGACCGCCGAATCTTCGACGACTTGGGGCAGCTGCAGCGTGGGCATGGTGGAATGATGCGGACGATTGCGCGTGGTGGAAAAGCAAATGGCAAAATCGCCGCTCGTGTTGCCGCCTTGCGTGCCGGTGCGCGCGAGGCCAAAAGTCACGCGCATGCCCAACCGTTTTAATTGGCGCGAAGACATGGGGGCGTCGGTGGCAATGACGACAATGACGCTGCCTTGCGATTCGCGTTGGATGCGTTCATCGTAATCCGTCAGCGCGCGCCCGACTGGCACACCGTCAATACGCAGTTTCGCGCGCGAACCGAAATTTGTTTGCGCCAGCGCGCCGACGACAAAACCGCCCGCGTCCGGCGGCAAGACGCGCGAAGCTGTGCCGATGCCGCCTTTAAAATCGTAACAAATCATGCCGGTGCCACCGCCCACCGCGCCTTCGGTGACGATGCCGTCGCGCGCGCTGGCAATGGCTTCAAAGACATGTTCGCGCCGCACGTGGCGTCCACGCGCGTCGTTCAAATAGCTGTCGCTGGTTTCGGCGACGATGGGCGAAATGCCCCATGTCGTCACGCTCATATCGTTAGAATGTTCAAATGCCCAATCAATCACCGCGTCGGCGACGCGCGGCACATTCATCGTGTTGGTGAGCATAATGGGGCCTTCCATCACGCCCATCTCGTCAATCTGTTGGGTGTTGGTGACTTCGCCAAAGCCATTGATGCGGACGACGGCGCCCGTGATTTTTTCTAAAAACAAATCGCCGGGATGCGGAATGATTGCGGTGACGCCGGTGCGAATCGGACCTTGGCTAGGCATTAACGCGCCGTTGCCTTGAATGATGGTGCTGTGTCCAACGCGCACGCCCGGCACATCGGTGATAGCATTATACGCGCCGGGCGGTAATACGCCGATGACGATGCCCAGATCGCGCGCGCGGGGACGATTGCCAAATCCGTTATTCATGGGTAAAGATGATAGCGGCGCAGCGCGGCATTGTCAATGGGGGGTTACTGGTGATTACCTGGATTTCCAGACCCTAAGGGTTTTCGAAAACCCTTTGGGTCTGGAAATCCGCTATGTTTTCGAGATGTGGATAATCACCAGCCAAGTGAATTGGCGGAATAAGATTTTTCAAACGCTTGCGTCAAAGCAAGCCCGCGCTAGTACACCACCAACGCCATATTATTGAAATAGCCCGATGTGCGCTGATGATTTGCCCAACTGGTAAAGCGCACGCTGCCGTCGTATGGGTCATGGTAGGTGATGCCTTGCGCGTTGGCGGCGACAATTAAAACGGCGTGTTCGTAGGGTGTCAAACGAACTTGGTCGCCGTTAGCGAGAGTGAGCTCGCGCGGCGTTTGGTACGATTCGCGCCACGTCGTCCACCAAATCACCGGACGCCCTTGCCGCAGATTTTCGAGGATGCTTGCTTTGAAGTTTTCGTACGGTTGTCCGTAATAGACCGTTGACGCGCGCCCCAATTTAGTCAACCCCTTTTTTAACCCTTGCGCGTACGTGCCGTAATGGGTCAAACCGCCATACAATTCAAAATTAGTTTTGCCGCGAATTCCCTCGAATGGATTTTCGCTAAACTCCATCGCGGCGACGATTTGATTTTCCGAGAGCGCGCCCCCAGTCGCCATCGCGGCTGCCGCTTCTTCGCACGTCAAAGTTTGTTGCTGCCGATACAACGGCACGCCCGAAATTTTCAACGCGCTGGCATCGCTCAAGAGCGCATTGTTAGCGGATGGCGCGTCTGCGTTAACCGGCGGCGCATTCGTCGTCGCGCCCGGAATCGTCAAACGCTGTCCGACATAGACAAAATAGGTTGGCAAAGTATTGGCAATCGTGATCGCCTGAATCGTCACGCCATGCCGAACCGCAATGCGGAATAGGGTATCGCCGGGCTGGACAATGTACGAGACAGCGGTGGTGTTGACGGGCGCGACGCTGGCGTTGGGTGACGCGCCGTTTGAGCTGGCGGACGCGTTATTTTGCGGCAATGCTTGCGCCGGCGGATTATTTGGCGGCGCGGCGGACGCGTTCGTTGGATTGTTTGTAGAAGGGGCTGAGTTTGGCGCCGCGGCGGCGGGAATTTTTATCGTCCAACCGGTGTACAAAAAACCGTTCGGTGGAATGTCATTCGCGTCAGCAATGGCTTGCGCTGAAATGCCGAATTGGCGCGCGACGGAATATAACGTATCGCCTGCGCGGACGAGATAACTTTTGCCCGGCGTAATTTGGCTTGGCGTGTCGGGCGCGTTGGGCGCGGCGGCGCTGTCGCTGGGGATGACCAAACGTTGTCCCGCGTACACCCAACTTGATAAGGTTAGCCCATTCGCGTTGGCGAGCGTTTGCGGCGCGACGTCGTACTTGCGCGCGATAGAGAACAGCGTTTCGCCGTACGCGACCAGATGCGAGGGCGAATCCGCGCGCGCGGTCAATGGCAATGTCGCGCTTACGAGCCATAGCAATAGCAAGCTCAATCGTTTCATGGATGACGCTATTGTATCAAAAAAGCGCGCCGCGCGCGAGTTTGAAAAAAAAAGCGAACGGGAAATTTTCCGTTCGCTTTTGGCTATCGCGTTGTCCGAGTTATTGCTCAGTTTCAGAACTCGCGGATTCGTCCGTGCGCGTGATGATAAATTGGTCTGGGAGATTGACGTCTATCGTCGGTGGAGTCAAATCCGCTGCGTTGTTTGGAATTTCCACAATCGGCGCAAGCGTTTGGCCCGAGACAATTTCGACCGGCGTAAAAACCGCATATGTCGTTGGCGCATCCGGGATTTCGAGCGCGAAAGGCAGTTCGACGTTTGACGCGTCCAAATGCGGCGATTCCGAAATTATTTCGGGCGCGGTTTTGACAGCAATCTCTGCGGCTGCCGCGGGTTCGGAAGAATTCGCTTCCGCAAACGTAAATGGCGGCGGCGCGGTTGACTCGCTGCGCGCGTCGAACGCGATCGGCGTTGGCTCGTCGCGCGCGATGGATACATCATCTGTCTCGGACGTAGAGGGCGTCAAATCGTAATCGGGCGGCGGAAACAAACTGCGCCCGGGCGTGATGAGGAGCGCTGGAATTATTGGAAATGGCGCGGCGTCCGTTGCCGATTCGGCGGCGGCGGACAAAAGCATTTCGTCGGGCGCGGAATCGGTGACGGCATCTGCCGGGGCGCGAGTTGTTGCCAGGTCTGCTTCGGTGACGGCATCTATCGCGGCGCGAGTTGTTGCCAGGTCTGCTTCGGCGGCTCCAAGCTCATCGGTCATTATGGCAGGAGCGGTAACGGTTTCGTCTTCGTCAGATTCGATCGCCAGTGGCGTGGTGATACTCTCGACCAAATCTTTCCAAATGCCGTGAATGCCGTCATCGGTGACGCCATAATATACATGCAGCGCGCCCGTCGAATCGCGCTGCGCCAAATCGTAACGCACCTTGCCCGCGCGTTCGCTGGCTTTCAAGACGCCGACTTGGCCGAGCCAATGGATATCCGCTTTTTCCGCCGCCTTGTTATCGTACTCGCCGATGGCGTATTGCCATAATTTGCGCGCGCTGGAACGCGTAACATTGTGAATGATGCGATTGTTGCGCAAGTCGCGCATCGTATATTGCAGGTCGCCTTTGGCGCGCGTTTTCGAGGCGACGATTTCAACGCCGGTGCGAGGGAGCGGATTGGCGAGTTTTGGCGCGGCGGCTTCGCTTTTCTCTTGGGCTTGGGCGAACGCTTCCACTGATTCAACGGCGGCGACGGCTTCCAGGGGCGCGTTTTCCACGCGCGCCGCGAATTCAACCGCCACCGCGTCGCGCACGAGATTGACGATTTCATCGCGCACGGCGAGCGAAGTTTCATTTTCCGAACGCACAAAGATTTGCGTTGAATCCAACGCATAAGGCACGTCGCTGCCGCGCGGCACAATCATTTGCAAAATTATTTTGCCCGCTGTTTTCAGCGTATCAATTTGCGCGTCGAGTGGCGGCACGATATGTTTATTGATTTCATTCCGCAGATGATTCGCGGTCTCGAGCGGTTTTGGCACGCCTTGAATCGGCTGCCGAATGTTGGCGGATGCGCCGATATAAATTGTGCCGCCATTGGTGTTGGCGAGCGCGACGACATCTTGCAAAATGCGTCGGTCCACGCCGTGCTTGCCGATGCTTTCGTGAAACGCTTGCACCAATGAATCGCCTTCTTCGCGCGCGGCGTACAACGGGTCGAATTCATGTAGCGCGGCGGGGATATACGGACGTGTCTTGGAAAAATCGCGTCCGAGAAAAACATCCAAAATAGCGTCAAACGCGAGTTCGGGTAACAAGATTTCAGTGGGACGGTCGCCGACGCCGAGTTCCTGATTGTTGCTTGGAATGCCGTTCAAGCGATGCGCGTCGCTGCCTTGAATGCAGTGCATTTTGCGCGGATATTCCGGTTTTGTGCCGCTAAAGAACATCTGCGTGCGGCGGCGCGATTTGGAAGTGAGGTCAGTCACTTCGAGCGCGTGCAAATTTTCGTCTTGGGTATAGGCGATGCGCGTTTGGCCGCCAAAATCAAAACCGGGCATCGCGACGCCGTGCGAAGAGTTGGCGTGCGCGGCGATGGCCAAGCCGCCCGCTTCGTTAATGAGCCGATACGCGGTCAGCACATCGCTCGTGGCGCCGACTTCGCCGGAACCAACATCCAATTTTTCCGGCGGCACATGCAAATTCAAGAGCAAGTGTTCAAGTTCGCGGACGGTGGTCTCGGGCGGAAAAATTCCCAGCACATGAAAGCCGAGCGTGCAAGTGAGTTCAAAACCGGGGAGGACGAGAATTTTTTCGCGCAAGCGGCGGAATTCCGCGAGCTGCGCTTTTTCTTCGTCGGTGAGTCGTTTGCGGCGTTCGAGCAATTCGAGGTCGTCAATTTCATCTTGATAACGTCGAAAGCCCGCGGCGGTATTATGGTCCGTGATGGCGATAATATCGAGACCCTTTTGCTCCGCCTTTTTTAAAATATCGAGATAAGTTACGCCCGTCTCGCGATAATCCGCCGATGCGGGGGTATGCAGATGCAAATCCATGCGGCGCCATTGCGGCGCCGCGCTTTTATTTGATTGTTTCTTGCGTTGTGGCACGTGAACCCTTCCTTGGGTGGAACAACCGCATGACGGCTCGCGCGATCAGACGCGCAAGCACGCGTCGCGCCTGCGCGTGAAAACGCGCGCTCGAAAACGGTCATGGATTGTTCAAATGGACGAAGGAGGGGCAGGGTCTTTTTTGCGACAGTCAAATGCAAAATTCTGACAGAGGAGCGTTCCTATGGCTCGGTGTAAATCAGAGTACCGCGCCGGGCGAAACCAAAATAGAGAAATGCGCGCGCAGCCGAAAAAATTTCTAGCCAACGCTAAACACTATAAAGATGGTTTCTGGCGTCAAATTGAACGCGCGCCCAAAGGGGCGCCTCAATAGGGAAGCGCTCACACGCAGTTTGCCGAGAACAATTTCTCGCATCAGCGGAAAAAAAGGATCCGCCGAACACAACCAAGAGTCCAAAAAATAACGCGCTGCTGCTCGCCTCGTTTTGATTCGGGCAAACCAATGAATGCCCTTGTTTTGTTAAACGCTTTCGTCAAATATTACGAAAGTGGGCGGGCGCTGCCTGACGACTCGTCCGCAAACGTCCCGCCCTACCGAGTTATCATATAACAAATCGCTTATTTTGTCACTTTTAATTTAAAAAAATGGTGGCAGAATGAAACTGCCACCATTGGGATTTCAATCGAGCTGCGGCTCTAGCACGCCATAATTTCCATCGCTGCGACGATAGACGAGATTCACCTCGCCCGAGCGTTGATTTAGGAACAGATAAAACGAATGTCCCAACAATTCCATCTGGTCTATGGCTTCGGGCGGACTCATGGGCAGAGTTTTGAAACGCTTGGTGCGCACAATCAGCGGCTCGGATTCAAATGACTCGGTATGTTCCGCGACCGCTTCGCCCAAGCCCACCGGCGCGCGGCGTTTGCGTTCGCGCTTGCCTTTGTAGCGGCGGATTTGTTTGTCCAGTTTATCAACCACCGCGTCCACCGCCGCGCGTAAATCAGCCGAGCGTTCTTCGGCGCGAATAATCGTGCCATTTTTATAAAGGGTCACTTGAACGATTTGGCGTTGGTGAACATTTCTTGTGTTTTCGGTAGCGAGTTCGACCCGCGCCTCCACCGGTTCGCTCAAATGCCGATCCAGCCGTTCGAGCTTTTCACGCACATAACTTTCGGTGCGCTCCGTGATATTCATATTCTTGCCCGTAATATGCAGCTGCATCTTTGCCTCCTCGACCGGGCGTCCCCCGCGTAAAATTTGGCTTGCGCCATGAACGCGCCGGTCCAACAATATTTATTTTGGTAAAGGACAATCGAATTAACGCGGGCGCGCGACGGTCACGCCATAGACCGCGCTTGCGCCGCGCGCGAATAATGCCGCGGCGCAGGCGTCCAATGTCGCGCCCGTCGTGTATACATCGTCAATCAATACAATTTGCTTGCCTTGTAGCTGGATAGACGCATTGACCCGAAACGCGTCGCGCACATTCGCGTGCCGTTCTTGCGCGTTTAAACCGATTTGGTCGGCGGTCGCGCGGGTGCGTTCCAACAATCGCGCATATGTGCCGCCACTGCGCCGCGCGGTTTGTTTGGCGAGCTCTTCCGCTTGATTATAACCGCGTTCGCGTTGTCGTTCGGGATGCAGTGGCACGCTCGTAAGCAAATCCGGTTTTGATTCAGTGTTGAGACACAATGGCGCGAGGAGCGTCGCCAAGGGCGCGGCGACATCGCGCCGCCGATTATATTTCAACGCGTGAATAGCTTGACGGATCGCGCCTTCGTGCCATGCCGCGGCGCGCACGCGCGTAATGAGACGCGGCTGCGCGCGGCAAGCGGGGCAGGGCGCGTTCGCGGAAACAAGCCAATGCGAACAGCGCGGACAAAATGGGGGTTGAATGAATTGAATGCTGCCGAAACATTGCGGACAAAATGCGCCGCCGACTTGCTTGCAGTTTACGCAGCGCGGCGGAAAAAGAAGGTCGAGCAATCTGCCGCCCAGCGCAAACCTTGCCGCATTGAGACGTTCCGGCATCGGGGTCATAGCAATTTTATTTCCAGAAAATCGCCGACGCGCGTTTCAGTGCGCTCCAGCGTTCCTACGGGTAATTCTAGCACATCTCGCGCCCCGCGCACAAGGGGCCCTAGACGCAAAGGTCGCATGACATTTGTCAGGTGTACGACTCGACACGCGCGGTCGAGATACACCACGTCAATGGCGATCCGCATACCAAAGGTGTGAATGGCGGATTCGCGCGGAAAGTACAAACCGTATCCTTCCGGCAGCGCGCGGCGTCCCATCAAGCCGCGGAAACGTGTCCAGAGATTATCCGCGATTTCGCCGCGCGTCACCAAGACTGTATGGCGCGTGCGATTTGTGATTTGCACAGAGCGCGACATGTTAAAAAAAGGGCGCGGCGAAAATTGATTGTTTTGCCGCGCCGCGCGAGCGGTTCAAGGGATGTTAAAGCCGCCCGTCATAAAGATAACAACGGTGGGGCCCAATAACACGATAAAGATGGAGGGAAAGACTAAAAAGGCGAGCGGAATCAACATCTTGATTGGCGCTTGATTCGCTTTTTCTTCGGCGCGTTGGCGGCGCTTGACGCGCATTTGTTCGGATTGGATCCGCAGTACTTTGCCGATGCTGACGCCCAGTTGGTCGGCTTGGATGATAGCGGCGATGAAATTTGTAAAATCGGGCACTTCGATGCGCGCGGCCATATCACGCAGCGCTTCGCGGCGCAATTTGCCTACGCGCATTTCGCTGAGCGCGCGTCCGAACGCATGACTCAATTCATTATCCCATTTGTCCGCCACTTTGCCCATTGCCGCATCGAAACCCAGTCCAGATTCGACGCTGATGGTCAATAAATCCATCGCGTCGGGCAGCTGCTTTTGAATCTTGTGTTGGCGCGCGCGGATAACGCGATTAAGCCACAGCAGCGGAAAATAGAAACCTAAAATGCCGCCGATGCCCAAAAATAGCAAAATCATGCCCGGCTGCATTCCAAGCACAAAAGCGAGCGCGGTGCCAAGTCCCGCGATAGAAATGGCTGCTAGTCCGCGCAAGCCGACAAAATCCGCCGGCGCCCAATTATTCGGATTGCCCGCCAAATCGAGTTTGTGCCGAATTTGTTCTACATTGCGCTGTGGCGTAGTGCGCGACAAGAGGCGCGCCAAGCCGCGCATTAACGGCAAAAGGGCGCGCTCGGTAAAGGGCTGCTGCAGTTCAATTTCTTCGAGCGTGCGCGGTTGCACGCCGTACATTTGCAAGCGTTCTTGGGCGGGGCTGGGCGTCTGCGCGTTGCGCGAGATGCCCAGAAATAGAATGATTATCGCAACCGCCATTAAACCTGCGACGAGCAATGGAAGCAGTGGCATACCTCACCTACACTTCGATATTCGTGATTTTGCGAATGACTAGAAAGCCGATGACAATCATGATAAAGCCGACGGCGAGCATGAGCAAGCCGCAGTTGCTGGTCCACAAGCGCGAAATGTATTGCGGGTTCAATGTAAAAATGAGAAGCCCTAAAATGATGGGCAGCGCGGCGAGAATATAACCCGAAAGACGCTGCTGCGCCGTGATGGTGCGAATTTCGCCCAAGATGCGAATGCGTTCGCGGATGGTATGCGCGATATTGTCGAGAATTTCGGCTAGATTGCCGCCGACTTCGTGTTGCACGTTGATTGCCGTAATTAACAAATCCAAATCATCGCTCGGCACGCGCCGATACATGTTTGCCAAGGCGGTTTGTGTGGTCAAACCCAAGCCGATTTCGCGCGTCACGCGCTGCAATTCGGTTGACATGGGCGGCGGCAATTCTTTGGAGGCGGTCTCCATAGATTGGAGCAGACTATAGCCCGAGCGCATCGAGTTCGCCAATAGGACAATGGTATCGCCGAGTTGATTATTGAACGCGTTCAGGCGGCGGTCTTGCAAAAAGCGCACATACATTCGCGGTCCGTAAAAACCGACTAGCGCTCCAACCAAAGCTAAAACAAAGCCCGAAGTCGTCGTGCCGCCGCCCAATATGAGCCCCAGAAATGCGCCCAGCGCGACGGCGCCGAGATTCAACATGACATATTCGCCGGGGGTCAAGCGCAAATCCGCGCGCGCGAGTTCGGCGGAAATCGAACTGCTGCGCTCTTCATTGACCAATCCCTCAAAGCGTTCGCCGCGTCCTTTTTTGGGTTGGGTCTCAGCGGGCGCGGCGGACCGCGCGGCATAGCGATCGAGACGCGTTTCGATGATTTCATTGCGTCCGGACAGCACGCGCGCGAGTCCCAAGAATAAAATCAGAATGGCGCCGGCAAACACCGCTGCCATAATGATTGGAAGTGAAATAAACCCGTCTAAACCCATTCCGATTTTACCTCCCGCTACGAATTATTTTTCGTATGAATCGCGCTTTGATTGGCGTCGCGCAGGTTATTGATAAAAGCGCGGGTCCAAACCAAAAATGCTTGGCGGCAGAAAAATGCCGGCGGCTTCGATGCGTTCAATAAATTTTGGACGAATGCCGGTGGCTTTGAGGGCGCCGAGAACTTTGCCGTCTTTGACGCCTGCATTTTCCCAGCGAAAGACTTCTTGCGAGATAATGACATCGCCTTCCATGCCTTGAATTTCCGCGAGATTGACAATTTTGCGCGTGCCATCGCGCATACGCTCCAGCTGCACAATGACATCAACGGCGCTGGCGATTTGTTCGCGAATCGCTTTGAGCGGCAGGTCAAAGCCCGCCATCAAAACCATTGTTTCGAGACGATGCAGCGCGTCGCGCGGCGTGTTGGCATGGACGGTGGTCATGGAACCTTCGTGACCGGTATTCATCGCTTGGAGCATGTCTAGCGCTTCGCCGGAACGACATTCGCCGACGATAATGCGGTCGGGGCGCATACGCAGCGCATTGATGACAAGGTCGCCGCGCGTGACTTCGCCGCGCCCTTCAATATTTTTAGAGCGCGATTCCAGCGAGACCACATGCTCTTGGCGCAGCTGCAATTCCGCCGCGTCTTCGATGGTGATGATGCGCTCGTCGTTGGGAATGTAACTTGAAAAAATATTGAGCATGGTGGTCTTGCCGGTGCCAGTGCCGCCCGAGACCACCATGTTGAGACGCGCCTTGACGCACGCCTTGACAAATTCGTCAAACTCTTTGGTGAACGCGCCGCGTTGAATCAGGTCATCCGAAGTCAATGGGATTTTGGCGAATTTGCGGATGGTGATGGTCGGGCCGTTGAGCGCGAGCGGCGGAATGATAATGTTAACGCGCGAGCCATCGGGGAGACGCGCATCCACAAAAGGTTGTCCTTCATCTACGCGCCGACCCAGCGGCGCGACAATGCGATCAATGATACGCATAATGTGCATATCGCTGTCAAAACGCGCAGACACGCGTTCGATTTTGCCGTTGCGCTCAATGTAAATCATGTTGGGACCATTAACCATGACTTCAGAGATAGTATTGTCGCGCAAGAGCGGTTCAAGGGGGCCAAAGCCCATGATTTCGGCGGTCAACTGATCGAGCAAGCGTTGACGTTCTACCCGACCCAATACCACGTCCGATTCTTCGGCGAGAAATTGATTGAAAAGTTCTTCGACGTTGCGGCGCAAATCATCCGAGCGTCCAATATCGAGTTTGGGGTCTAATTCGGCGATGATTTTGCTCAAGAGCCGCGCGCGCAGTTCGACCATCTTGTCCACCGGCGGCGCGGGAGTTTGACGCTGCCGTGACATTGATTCGACGGGCGGCGGCATACTGTTGCCGCCAACGCTGGCGGGCGGCGCAGTTTGCGCTGGCTCTTTTTTCTCAATACGTTTTAAAAGCGACATGGTAGGTTCCTCGTGGTCTTGTTAACTGCGTCCGAATAGCGCAAAACGTTTCTTGGGTTTAGCTGTTTTAGTTGGCAAAGCCGCCGCCGCGGCGTTCTTGGCATTGGACGAAGACGCTTCAGCCGGAATGGGTTCGCGCTTGAGCATTCGCGCCATCGAGAACAACGCCTGACTAAATGGAATCCCGCGCTGTGTAAGCACAACCGGGATGCCGCGCGTGAGCGCAAGCGCGGTGGCTTTGTCATCGCGCGGCACCAAGCCCGTAATCGGATGCTTGATGATGGCTTCAAGGTCGCGCGCGTTGAGATTGGATTTATCGTGGCGATTTAAAATGAGCATCGTTTTAGCGGGCGGATATTCAAGTTTTTGCGTGACTTCAAAAAAGAGTTTGGCGTCTTTGAGCGCGCTCATTTCGCCAGTGGCAACCAGGACGATTTGTTCTGCTAAATCAAATACGGTCAGCAAGGGGTCGTTGAGCGCTTTGCCGGTGTCCACCACAATATAGTCAAACATTTTTTGTAACAGTTCAAGAATGGCGCGCAAATGGTCGGGCGTTACCAGTTCCGCCATTTCTGGCTGCGGCGGCGCGACCAATATTTTGACGCCGGAACTGTGTGTCACCAAGATGCCATTCATTAGAACTTCATCGGGGTCGCCTTTGGCTTCGATCACATCGGCGATGGTGCGGCTCGTCGGCAAATTTAGCAAGACGCCGACATCGCCAAATTGCAGGTTGGCGTCCACGATGGCGACGCGCGCGCGCGTTTCGCTTTGCAGCGCCAACGCCAGATTCACCGCGAGCGTGGAAACGCCGACGCCGCCTTTGGGCGAATAGAGCGCGATAATTTTTCCGACTTGGGGTTTACGCGGAATATATTGAATGTATTCGGCATCGGGGGGGGGGGCGAGTGGCGCGGGCGCGGGCATGGCGACGCGACGGGTGAGCGCGAGTTGATACACGCGGCGCAAACTATTGGCGAGCTCTTCGCTGGAAAACGGTTTAATTAAAAATTCGCGCGCGCCGGCGAGCATGGAACGGCGTAAATAATCGGCTTCGCCTTGCACCGACATCATGACGACTTGGATGTTGGGGTCTTGTTGTGAAATCAGTTCGCTAGCTTGAATGCCATCCATGCCCGGCATGTTAATATCCATTAACACAATGTCGGGTCGCAGCGCGGTAGCTTGTTCGACGCCTTCGCGTCCATTCGAGGCGGTGCCGATGATTTCAATATCATCCTCAAAATAGAGGAGTTTTTTCAAATTGTCGCGTGTTTCTTGAATGTCATCCACAATCAAGACGCGAATTTTTTTATTGTCACGCGAGACAGACATAGCAATATAGCCCCCCGTTGGTCTTATTGGCCCAAGCCCGGAATATTAAAGTTAAAGCGTTTATTTAAATATTCAAGCGTCACTGGCTCGGTCGTAAAAATTTGTTCGTCATTCGCCGCGCGCAGGACAAAGGTGTAACTGCTCGCGGTGTTTTGCAAATGGCGCAAGGCGATGGCGTCCTGTTCGGTCATTTGCAGCGTGAGGACATTCACCGAACCGCCGCCTTGCGAAGATTGTTCGCCGACTTGACGGGGCCATGGTCCGACCTGAAGCACCAAGACGTTTTCAAGTGTTTTCTGCGAAACCTCGTATTGCGAGCTGCCTTGAATCGCGTTTTGGATTTGAGCGTTGTACGTCACAATGAGGTCAATGCGATCGCCGGCTTGGAGCGCTTCGGCAACGCTGCTGTCGAGTCCGACGCCGATGGCGACAGCCACTTGGCCTTTTTCAATAATCAATGCGGCGTTGCTGTGTTGCGCTTCGGCGTCGCCTTTGGAAATGACCATGTCCGTGTTAATGGTTTGACCCGGATAGATGGGATTCTTTGCGATTTTGCCTACGACATCGGCAGTAGTTCCGAACGCGCCGGTTGGAGTGGGAACGGTTTGAGGCCATTCCACTTGGCCGATTTGGTCGGGCGAAATTTCGCTGCGCCCGGGAATTTGTTGAAAGGAAACGACTAGTTGCGTCGTTTGCACCGGTGTGGCTTGCGGCTCGGCGGTAGCAAGCACATAGAAAACGCCGACCCCTGAAATAAGCGCAAGCACCAAGCCAAGGAGAACAAAGATACGACCGCTGCCGCTACGCTTCATCTGTGAATTCCTCCGAAAAAATATCGCGAATGCCGGAACATCTATCGCATCGCGTGACACGCGCGTCTATTGTATGGCAAAACCTATAATTTTGACAACAGGTAAAAGGTAAGGGCAACGCGCGAGAAAAAGCAAGAGCGGCGGGGTCTGCTTTGGTCAGCCCGCCGCCCTTTGTGTTGAAATGCGGATTATTATTTCGCTTTTTTAGCGACTTTGAAACTCCACCATTCGGACCATTTGCCGCAACCGGCGCTATTGCAAGCTTTTACTTTCCAAACATACGTACGTCCTTTAGCCAATTTGGCTGTGGTTACTGAATTGGTGATGATGTTGGTTTTCTTGAAGGCTTTGGCGCCCTTTTTGCTATCGTACTTTACCATGATTTTGAATTTTTGCGCGCAGGGTTCGCCTTGCCACGCCAAAGGCACTTGGCGCACGAACAGGTTCGCGCCTTTGTTAGGCGAGACTTGACTCTCGCGTCCGGGTTTGCCTTTGCAAGGTGTGTTGGTCACAGTGGGCGTAAGCGAAGGCAAACCTGTGCTTGTTGGCGTTGGCGATGGCGTCAACGATGGTGTGACGGTCGGCGTAGCCGTTTGCGTTGCCTGCGTGGTCGCGGTCGGCGTCCAAGTCGGAGTGGGCGTATTGGCCGGTCCGGTGGTTGGCGTATTGGTCGGCGTCGGCGTCGGTGTCGGGTCTTGTTCAAAAACCAATTCGACGGCGTTCAGACGCGGCGATTTGTTAATGTAGGTTGTGGCAAAAACCGCTTGGTATTGCAGATAACGCTGGTCTAGGCGCGTAGGAAAGGTTAGCGTGTTGGTAAAACCATTTGCGCTCTGCGCGGACGCGCCCGCCAGCGTCCAGCTCGCATTTTGGAGCGCGGTCAAATCGTTGGCGGCGCGATAATACAGTGTCAACGCCATTTTATTGTTGGACGTATCTTCGACGGCGGCGTTCCATTTGAGCGCCGTCATGTGTTTATTCAGCCCGATATCAAACGGTTCGCCGATATATGTTCCATCGGGCGCATACGTTGATGCCGCGCCGGTGGTTGAACCGTGGTAAACGTTTTTCTTTGGTTGACCCTGTTTGTCATAACCGCCGACGATAAAAAGTTCGCCGCCGCTGTTTGCCGCGCTGCCGTGAAAAAAGCGCTCTTGCGGCAAGGGTTCTGTGACAATCCATTTGCCGGTCTGTGGACCCCAATCATGCAGCGAGCCGTCCGGCTCGATGAGCGCGGTCAATACTTTGGTGATCGCTTCGCTGTTGGCGATGCCTTCTTTGCCGCCGACGACATAAATCGCGCCATTGTATTGAATGGTCCCGTGCGCGGTAAAGGCGTTCGTCAAACTGGTGTTGAGCCAATCGGGGTCGCCATTATCATGCAGCGAGCCGTCCTGATTAAAAGATGTATAGTATACGTCTGCGGATGCTTCCGACCAATCTTGGCCGCCTGTGATATAGAGAAAATCATGCGCGGGGTCGTACCAAGTCACCGCGCCCAACGCGCTCAGCGCTTCCGGCAGCGGCATATCTTCAACGGCGTCGCTCAAACTTCCGTTGCTATCTTGAATTGAGAGACGATAGACAATATCGCTGCCGCTTGCGCCGCCGCCAAGCACATATAGATTAGCGCCGCGCGCCACCGCGCCGGAATAGATCACTTCGGTCGGCAGATTTTTTACGTTCCATGATCCATTGAGCGCGCCGTTCGCGGCGATTTTTTTGTAATAGATTGTCTTGCTCGAGTTGCCATTCGCGCCGCCGCCAATGACGTACAAAATGGGATCGGGATTGAACGCGATGACCGCCGCGGCGCCGGCGCGCGCGGCGGGCAGATTATCCGCCAAAGCCCAGCTCGAGGTGATATCTCCGACGGTGGAGGTTGTGGCGGAATAGATTGTGGTGTGATAGTTAACGCCGTCAAAGCCGCCGATAGCGTACAAAATATCGTTGTGAGAAACGAGCGCCAGTTCCGCGCGGTTGACGGGCAAACTGGTGGTGGCTTGCCATGGCGAACTTAGACCGACCGGCAAGAGCTGCACTTCGCCGTCATTCAGTTTGCGCAGCCCGGTCGCATAAAATTTCCCTTTGACAAAATCGTTTGTGGTAGTGTGTACGCTTTTGCACACCAAGCCGTTGCAATCTTGCGAATCGGCGCGCAAAGGGCGCAAGCCCAACATCAACAGAGTCGTCAGTAAAAATGCTGCCGCGCCGAGTCCGAGCAAAATTTGATTTCGTGTCGCCATAATGGAATCGTCCCGATAATCTCACGCGCTGCCTTGCTCAATTTCGAGTGGGCAGCGCGTGAGTTCGTTCAATGTTCTGTGAAGCGGAGGCGTTCAGATCTTATTTCGATTGTTTACACACCAGATCATCCGTCTTGAGCGAGAGGTTCTTTTCGTACGTCCCCGCCCCCGTCCCGATTTCAATGGATGGCGGGTCGCTCAGCACAGGACCGCCTACGCCATCGGTAAAGATATCATAAGTGAGTCCGCTGATATTGACGGTGATGGATTGGAACTCGTAGGTGCCCGGGGCAATATTGCTGAACGCAAAATAGCCGGTCGAGGTTGTGGTTGTGCTTAATGTGGCGCCGGTATCTTTGTTGCGCACCCGCACCGTCACATTCGGTCCGAAAATTTCTTTTTGATTGGTGAGACATGTCTCGCCGGCAATGACATCAGAAATATCGTCATAGATTTGCTGCATCGAGCTGGCGTCGCTGGCAGTGTAGAAATGGTCGTCCACCGGTTCCGATGCGATGGCTTTTAGCGTTTCCGGATTAAAATCCGTTCCGATAGCAATCGTAAAGACGATTGCATCCGGTTTACCGTCGCCGTTACTATCTGATTTGGCGAGATTGGCTTCCGTGATAGCGTCCTGATCCGCTTGGCTATTGCACGTTAACGGATTGTATGTCATGCCGCCAAAGCCGGTGTATTGACCATTAAGCTTTACATTCGCGAGACCGTCCGATGCCAAGATAATCACCGGCACATGGGATGGATTGTGGAAATTTGGGTCCAACACCATCGCACGTCCTACAGACAATCCACCTGCGATGGGTGTCTTGTTCCCTGGTGTGAGCGAATTAATTGTCGATCTTACGCCTGGTATATCCGCGGTCAGGTCAATGCGTTTTTGACCGAATAGATATTCCCTAGTTGAACCTTTATTATCGCAGTTGTATGAATATGCGTCTCTCTGGGGGCGGTTTTCCACCCTTGGAAAGGTCGCTAACCCGACACGGTCTCCGTCCGATTGACCGCCAATGGTAGTTGAAAGCACATTGTTAAAGCTGATGAGCGCGTTTTTGGCGGCAGTCATTTTCTTGACGGCGGGTTTGCCAAAAGACGAGTCCATACTGCCCGAGATGTCGAGAACATGGATGACATCCACCGGGACTTGGGACAAATCCACATCTTCCAAGGGCAAAAGCTGATTGATTTTGACCACGCCAATCAACGAGCGGGTTTCGTCAACCGGCGGATGAATGGTGTTTGTTACGATGCCGTAATTCGGGCAAGTGCCTTCGCACAGCGAGGTGGACCAATTCTGAAATTTGCCTTGCACGTAGGGATCGCTATTGTTAAATTGCTCAATACCGCATTCCCCTTGCTGATTATTAAAGCGGCAATATCCCGTCACCTTGAAACGCGCAAAGCCGACGATATTGTACGTCAAATTATTTCCTGTGCCGTTTGCGGTGTCGTAAATCGGAATTGTAATAGACTGTCCAATATGGTCAATCCATTGTTGGCGCACCGCGTTGCTGTTCGAGACGCCGGTCGAACCGGATACATCGTCATCCACATACCATTTGCCGCTGCGAGTCGGGTCCGCCATGTTAGCGGCAAGCGTTGTGGCGGATGAATTGTCGTCGCGCCAGCGCAGGTATCCGAAATTACCGGGGCCTTCGTCGCCGTCGCGGTCCCAAATTTGATAGTTGTATCCCGGGTCATTCTGTTCAAAGTGCATATCGCGAATGCCGTCTTTATTTTCATCCGGAAAAGTGGTTTGCGGGATCGTCACGGGAAAGAGATTGTCCGCGCAGCATGTGCCATTGGTAATAACCGGCGGCGGTGTATTGGGCGGATTGGGCGGCGGCGCGCCGTAACCGGTGGAGGGCGCGCCGACAGTCATGGTCTTGATGCCGACGATGCCGGCAAAGAACGAGTTAAATTCTTTATTCGCCGTGACGTAAACCCCGACGACCGGCAATCCGTCAAGCGTGACGGGCGCGACGCTGCCAGTGCCAAGACCGCCCGCGCCGATGAGTTCGTCGTCAATGACGGATTGGCCCGTGTTATTGCGCGTCACATAATATGCTTTAATTGCGACGGCTTCTACGCCGTTACGCACTGCGGCGGTTTGGATCGCGGTCAAAACTTGACCGTTGGTTGCGCGGCAAATTTGATTGTTGATGCAGCCGGTATTGGGCTGCGCCAACCGTTGTCCGCCGGCGTACGCGGCGGCATCCACCGCATTTTGCACTTGGCGGCGCTGGGCATAGACATTTCCGCCGTCTACTGCCAGAGCCATAAATGCCATCAAGGCAGCCAAGCCGAGCGCTATCAAAATCATGGATTGCCCATGTTCCTGAGAAACTGTTTTGTTCATGTTCTCCCTACCTTTGCCTAAGGATCAATTCGCATTACCGCCTGGCTTGATACCCATATCGGTCCCAAAAATGTCATACTACCGCCGTTAATCCAAGTAACACCTAAAGTAGGCACTGGCGCGCGGAATTCGACGCGCACCGAGATTTGAGCATTGGGGACTCGCTCCGCCACATTGGTCGGCTCAACCGTAATCTCCAGCCCATCGCTATCTATATTTTCATTCGCGTTTTTAGCCTTGCAAGCGGCAACGCTGCCGCCCAACATTACGCTGCTAGAACAAATCGCATTTTGAATTTGAGAATACGAAGCCGTAGGGTTGCCAATAATAAATCGCGCTCCTTCGCGCGCCGCCGAAACTGTGGTCAGCCAAGCAAAAAAGACAACCGCGAAACCAAGAAAGCCAATAAAGAGCATAATAAAGATTGAAAAGGTCAACGCAAACTCGACCATCGCTTGAGCGTTTTCTGCGGACGCCGCGGCGCGGCGGCTGGGCGTGCTACGCTGCCGCGCGCGCTGCCAAATTAAACCAACGAGTGTTTGACGCTTCATGGACATGCTACCGGGTCATACGTATTCGCTTCGCGAATCGGCATCGAAACGCCATATTGAATCCGATAGGACGAAGGCAACCCAAACCTTCCGACGAGCGGCAGATTTATCCCGCTCGTAAAAGTCGTCAGCGAATAGGTAACAGTGGTGGTGATAGGGCAGTTCTTTCCCACGTCGTTGGGACGAATTGTCGGCGGCGTGATCGTCAAGTTGTCATCCACATCCAAACCCAAGGCGATCGCTTCCGCTTTGATACGGTCCACATAACTGGTGCAAATCTCTTGGTCAATGCTGCAATTCTTTAAATCAGCTTCATTACGCAGCTCTGGATGCAGCGTGGCATACACCGCGCCTTCGCGCGCGGCATTAATCATTCCAATATACACAGTGAACGCCTGCGCCAATTCAAACGCCGCAATCAGCAAGAGCAGCAGCAAGGGAAAAGTAATTGCCATCTCCGCCAAACTTTGCCCATGCTCTGATTTTGCCGCGCGCTGATTTTTTTTCGCGAAACGCTTTATCATTTACATAAAAAAAGAGTTAGGTGGAGACCCCGCGAATTTCCCCCCTAACCCGCTTGTCCGCCAGAGCTCTGTTCTCGAACAGTCAGGTTCTATCGCGCCGGTCGCTTGCGCCAAACTCTGATGGAATTTATCTACTTGCGCCAATTACATTATATGTACAATTCGCTGTACCGCAATAAGAAAACGGTACTTGTGCCAAGCGCAACCTGCGCATCCTTGATTTTTAAATCCGCGTGTCGCGCGCCGCGTATTAGAGCGAATTCCTGTTTGGTCTAGGGTAAAAGACCCTTTGGGTTTCCGAAAACCCAAAGGGTCTGTCCCCTAAACCAAATCGGAAACTGGTCTAGTTTGATGGAATGACCACGCGCACGCGCGTCCCGCGTCCGGTGGCGCTCTGATAATTGATGGCGCCGCCGAGCATCTCGATGCGTTTTTCCAAAGTGACCAGACCGGTGCTGCCGCGCTCGCGCGCGCGCGCCAAAACCGACGCGGCGTCAAACCCGCTGCCGTCATCTTCTACAATCAACGTAATCGGTTCCGCATTCAAATCCAACGTCACCTGCACACGCGAAGCGTGCGCGTGTTTGGCGACATTGGTCAACAATTCCTGAATCGCGCGAAAAATCGTGACTTCGATATACGGCGCCAGCGTGCGGTCGCCATTCAAATTTAGCGTGACCGGCAGCTTGTTCACCGTTTCAAATTGCTGCGTGTAACGGCGAATGGTGGGCAGCAGACCGAGATCGTCCAACATCATCGGACGCAGCGCAAAGATAAAATCGCGCACGCGTTGAAACGTGACATTGGCGGACGTTTTTAATTGACCCAATTCCGTGCGCGCTCGCGCCGGCTCGGCGTCAAACAACCGTTCCACGATTTCCGCTTGCAGAATCAGATTCGTCAACGATTGCGCCGGCCCATCGTGCATCTGCTGCGCCAGCCGCTGCCGTTCCGCCTCTTGCGCTTCAATCGTCTGAATCACCGCGTCATGGTCCGAGACCGTATGCCCCGGCGAACTTTCGCCCTGTTCCACGCTCATCGTCTCTGCCATCCGCGCGGTCAAGTCATGCAAGCGTCGCATCTGCTGAATATAATTATCGAGCTGGCGATGCTTGCCTTGAAACTGTTCGAGCTGCGAGCGCATCAGCAGCAATTTCAACTGCGCGTCGCGTTCGCTCGCATAAGTTTGTCGCACATCTTCGCGCGTATAAGAATCAAAATTGGCTTCCACCTGCCGCAAGCGCGCGGACATTTCATTCTGTTTCTGCGTTTGCCGCTCGATTTCACTAGTGGTCTGTCGAATCAACACTTCGATTTCGCGCAGCTCGATACGCAGCTGTTCAATATCGGTCAACAATTCAGTGGCGACCGTTTGGGCGTGTGCCAGAGTTTCGGATGGCATAATCAATTCCTTTAGCGCGACACGTGGCGCATCTACTCCGTATCCTGTAGACGAATCCAACCGCGTCGCAGCGCGTACACGGCGGCTTGCGTGCGGTCATTCACCGCGAGTTTACGCAAAATCGAAGTCATGTGATTCTTTACCGTTTGGCGGCTAATGCCCAGCTCTTTGGCGATTTCTTTGTTGCTCAACCCGCGCGTAATCAATTTCAAAATTTCCATTTCACGCGCCGAGAGCGCGCGAAAGGTATCTTCCAGTTCGCTTGCGGCGCTCGCCTGCATTGACTCGAATTCATTAATGAGCCAGCTAGCGACTTGCGGTTTTACAAAAACGTCATCGTCAATCGCGTATTTGCCATGACTCACCGTGCGAATCGCTTGGAGCAATTCGCTGGGCGCGACCTCTTTGGGAAAATAGCCGCTCGCGCCCGAACGCATCGCTTGCAGCATCTGTTCATCGTCGTGATACGCGGTCAAAATAATCACCGCCAAATCGCCGCGTTCAGCGGTCAATTCGCGCGTCGCCTGCATGCCGTTGACCAACGGCAAATTAATATCCATCAAAACGACTTGGGGGCGCAGCGCGCGCGTCAAATCCAATGCTTGTTGTCCATCCTGCGCCTCGCCGACAACTCGAATTGAATCTTCCAATTCGAGCAACCCGCGCAAACCGCCGCGAAAAACGGGGTGGTCATCCACAATCAACACCGCGATTTTTTCGGATTCATCCGTCGGTGGCGCGGCGCTTTGGTCCAGAGGTTGAGATTTAGCGCGTCGCGTTTTCTTTGGACTTGGCGCGACGCGGGCGTCGAGTTGTTTCTTCTTGACGGGCGTGACTTGGACGCGCGCGCGGCGCGGTGTGGTTGCTTCGCTCATCGTTGGATTGCCCCCCTTGAACTTGGGAATCGCGCGTGTGACCGTGATACGGAATCCTTGCCGACACGCGCACGCCCTGTCCCGCTTCGGAAAATAATTTCAACTGTCCGCCCAATAATTCTACGCGGTCGCGCATGATAATCAAACCGAGCTGTCGCCTTTTCGTGATTTGGGCCGGCCGCGGCGCAAAGCCGCGGCCATTATCTTGAATTTCGAGCCGCACAAACGCGTCGCCGCGCGTCAATTCGATTTTCACGCGCGTCGCTTTGGCGTGCGCGTCCACATTCGCCAGCGCTTCTTGCAGCGTCCGAAACAACGCCAGCTCGATGGCGCGCGGATAGCGCGCGTGAAAATCTTTGCAGCTCTTGCATTCGACGCGCAAACCGGTGCGTTCGCCGAACTGGTCAATATATTGCCGCATACTCGCGCCGAGCCCCATTTCATCCAATAACGGCGGCTGCAATTCGGCGACCAAATCTTTTAATTGCGCCAGCCCCGCGCGCAATTCCACGCGCAGCGCCGCCAAGCCGTTAGCGGCGACCTGGGGATTTTGTTCCAACAGCGGCAGCGCATACTCTACTTCCATGAGCGTATTTGCCAAAATTTGACCTGGCCCGCTCATCAAGGCCTGTGCCATCTGTTGACGTTCCTCTTCTTGGAGCTGCAAAAAAATTGTCGGTTCAAGAATCTGTGACGGCGTTTTATTCACCATGTCTCCCGCAATCGCGCGCGAAAAAAAACACCAGCGTTTTTGACGCGGCAAAAAGTATAACACCGCGCGCGGACGCGCGCAAGGGGCGTTTTGTCCTAGCGCAGCTTTTGAGCTAGAGCCGAGTCCATTTTGATTTGTGGGTAAACCTTTCGCGTTTCCGAAAACCCGAAAGGTCTTGCCCCGCAAACGAATTAGGAATTCGCTCTCGGAGACAGCCCCTGTCGGTTTTTGGAAATCCAAAGAGGCGAGTAACTCGCGCGTGGAACCAAATTAGCGCCGCATTGAAACGATTTTCAATCTTGCATTCGCTATCATTTTAGAGATAATAGTCGTGTGCATGACGCAGTGCGTCAGATTTGGCAATTTTTTCAAGGAGTGACGTATGCCCTATAACATTGTTGCGCTGCTAAAACGTGTTCCCGATACCGAGAGCAAAATCACCTTGCGCGATAACGCGGTGGTGACCGAAGGGTTAAATTTTGTGCTGGACCCCTATGGCGAATACGGTTTGGAAAAAGCGCTGCAACTGGTGGAACAACACGGCGGCAAAGTGACCGCGGTCTTGTGCGGCCCCGCCGATGCCAAAGAAACAATTCGCAAAGCGCTCGCCGTCGGCGCGGACGACGCGGTGCATCTCAGCGACCCTGCTTTTGAGGGCGGCGACGCCGCCGCGACCGCCCGCGTTCTCGCCGCCGCGCTCAAGCAAATTCCGTTTGACCTAATTTGGTCCGGTAAACAAGCGGTGGACCAGGACAACGCCCAAGTCCCCGAACGCGTCGCCGAGCTGCTCGATTTGCCGCACGTCAACAGCGTGATTGAATTCACTCTCGCCGCCGACGGCAAAACCGCGCGCTGCGTGCGCGAAGTGGACGGCGAACGCGATGTCATGACGACGACGTTGCCCGCGATTTTCACCGCGCAGCAAGGTCTCGGTGAATTGCGTTATCCTTCGCTCAAAGGCATCATGGGCGCGAAAAAGAAACCGATTACGGATTGGAACGCCGCCGCGTTGGGTTTGGATGTCGCCGCCGTCGGCGCGGCGGGCGCAAAATTCCAAGTGATTCAACTCGAACCGCCGCCCGCGCGGCCACCGGGAAAAATTATTCCGGGCGACGCGCAGACCGCCGCGCAAGAATTGGCGCGTCTCTTGCACGAGGAGTCTAAAATAATCTAGCGAATCGCGTATCGTCTTGGATCTCGCGCGGAGCCGCATGCCGCTTTGCGCCAGAGTCCGGCGATAAACGTTTCGCGAAATAAAAAACATGTCCAACAATATTTTGATTATCGCCGAAGGACGCGCGGACGGCCTCAAAAAAGTCAGTTTTGAATTGGTGAATGTCGCGCAACCGCTCGCCGCCGCGTTAGGCGGCGCGGTGCAAGGCGCGGTGGTCGGCAGTAATGTCGGCGCGTGGGCAAACACCCTCGCGCAAACCGGCGTGACGCAAGTGTATGTCGCCGATGACGCGGGGCTGCAAAACTTTGCGCCCGAAAGTTACACCACCGCGCTCGCCGCGCTGATTCACGCCGCGCAGCCCGCCGTCGTTCTATTCGGCGCGACCGGTTGGGGCAAAGAGGTCAGCGCGCGCGTTGCCGCGCAGCTCGATTGGGGTCTCGCCACCGACTGCACCGCCGCGCAAATCGTGAACGGCGCGCTTGTGTTGACGCGCCCCGTTTACGCCGGCAAAGCGATCGCGCAGGTCCAGGCGAAAAGTTTTCCGATTATGGCGAGCATCCGCCCGAATATCGCGCCGCCAGCAGAGACGAATAAAACCGCCGCGCCGATTCAAGCGGTGACAATCACCTTAAAGGAACCGCGCGCTCAAGTCGTCGAGACGGTCGCGCAGCAAAAATCCAAAGTGGATTTGGGCGAAGCGAATGTGGTCGTCGCCGGCGGACGCGGCGTCAAGGGGCCTGAAGGGTTCGCGCCGTTGAACGAATTGGCGGATACGTTGAACGCCGCGATTGGCGCATCGCGCGCGGCGGTGGATGCGGGCTGGATTGATTACACGCATCAAGTCGGTCAGACGGGCAAAACGGTCGCGCCCAAACTTTATATTGCGGCGGGCATCAGCGGCGCGATTCAACATCTCGCTGGCATGTCGTCGAGCAAAGTCATCGTCGCGATCAATAAAGATCCCGACGCGCCGATTTTCAAAGTCGCCGATTACGGCATCGTCGGCGATTTGTTTGACGTGGTGCCGGCGCTGAACGCGGCAATCAAAAAAGAACAGGGCAATTAAAAAATTTCAGCGCGGCGAATTTGTAATTTGCGCGCAACGCAATAAAAAAAACCTTTGGAGCTTTTCCAAAGGTTTTTTTATTGCGCCGATTTGGATTAAACGCGCGACAGAAAAAAATTTTACGCGTCCAATTTTTGTTTGGTCAAGCTGATGCGCTGTACGGCGGTGAGATTCGAGAGAACCGCCAAAAGGGCAAGCGCGACGACGAGCGCGTTCGGTCCAAAAAATAGCGTGCCGAATAATCCCAAAATCAAAATAATCATTCGTTCCAAACGCGTGAACCAGCCCTCCTTGAGTTGCAAGCCGACGGCTTCCGCGCGCGCGCGCGTGTAACTCACCAGCAACGCGCCGAGCAATGCCACGCTCGCTAATACAATTATCCAACGATTATTGTATTCAATCCCGCGCCATACGAGCGCCAACATCAATACGCCGTCCGCGTAACGGTCGAGGGTCGAATCCAAAAACGCGCCGAACTTGGTGACGCGCTGCGTCAAGCGCGCGAGCGCGCCGTCCGTCGCGTCAAAGCCCGCGCCAAAAATCAACAATAGCGCGCCTAACGCTTCATAGCCCAGCGCGATGACCAACGCGATGGCGCATACAAGCAAAAAGCCAATGACCGTCAGCAGGTTGGGGGTCAAACCCAGCCGATTGAAAAAAACGGCGACGGCATTTAGAAAAGCGCGCGCGCGCGCGCGCGCCCATTCGGTGAGCATTATGAATTATCCTTTGCGCGCGCGGGTTGAAAAAAAGATAGCGCCGATGGCGCGCTTGTGTCGGTGACCATACGCGCGATCGTTTCGCCAACTGCCGGGGCAACGGCGAACGCGTTCGCGCCGAAACCGGCGGCGACGAACAATCCCGCCGCGCCGGGCATTTGGCCCAGCATTGGCAAGCCGCCCGCGCCTACGCTGTATACGATAGTATGCGCGCGTTTGGGCGGCGCGCTTGGCGTCGACCAAACGCGCGCGACAAATTCCGAAACGTCGCGCGCGATATCGGGCGCGACATATTCGTCGAGCGCATCGAATTGAAGCGCTTGCGGCTGTGGTGAAAGCATGCCCGCCGCGCTCAGATGATAAGGATGCGGACGCAGAAAAAATTCGCCATTGACATCCCAAAACAACGGATGTCCTTGCGTCATATTCGGCGGTTGTTCATAAAATAATATCGCGCCGCGTTGAAATTGCAGCTGGGTCGTCAGTCCGATGGTCGCCAACGTCTTGTCCGTCCAACCGCCCGCCGCCACAATCACGAGCGGCGCCTCATATTCGCCGGCGGTGGTGAGCGCGCCGCGCACGCGACCCTGCGCGAGCAAGATTTGTTTGACTTGGGCGCCGGTGGCGATTGTCAAACCGCGTTGACGCGCGGCTTGGGTCAAACGCTGGGTCATTTGCGCCGCGTCGGCATAGCCCGCGCGCGGCGTGAACAAGCCGGCGTAAAGTTGCGGCGAGACGCCGGGGTATTGCGCCGCCAAGGCGCCGCGCGCCAAAGTGGTCACCTCGCGCGCGTCGGACGCGAACATTTGCGCGTGCGCGAAAATTTTTGCCGCGTCGGTGGCGCCGCCAAGTAGCGCCGCGCCGGTGGAAACAAATTCGCTTTTATTGGCGCCAAGCAATTCGGCGGCGCGCGCGTAAAAGGCGTAACTGTCCAACGCGAATTGGATTAGCGTTGGATGCGCTTGAAACGGATGAACCAAGCCCGCGCTGCGCCGCGTCATGCCCGCCGCGAGCGGACCTTTTTCCAAAAGGGTCACGCGTAAATTGCCCGCGCGCGTCAAGGCGAATGCAATCGCCGCGCCAATGACGCCCGCGCCAATCACCAGCACATCGCCTATCTGTTTCATTCACTCGGAGCCAAAATAAGACGCTGCCAGACGCGGCGCGAGAACGAAGCGCGCTTGGCTGCTTCGCGTCGGGTGGGAAGCAAGTCGTGATAATACGCCAACACCTGTTCGGCAATATGCGTCCAATCATATTGCGCGGCGGTGCGGCGACCTTGCTCCGCCATGCGCTGACACGTTTCCGGGGCGGACATCAAGTTGACGATAGCGTGAGCGAGCGCGTTCGAGTCTTCAGGCGGCACGAGCGACCCTTCCGCGCCGTTGGTCAAGACGAGCCGATAGCCCGCAATATCGGATGCCACAATCGGCAAGCCGGCGGCCATCGCTTCAAGCAGCACAATGCCAAAACTTTCAAAGCCGGTGGAGGGCGCGCAAAACAAATGCGCGGTGCGATAATAGCGCGGCAACATTTCACGCGAGACATACCCCACAAAATGCACGCTCCGCAAGCGATGCGCGCGCGCATAGCGAATAAACGGCGCTTTATCGGCGTCTTCGTACGCGCCGACCACAATCAAGCGCGCGTCGGGAAAGAACTGTTTGATGAATGGGAACGCGCGGATGAGATGATGAAATCCTTTGCGCTTGTCCAAACGTCCGACGAACAAAATATTGGGGCGTCCATCATGAAAACGTTCAATTGGACGCACCTTTGGACTGGCAAAGCGTTGAAAATCAATGCCGTTGGGAATAATGCGATAGTCGCCGGGAAATTGCGCCAGCGTAAAATCGCGCACGGCTTGCGAAACGAAAATGCGTCCGTTCAATTTGTTGTACACCGGACGCAGCAGCGGCCGCGCCATTTGATACATCGTATTTGTTTCGCGGTACGCGTGAAAGGTGCCGATGTTAACGGCATGCGAATGGCGCAGCACAATCGGGCAGAGCGGCGGCGCGGCGGGTTCGTGCGCATGCACAATATCAAATTGTTCTTCGCGGAGAATTTTTTTGATGCGGCGGTATACTTGCGGCGCGATAGTCACGCGCACATTCGAGCCGCTAAATGGAAACGTTCGCACCGCGCCGCTGACTTTGATGACATTATCCTCAAGCGGTTCTTGGTCTTGGCTTGACGCCGCGAGGATGCGCGTGTCATAGCCGCGGCGGCGAAACTCGCGGTCCAGCTGCATGATATGTTCGGTGACGCCGCCGGGATACGGATAATCGTACGGCGTGACGAGCGCGATTTTCATGGATGAATCAAGCGCGGCGCGTCAGCGCGCGGCGCAAATGGCGCGCAGGCAATTTGACGAGGGCGCGATAACTTTGCCGCGGCGCAATGCGCGCGAGCTCGAGCGCTTCGCGCCGCGTCCAAAAATGGCCGTCGGCGCGCGTTTGCCCCGCGCGCAAACTGTCCAACCACGCTTGCGCGGTGTGCCCTTGAAAATGGGTGACGCCTGTGCCAATCATGCCGAGCGTATGCGCGTCGCTGCCGCCAGTTTCGGGGAGTCGAAAAACCGACGCGTTCAAACGTTTTGTTTTGGCGACGGTCACTTGGCCCGCGATGCTCGGATTCAGCGCTTCGATGCCGTCGAAATACACTTCAGGCGCGCGGTCATTGAGAATTCGTAAAATGCCGCGCTGCCCGACGCTGCGAATCAACCAACTCATTGGATGTGGAATGATGGCGACGCCGCCTTGCGCGTGAATCTGCGCGATGCTCCAATCGAGGCGCTGCAACGATTTAATCGGTTTGGAAATGCCGAGCGCGAGCAAATGTCCCTCGCGCGTCGTGACTTCCATGCCGGTCAAAACTTGGAAACGATATTTTCTTTTTGCCGCGAGTTCTTGCGCCGCGCGCGCGCCGTCGAACATATCATGGTCGGTGATAGCAATCACATCCAAATCCGTTTTGTATTCGACGTATTCAAAAATTTCCGCGACCGACGCCATGCCGTCGCTGTGCTCGCTGTGAATATGTATGTCGGCTTTGCCCATTGTTCGCGTGCCTATTTATCGCCTTGCGCGCCGAGTTCTTTGTCCGCTTCCCATACCGGTTGGAACATTAACCATTGGTCGGGATATTGACGAATCCAGTATTCCAAACGCGCGACAATTTTTTCAACCGCCGCGCGCGTGTCGCGCGCCAAATCGCCGGTGCGTTCCAATTCCAACGGCGGTTCAATCGCGACCGCGCAGCGATTATTGTCGAGGCGGCGAATAAAACCGAGAATTAACGGCGCGTGAAATTTTACCGCTAGCGCCGCCGCGCCGTCCGGCAGCTGCGCGGGCGCGCCAAAAAAATTGACGATGGGTCCGCTGCGCGTCGGGTCCAAATCAATCGCCAACCCCAGAATCGCGCCCGCGCGCAATTTTTTTAAAATGACGCGTCCGGCGGTGTCCGATGGCACGAGCTCGATGCCTTGCGTCGCGCGCTGCTGCGTGATCAATTCAAATACGGCGGGCGGCTCGAGCCGTTCGACTGGCACGACCACTTCGTGTTTATTTTTAAAATGCAGCGCGGTCAGATTCACAAACATATTGAAATTGCCAAAGTGCGCGCTGCCGCCCGCGATGCCTTTGCCCAACGCAATCGCGGCGTCAAGATATTCCAAACCCGTGACCGAATCCAACTGCGCCCACACTTGCGCTTCGGTCAAGCGATGCGAACGAAAGAGGTCAAAATAATTTTTCATCAAGTTGCGCAGCGCGCGCTGCGTCAGACGCGCCCTGTCGGCGCGCGGCGCGTCGGCGCCCAAGATGCGGGTTAGATTTTTTTCAAACGCGCGGCGCGCGCCGGTGTTGAAATAAAACGCCACGTCGCCCGCGCGCGCAAACAGCCAATAACCAAATTGTTCCGGCAAGCGCGGCACAGACCAAATCGCGAAACGATAGAGCCATAATGTCAACGTATCCATACGCGCGCGTGGGTCGTCACTTTAAAGGCGAAGCGGTTGAATCGGCCGCGCGCGTCAGCGGCTGCCATACGCGGCGATAGATGTACCATTGGTCAGGATATGCTTGAATCATTCGTTCAAAACTGGCGGCGATTTGGCGCATGACGTTATGTTCGGCTTGCGGGCGCGCGAGATCGGGCGAGAGATAGAACGGGCCATCCAGATGGACATGAATCTCTTTGTCTTTGCCATTGTGCGCGAAAATGCAAAACAGCGGCGCGTGATAACGCTGCGCCAGAATTAAAGGATTGGAGGGGAAAAGCGTCGGCTCGCCAAAAAAAGTGACCGGCGCGCGATGAATCTCTGTAAAACCATCAATGCCGATATCGAGCATAAAGCCGACGATTTCTTTGCGCTTGAGCGCCTCGATAATTTTGCGCGGCGCGCGGTCGTACGGAATCAAATGCATTCCATGTTGACTGCGCAGCCGCGCGAGATATTCAAACAAATCTTCCGGCTTGATCGTTTCCGCCGCAATCGTCAAAGGGCGATAACGCTTTATCGTCGCGGGCCCCGCATAATCCATATTGCCAAAATGAATGGACACCATGATCAATGGATGTTCACGATTTTGGAGAACGGCTTCGATTTCGGGACTGACATGAAACTGCACGCGCTGATTGAGCTCGTCGGCTGTGACGCTCTCGTACCGCAAGAGATGGAGCAAATAGACAGTGTAATTGACGAACGACGCGCGCGCGACGCTGCCTACTTGCGGATGACGCGGCGGCAGCTGCAAGACGCGCGCGAAATTTTCGCGCGTAATGCGGCGTTTGTTGCGCATGGCGTAATAGCTGGCAACGCCCAACCCGCGCGCGATTTTTTCGGCGAGCGCGGGCGGCAGCGCTCCCATCACCTCGCTCATTGTTTGCCAAACTAGAAATCCCGGACTCATTGCGGATGCCAAACTGGCGCGCAGCTCTGTCAGCGCTTAGCCCTTGATAAAATCTTCAACCATTTGGCGCGCAACGTCGTCGGGAAATTGTTGCGGCGGCGATTTCATAAAATAGGAACTGGGCGCGAAAATCGCGCCCGCGATTTTGCGGTCCAGCGCGATTTTCGCGCAGCGCACCGCGTCAATCACCACGCCCGCGCTGTTCGGCGAATCCCACACTTCGAGTTTTAATTCCACGTTCAATGGCACATCGCCAAAGGTGGTGCCTTCGAGCCGAATGTACGCCCATTTGCGGTCGTGGAGCCACGGCACATAATCGCTGGGGCCCACATGCACATTGTCGGACGGCAATTTATAATCGAGCATCGAAGTGACCGCGTTCGTCTTGGAAATTTTTTTCGATTCAAGTCGTTCGCGTTCGAGCATATTCAAAAAGTCGGTATTGCCCCCAAAGTTCAACTGATAAGTGCGGTCGAGCCGCACGCCGCGGTCGCGGAACAAGCGCGTCAAGACGCGATGCGTAATCGTCGCGCCGACTTGGGATTTGATGTCGTCGCCGACCACCGGGACGCCCGCGTCTTCAAAACGTTTTTGCCAATATTTTTCGCGCGCGATGAAAACCGGAATGCAGTTGACGAAACCGACGCCCGCGCGCAAAATTTGTTCAACGTACCATTTCGTCGCTTCTTCCGAACCGACGGGCAAGTACGAAATGACGACATCGGTTTTGGTGTCCTTGAGAATTTGAACGACATCGGCGGTGGCGCCCGGCGCTTTTTCAATCACCTGCGAAAGATATTTGCCAACGCCGTCATGCGTCATGCCGCGATGAACCGGGACGCCCAATTTCGGCACGTCGGTGAATTTGAACGTATTGTTGGGCGCGGTATAAATCGCTTCCGCCACATCTTTGCCCACTTTGTTTTTGTCAATATCAAAGGCGGCGACAACTTCAATATCGCCGACGTGATAACCGCCCAACACGGTGTGCATCAATCCGGGGACGGGGGCATCCACCGGCGCATCCTGATAATAATGAATGCCCTGCACGAAACTGCTCGCGCAGTTGCCGACGCCGATAATCGCGACGCGCACTTTGCGCGAACGTTTCGCGGGGGTTGTCCTAGTTCCAGTTTCTTTGGTTGCAGTTCCTTTAACGCTTGCTTTGCTTGGCATTCAATTCTCCCTACGGCATAAAAAATTTTGCGCGCGACGAATCTAAATTTGCCCGCGCGCTATCCGAGTTTTGTGATTCGAGCGCAGTTGTTTTATTCGCGAGTTTGAGGAGCGCTGCGTTGAAAAAAGCGCCAGCCAACCGCGTTTATATAATATGACTGTTTGACTTTATGCGCAAAATGAATTTTGCGCGCCGCGCATTTGCCCAAGCCAACTTTTGATTTCATCAAGGGCGCTGCCGTCCAAAATTTTTGGAAACGCGCGCGGCGGAATAAAACCCAAGCGCGTATGCGCTTTATGCTTCGATGAGCGCCAAGAGAATCGCGCGCGCGGCGCGTTCCGCCTGCGGGCGGGTAGGCGCCAAGAGCTCTTCCGCGCCGGCCCACGCGCCGAGAATGACAAGCCCTTCCTTGGCGTCAACAAAGGTGGCGGGCGTGAGCGTGTAAAACGTTTTTAATTTGGCGTATATTTTTTCCTCGACGCGCGTCGCGTCAATTTCAAAGAGAACGAGCGCGTCGGTCTTTTTCAAAGTGGCGGCGAGATCATTTGTTTCTTCGACTTCATAGGCGGTTGCGCGCGCGTCGTCGGTCAAGTCATACGGCATCGAGAGCGCGGCGGGTGTGATAAAGGAAAGACGGCTTTCAAAGAGCCCCAACACGCGCGCGAGTGAATGCGCTTCCGCCGCGAACTTTAAGTTACCCAAGAGTCCAATGCGTAAATTTTGCAGCGCGCCTTGAAGCGTATAAATGGCGTATGCGTCCATCAGCGCGCGCAGCGGATTTTCGCCGATGCCGTCGCCAGCGTTGAGAACGGGCGTCTGGCAAAGCGTCGCGATTTCGTTCACGCTGCCTGCGGGCGCGTGACTGACCAGCGCGCAGGACGCGTTCGCCGCGCGAATCTCGCGCGCGATGACGGCAGGCGTGGGGCCCGACGCGAGCGTCACGCATTCAATTTTTTCATCGCGACAAGTTTTCGCCAAGTCAATCGGAAAGGGCGCGGGCAGATAGGATAGCGCCAACGCGACGCGTTTTTGCGATAGACGCGGCGCCGCGCCGTTTTGAATTTCATCCGCGCGCGCGAACAACGCCTCCATGCGCGCGCGCGTCAAGTCGTAGGGCGTGAGCAACTGCAATAGAAATACCTCGTGAAAAATCTAGCGCCGCGAACGCAAAGGTGGCGCGCGGCGCTGCGCGATAATTGTATCAAGTGATGCGCGCGATACCAAACGGCGGATTTTCAGCGCGGGGTTGCGCTTGCGAATGCGCTAGATTCGCCGCAGACTTTTTCTTGTTGACGATCCTCCCGCAGACGACTCGATAATCAAGTCAAACGCGCGCTTGACTCGAAACTCGAATGCGTCTAACCGCGTCCCGGAATTGACATCCCTGCTTTCTCGCATATAGTTGTGACAGTGATGTTCAGAAACATGTTCGCAGTGAGCGCGGCGGTTCTGCTGGCGCTCTTGTTTTTTGTCTGGTCTACCCAACCCGCTGCCGCGCTGGATCCGAAATGCGGAATTTTGCCGGACTGCACTTTTGATGACTTTTATGGAAACGAGGGCGCATGTTCCGGCGTTTGGAAATGCGATAATCCGAGTGGCGTAGGTTTGACTGAGAGCGAAGGATGGCCCAAGGGCCCGTCGTTGACCTTTGCGGGCGCCGCGCCGTTTGAACGCAAAGTTTTTCAACGCGTCGCCGTGACGCCCGGTAAAGGATATCGTTTTGCCTGTCCGTTTTGTGTTGTCGCAATCAATGGCATCGGCTCGTCCGATAGTCAAGTGAATCGGCGCGTAGGGATTGACCCGTTCGGCGGCATGGACCCAAATTCGCCCAACATCAAATGGTCGAATGATTTTTTTGGCAAAGGTCGTTTTGACGATGATGTATTGCAAGTCAGTGAATACGCGCGCGCCGATCACATCACAGTGGTTATTTGGGTGAACAATCCGTACGGCGACAAGCATGTGGATGTGTACGTGGATACGGTGGGGTTATTTGAAGACAGCGGTATGCCGCCGATTCAGATCACACAACCCACGGTGACGCCGCCGCCACCGCCGCCGACGAATCCACCTACTGCCCAGCCGACGCGCGTGCCGCCGACTGACGCGCCTGAACCGACAGCCGCGCCAACCGACGCGCCCGAACCGACAGTCGCGCCAACCGACGCGCCTGAACCGACAGCCGCGCCAACTGACGCGCTCGAACCTACCGACGCGCCGACCGCGCGTCCGACGCGCAAAATCGCCCAAGTAGAGCCGGGCGCGCGTCCGACACGCGCGCCGCAAAGCGCGCTGCCCGCGCTGTTTGATAATGTAGGTTTTCTTGCTATTTTGGGTTGTGGGGGCGTTGTCGGGGCGTTTGTTTTGATTGCCGCCGCGCTGTTTCTTTTGCTCCGCCGCAGGTAAAGATTACTATTGATGCAAGTATTTTTCATGCGTTTTGCTATTTGCCGCGTGCTGGTTTGCGCGCTTGTAGTTCTCACAATCGTTATTCCCGCCACGCTGCGCACGCCGCGCGCGTATGCCGAAGGACCGTGTACCGCGCGTTCGGATAATCTCACGCGTAACGGTTCCATCAACGATGGATACGACACGCAGTACGGGGTCGTCGCCAATTCGTGGAATGCTTTTATTTTTGATCGCACGCCGCCGAGTTTTGATTTGGTGGACAATGAGAACGCTGTCGGCGACTCGGTCGGACAGTATTCACAATATATTCACGGCGATGGGGTTGAGTTCGATGCCGGGATTTATCAGGTCATCGCAGGCACAACGCCGGGGCAATCGTACGATTTCAAGATTGGGTTTGCCATCATGCTGCGCGATATTGGCGGCGGTCAGAATAAAAAGATTGATGGCGTCGTCGTGCGGCGCGCCGGAGTTGACCCGACGGGCGGGACCGACCCGCATTCCCCGAACGTGATTTGGGGTCCGGAATGGGACGGGGGCGGATATGGCGCAAGTCTCAACAATCCCAACATGACCATCACGTTCGCGGCGAAAGCGAATCAGGTTACGGTGTTTGCGCGCGCATACAATCGCGGGACGGCGCCGAGCGACAAGGCGTGGTTTGACGTCATGTGTCTTTTGCCGCGCGGCGATATTCCGACGATCCAAATTGAACCCAGTGTGACGCCGACGCTGCCCGCGACCGCTGTACCGCCCACTGCCGAGATTCCGCCAACGAATGTGCCGCCGACGCGCGTGCCGCCGACGCCAACGCTCGCGCCGCCGACGCCGACATTGGAACCCGCGCAAATTTTAACTGCGACCCCAGAGTCCGTCGCGCAAAAACGTCCGACTGGCACGCCGCCGCCCAAACGCGTGATTCCGACGATTGTCGCTTCGAATGATGGCGGCCAAGACGGCGCCTCGAACGCCGGCGGTGGAAATTTATTTCCGCTTGCCGCGATTTTTGGCGCAGTCGGCATCATCGCCTTTAGTTTATTGGGCATCGTCGCCGTTGGAGGATTTGCTCTCTGGCGAATCTTTACGCGACGAGGAGGCAGCGCGTTCGAGCCGCAAGAGGCATCGGACGACCAAAATTATTACCAATGAATTTTTTAATCACCGGCGGCGCGGGTTTCATTGGCACGGCGCTCGCAAATCAGCTCGTGCAAGCTGGGCATGGCGTGCGGGCGCTGGATGATTTGAGCGCGGGCGACTCACGCGGCTTGGACCCGCGCGTCGTTTTTGCGCGCGGCGATGCGCGCGATGTGCCAAAACTGTGGGGCTTGCTGCGCGATGTAGATTGTGTCTATCATCTCGCGGCGCGGGTTTCCGTCCCCGAATCGGTCCTTTATCCGGTTGAATACAACGCGGTGAATGTCGGCGGCGCGGTCGCGTTGATGACGGCGATGCGCGATGCGGGCGTGCGGCGCGTGATTCTCGCGTCGTCGGGCGCGGCGTATGGCGAACAAACGCGACAGCCCGTTTCCGAAAATGCGGTGATGCATCCGGTGACGCCGTATGCGGTGAGCAAACTTGCGGCGGAATATTATATGCACGCGATTGGCGCGCTGGCAGGCATCGAAACGGTGGCGCTGCGAATTTTTAACGCGTACGGTCCGCAACAACAGCTGCCGCCCGCGCACGCGCCGGTCATTCCGCGTTTTTTGCAAGCCGCGTTGAATGGCAGTTCGCTGGTGATTTTTGGCGATGGCAATCAGGCGCGCGATTTTGTCTATATTGATGATATTGCGCGCGCGCTATGTTTGGCGGCGACCGCGCGCAATGTCAATCGCGCGTGCGTCAATATCGGTTCGGGCGCGGCGACGACGATGAATCAACTGGTGGATGAAATCGAAACTCTGTTAGCGACGCGCGTGCATCGTCTGTATAATGACGAAGGGGGCGCGGGCGTTTCGCGTCTCGTCGCCGATATTTCCCTTGCCTCAAAGTTACTTGATTGGTCGCCGCGCGTCGCGTTGCGCCAAGGACTGGCGCAGATCCTCAAGCTCGATCCGCGTTTTCAAGCGCGCAGCGCGCAATCCCATGCCGCAACTCATTAAGTCCGACCCGTTTGCGGACGCGCTGGAACAGTTTTATGAAACGGGCAGCGCGTATTTGGAATTGTTGCGCGACGATGGCTATCACAACACGGAAGATGTTGGATGGTATTTCACCAGCTATCGCGATTTTTGGGCAATCGAAAAACCCGCGTTGAAATTCGCGCGCGGGCGCGTGCTGGATGTGGGCTGCGGCGCGGGACGCATGACGTTGTATTTGCAGCGCAAGGGCTTGGCTGTCACCGCGCTAGATAATTCGCCGCGTGTCGCCGCGCTTGCCCGCGCGCGCGGCGCGCGCGATGTGCGCGTCGCGTCAGCGTGCGAACGATTGCCTTTCGCGCGCGCGGAATTCGAGACGATTCTGTTGTTTGGCAACAATCTGGGCGTTTGCGGCAGCCGCGCGGGTTTGGAAAAAATGCTGCGCGAATTTGCGCGCGTGACGAACAAGCGCGCGCGTATTTTGACGACGACGCGCGCGCCGGGGATGTTCAATCCAAAACATCGCGTCTATTGGGAACAGCGGTTGAAACGCGGTCAGGCATTCGGCGTCGCGCGCTTGCGTTTGAAATTTGGCGCGAGCGAAAAAGAGATAGATTGGTTTTGGATTGCGCCCGCCGCGTTAATGGAATTGGCGTGGAAGTGCGGTTGGCGCATGGCGGAAATTTTTGGCGACGGACGCGCAGAGGAAGGTTACAGCGCGGTATTGGAAAAACGTTGAGCTAGACCGGTTTCCGATTTGATTTAGGGGACAGACCCTTTGGGTTTTCGAAAACCCAAAGGGTCTTTTTACTGTAGCCCAAACAGGAATTCGCGCTAGATGGTCGCTGGCGCGCGTATTATTCTGTCGGCGGCGCGTCGGCGGCGGTATTTTTTTGCAGCAGCGCGCGCGCGGCGGCTTGGTCTTGAGGCGCGACGAGGATACGAAATAATCCCAATCCGTCCGTGACAAAGCCGAGCGTTCCCATCGCTTCGTTTTGAAAAATCGCGCGAATGCCTGCCGCTTCCAATTTGCCGCGAATCACTTGCGCTTCGAGTTCGCCCCACGCGCGATAAACTTCGACCGGAATAATTTCAGCCATTTTCATCCGTTCCTTGCGTTTGCGTCGCCGCGCGCTCGGCTGTCGCTTGTTTGAGCGCGCTCCGCTGTTTTTGAAAAAATTTCGCTTCGCGTTTTGTGCGTAGCGGCGTCACGGACGCGGCTACAGGGCGCGCGGCGAGAATAAAGCCGGTGTGCGCGACCATACGGTCGTCGGGACGCAGACGTTCAGCATTGATTTTATATTTGCGCTGCAACAATTCGCTCACTTCGATTTCGACCCAGTTGCTCATGCGTTCCATTTCCGCCAACATCTCGCTCACTTGATTTGTCGTTGGCACGAGCGAACCGAAAAAGCCGCCGGGCTTGAGCGCCGCGTGCGCTTGCGCGAGAAAGAGCCACGGCTCGCGCACGTCGAGAAATAACGCGTCCGCGTTGCGTTCGTCAAAGCCCATGCGGATGTCGCGCTCGCGAAATTCCACATACGGCGTCAATTTGGCGCGCGCGATATTTTTGCGCGCGTTGGCTTGATGTTCCGCGCGTTCTTCGTACGTATACACTTTGCCGTCTGGTTGAACCGTTTGCGCGAGCGCCAAAGTCATTGCGCCGCTGCCGGTGCCCGCTTCCACGACGCGCATGCCCGGATGAATGTTCATTTTTAAAAGCAAATAGCCGATTTCTTTGGGATAGACGATTTGCGTGGCGCGGCTGACATGCATGATGAGATCGAGCGTAGACGGTTCGAGCAAAATATAACTTTCGCCCAACTGCGTTGGCACGCGCGCGCCGTATTCGTATTCCAACAGCGTTTCGTGTTTGATGAAACCGAGATGCGAGTCAAGGCGGACGTTGGGCGTGAGGCGCGTGACAATTCGTTTGCCTTCGGGATCGAGCAAGAGAATCATGTCGCCGAATTGAGGTTTACGCATGTTTGAGATTATACAATAGTTGTGGTACCATTTTTGCCAATGGATAAATCGAACGAGGTTGCGCTGTGGACGGACCAAATTGAAATTTATCAGCGGCTCGCGCGTCTTTCCGCCGACGATTTGGGCATCGAGCAGTTAGCGCGCGCGCTCGCGCAGTTTTCGCGACACGCGGTTTTAATTCAAGACAAACGCTTGCAATATCTCGCGCAAGTTCCGATTGGCGAATTGACAAATTGGGCGGACATTTTGGACGCGCTGCAGCTGTCCGCGTATTTGCCGCCGGAACTGCACGACCGCAAGCAAGCGCATTTGGTGCAGGAACCGATTACGCAAGTTTTTGAAACGTGCGCGCGTCTCGTGATGCCGATTGTGACGCGCAATGTCGCGCGCGGTTATCTTTCGCTCATTTCAAAAAACAGCAAGTTCACCGCGCGCGATCGCGTAATCGCCGCGCAGGGCGCGCTGGTCGCCGCGATGGAAATGGCAAAGGTGAAAGCGGTGAGCGTCGCCGAAAAAAAATTGCGCGGCGATTTGATTCAAGCGGTGTTGGCGCAAGCCATTACTGAAGCGGATGCGATGGGCTGGGCGGAACGCGCGGATTTTCGCAAAACGGGTCCGTTTGTGTTGCTTACGATGCAATGGTTGGGGCGTGAGACGCCTTCACTGCGGCGTTTGGAAACGATTGTGAGCAGTCAAGTGAAACGGCAGCGCGGCCGCGTCTTGTCGTCGGCGCGCGAAAATGAAATTGTCGCGTTGTATGCGGTCAACGCGGAACGCGGCACGAGCGAAGCGGAACAATGGGCGGCAACAATTTTGCAGTTGGCGCAAACGGAATTTCCACGCGCGCAGTTGGCGATTGGCATCGGTCAGCCAATTGCGCGTTTATGTGACGCGCGCGTTTCATATCGCCAAGCCGCGCAGGCGATGAATTTGGAAGGGCGTTTGCGCCACAACCAACCGCAAGTGTTTGCGAATCTCGGCGTCTATCGTTTGCTGCTGCCGCTCGCGGAAACGGGCGAACTGCGCGCGTTCGCCAATCAAGTGTTGGGGAAACTGCTGTATCAAGAACATTCCAAAGGGCAGTTGCTCGAAACGCTGCGCGTCTATTTTCAAAATCGCGGTAATGTGATGAAAACGGCGCGCGCGTTGTACATTCATCGCAACACCTTGCTCTATCGGCTCGAACGCATCCGCGAATTGGGCGGATTCGATTTGGATGACGCGGAGACGCGTTTACGTTTGCAACTGGCGCTGCGCGCGGATGAATTGACGCGCGTAGAGTCTGAATAAACGCATTCGTGCTATAATTTTTGTACCCGGAGTCATCATTGTATGCCTAGCATCTTTCGTGAAAAGGGATATCGCTTTTATTTTTATGAGGCGGACCTTGATGAACCAATTCACGTTCATGTCGCGAAATCGGGCAGGCATGCCAAGATTTGGGTTCAACCAATCCGCGTCGCAATAGTAGGGGGTTTTAAACGCCATGAGTTATCCGAAATTCAAAGAATTACGCGCAGGCGAAGCAGCGAAATCAATGCCGCGTGGCGCGATGAGCAAAATAAGCGGCAATCTCGCTCTGGTAAAGATCGCAATTGATTCTGACTTTACTCCAATCGTGCCTGTATTGATTCCCCATGTTCGGGATGTACGCATCTTGGCGCATCAGCTTCATCGGGGCAAAAAAGATTGGCAAGGAATTGCGTTTGGTTGGGAAGCGGAATATCATGCCTCAAAGCAACAAAAACCACCACACTCGAAAATGGAGTTCACGCCTGCGGAATTTTGGATTGGCGATTCAACGATCTGGGGTTTTTCGATGATGTGGGAAGATGGTGATGAACAGCCACCAAGTGAATCTCTTTCGGATGAGAATATCGTCAAAAAAATTCAATGGGGTCGTTCCATCAAGCCACGGCTGTCATCGCGTTAATCTTTCTAACTCGGCTTCCATGATGTACACATTGCACAAAGGAGAATGGCGCGAAATCAGATAATTCGCATGATGCAAGCATTTGTGTAATCTGTTACAATCTCTTCTAATGTTATCGCTCGGCATTATTATCGTCGTCAGCATTATTAGCCTTGTTGAGGTCATCGTCCTTAGCAACAGGCGTAATATGGTTTTGGCGAACATCGGGAACCGCCCCCGACGACGATAAGCGAGCGAACGACGCAGCGAATCGAACCCGCCTGAACCAACAGGCGGTTTTTTTTTGTTTTGCGGCGGCAAACGTTGACAGCAGCGGCGAATTTTCAAATTCAGCAGCCCTTCAATGTCGAAGGTAGGCGATTATGCCTACCTTTTTGTTTTGCTCCAAAAGGAGGAGCGCAATGTTTCATTCACGTTATTCAGAGATGGAAATGGACCAATGGCAGGATGCGTGCGCGGAATCGGCTCGCGCCAAGCATGACGCGACGCGTCATCATGGCGCGCGCGCGGCGATGGCAAAGGGTCAAGCGGACAAAAATATGACGCGCAGCGCCGCTGCCGCAATGCCGACGGAATTGCCCCAGCACGACGATTGGGCGAGCGAATGTTTGTTTGACTGTTACAACGGTTGACGGACGTTCGGTCGCCCTTTATTTTCGATTTATGATTTGTGATTTCTGATTTGCGAACGCACCGCATAAAAATCATAAATCGAAAATCCGAAATCATAAATTCGAAACGGAGTTACTCATGCCCAAATTAGCAGGCGCGCAGATTTTGTGGGAATGTTTGGTCCGCGAAGGCGTGGACACGGTGTTTGGTTATCCGGGCGGCGCGATTTTGCCGTCGTACGACGCGATGCTGCAATATCCAATTCATCATGTGCTGGTGCGGCACGAGCAGGGCGCGTCGCACATGGCGGATGGTTACGCGCGCGCGTCGGGACGCGTCGGCGTTTGCGTCGGCACGAGCGGACCTGCCGCGACGAATATGGTCACGGGGCTCGCGACAGCGATGATGGATTCTATTCCAGTGGTCGCCATCACCGGCCAAGTCGGCACCAAAGTGATTGGCAGCGACGCGTTTCAGGAGACGGATGTGACAGGCGTTACGCTGCCGGTCACAAAGCATAATTATCTCGTGACACACGTTGAAGATTTGGCGGAAACGATTCGCGAGGCGTTTTATATCGCGCGGCACGGGCGCCCGGGCCCCGTGCTGATTGACATTCCGAAAGATGTGCAGTTGGCGCAAACGGAATTTGAATATCCGACGCATCCGATTCATTTGCCGAACGAACGCTTGCTCGAAAAATACGTGCCGCAAGAATATTTTGCGCGCGCGGCGGAAATGATCGCGGCGGCGGAACGTCCGGTGATTCTCGCGGGACATGGCATTTTGTTGAGCGGCGCGATGGACGAGGTGATGGAGTTTGCGGAAAAGACCAATACGCCGATCGCGCTGACGCTGCTCGGCATCGGCGGTTTTCCCGCGGAGCATCCGTTGTGTCTTGGCATGATGGGGATGCACGGCGGCGTGTATGTGAACGAAGCGATTCAAAATGCGGACCTGCTGCTGGCGATGGGAATGCGTTTTGACGACCGCGTGACCGGCACGTTGAAAACGTATTCGCCGCATTCCAAAAAAATCCATTTCGAAATTGACCCGACGGAAATCAACAAGAACGTCAAGGTGGATTTGCCGCTGTTGGGCGATTTAAAAGAATCGCTAACCAAGTTGAATCCACTGGTGCGCGCGAAACGCCATGACGCGTGGTGGGAACATTTGCGCCGCGCGATGCAAGCGGATCCGATTCGCGATGTGTTGGATTGGGAATCGCCCGATGGTTTGATGAGCGAACATGTGGTTCACGATATTTGGACCGCCACGCAGGGCGACGCGATTGTCGTGACTGATGTGGGGCAGCATCAAATGTGGGAAGTGCAATATTACTTGCACAATAAACCGCACACGCTCATCACCAGCGGCGGACTCGGCACGATGGGTTTCGCGCTGCCCGCCGCGATTGGCGCGAAATTCGCGCAGCCCGACAAAGAGGTGTGGGTGATCGCGGGCGATGGCGGTTTTCAAATGACGATGGCGGAACTCGCGACCATCGTGCAGGAAAAAATAAAAATCAATGTCGCGATTTTGAACAACGGTTATCTCGGCATGGTGCGCCAATGGCAGGAATTTTTCTATGACGCGCGCTATTGCGCGACGCCGATTTTTTCGCCCGATTTTGCCAAAGTCGCGGACGCGTATGGCATTCCCGGTTATGTTGTGGAAAATCGCGATGACGTGATGCCGATTTTGGATGAGGTGCGCGCGTCGCCCGGACCTGCGGTGATTGAATTTCGCGTCAAGATGGAAGACGCGGTGTATCCGATGGTGCCCGCCGGCGCGAGTTTGCATGAAATGATTAAACGGGAAAAAGTTCCGCAATCGGTTTAGATAAAGTAGCAAGTAGTAGGTAGTAGGGTCTCCCTGCTGTGTGCTACCTGATACCTGACACATAAAACATGAAACATACTCTAGTCGCTCTCGTTCAAGACAAACCCGGCGTGCTGAATCGCGTCGCATCGTTGTTTCGCCGCCGCGCGTTTAATATCGAATCGCTGACGGTCGGACACACCGATCAGCCGCATGTTTCGCGCATGACGATTGTGATTGATTCCGACAACACGAGCGCGCAGCTCGTCGAAGCGAATCTGGCGAAATTGGTGAACGTGATTGATATTCAAGATGTCACGCAGCAAGAAACGATTTCGCGCGATTTGGCGTTGATTAAAGTGCGCGTGGACGCGGCGGGACGCGCGGAAATCGCGCAGCTCGCGGAAATTTTTCGCGCGAAAATTGTGGACGTGGCAAATGATTCCGTCGTCGTCGAAGCCACCGGCGATGAAGACAAAATTGACGGACTCGTCGAATTGCTGCGTCCCAAAGGAATTTTGGAAATGGTGCGTACCGGACGGATTGCGATGGTGCGCGGCAATCAGGCGCGCAAGAATACGAACGGTCATTACAACGGCAATGGCAACGGCAACGGACATGTCGCGCGTGATGTGGGCGTGAGTTCGGTGTAGCAAGAGATTGGAGATTGGGGATTAGAGATTAGAGACTGGAGATTCTCGCCTCCAATCTCTAACTTTGCTTTCGTTTGGCGGCGCCTTGAAAATAAAATTACACTCGCTTACAATCTGCACGGCTCTGCTCGTCGTTGAGCTATCACAATTCATCAAGGAGTGTAAAAATTATGGATCCGTTTATCGGCGAAATTCGTCTCGTTGGTTTTACTTTTGCCCCGCAAGGTTGGGCATTTTGCAATGGACAGCTCATGTCCATCGCGCAAAACACCGCGCTCTTTTCGCTGCTCGGCACAACGTATGGCGGCGATGGGAAAACAACTTTTGCGTTACCCGATTTGCGTGGGCGCGCGGCAGTTGGCTTTGGACAGGGCAACGGACTGCAAAATTATCAGCCGGGCGAGACGTGGAGTGTCAACGGCGGCGCGGATCAGCGCAGTGGTTCGGTGAATATGCTCGGAATGAATTACATCATCGCATTGCAAGGGATTTTCCCGCCGCGAGATTGAGCGAAAAAGACGCGTCGGGGCGGCACGCTCGCCCCGACGCAATGCAATCATTTTTCAATTTTGGTCAGGAGTTGCATGGCAAAAATTTATTACGAAAATCACGCGGACCTCAATCGCTTGAAAGGCAAAAAGATCGCGGTGATTGGATTCGGTTCGCAGGGACACGCGCACGCATTGAATTTAAAAGACAGCGGCGTGGATGTGGTCGTCGGTTTGCATCAAGGTTCCAAATCGCGCGCGAAAGCGGAAGCGGCGGGACTGACGGTGAAATCCGTTTCCGATGCGGCAAAAGAAGCGCAAGTCATTATGATTTTGACGCCCGATGTCGGACAAAAAGATTTGTACGAAAACGAAATCGCGCCGCATCTGACAAAGGGCAAGACGTTAATGTTCTCGCACGGATTCAACATCCGTTACGGCAGAATCGTGCCGCCAAAAGAGGTTGACGTTTCGATGATTGCGCCGAAAGCGCCGGGGCATCGCGTGCGCGAAGTTTTCAAGGACGGCGGCGGCGTGCCGATGTTGATTGCGGTGGAACAAGACGCGAGCGGTGAAGCATTTGCCAACGCGTTGGCGTACGCGAAAGCGATTGGCGGAACGCGCGCAGGCGTTTTGGAAACGACATTCAAAGAAGAAACTGAAACCGATTTGTTTGGCGAGCAAGCGGTGTTGTGCGGCGGCGTGAGCGCGTTGGTCAAAGCGGGATTCGAGACGCTTGTCAAAGCGGGCTATCAACCCGAAGCCGCGTATTTTGAATGTATGCACGAATTGAAACTCATCGTTGATTTGATGTATCGCGGCGGTTTGAATTACATGCGCTATTCCGTCAGCGACACTGCCGAACACGGCGATTACACCGGCGGTCCGCGCATCGTCACTGAAGAAACTTACGGCGCGATGCACCAGATGCTCACCGAAATTCAAGACGGCACGTACGCGAAAAAATGGATTGAGGAAAACGAAAAGGGTCGCCCGTGGTTCGACGCGAAACGCGCCGAAGAACGCAATCATCCGATTGAACAAGTCGGCGCGGAGATGCGCGGGATGATGCCGTTTTTGGATCCGGTGACGGTGAAACCAGGAGACTAGAACGAGACTGGAGACTGGAGACTAGAGATAAGTCTCCAGTCTCCAGTCTCCAATCTCTTTTATGTCAGATTACGTTCGCATTTTCGACACTACCCTCCGCGACGGAGAACAATCGCCCGGCGCGTCATTGACGAGCGCGGAAAAATTGGAAATCGCGCGACAACTCGCCAAACTCGGCGTGGATATTATCGAGGCGGGATTTCCTGCCGCGTCGCCGGACGATTTGGAGGGCGTGAAACAAATCGCGCAAGAGGTCGGGAATCCTGTTGACTCGAACGCGCGCGTGCCAATCATCGCGGGGCTTGCGCGCGCGAACAAGAATGATATTGACAAAGCGTGGGAAGCGGTGAAACACGCGCGTCAGCCGCGCATCCACACCTTTCTCGCGACGAGCGATATTCATTTGAAATACAAATTGAAAATGTCGCGCGAAGAGGTTGTCGAGCGCGTGCGCGAGATGGTGAGCTATGCGAAAACGTTTTGCGATGACGTAGAATTTTCGCCCGAAGACGCGGGGCGCAGCGATCCCGAATATCTGCTTGAAGTTTTAGAAGTGGCGATTCGAGCGGGCGCGACGACGTTGAACATTCCCGATACCGTTGGTTACACGACGCCGCAAGAATTTGGCGCGCTGATTAAAGGATTGATTGAAAATACACCGGGCGCGGAGCAAGTGGTTTGGAGCGTGCATTGTCACGACGATTTGGGACTCGCCACTGCGAACACGCTCGCGGGCGTGACGAACGGCGCGCGCCAAGTCGAAGTGACGATGAACGGCATCGGCGAACGCGCGGGCAATACATCGCTCGAAGAAGTGGTGATGGCGATACACACGCGTCCCGCGCTGTTCGGCTTGCAGCACGGCATTGACACAACACAAATCGCGCGCGCATCGCGGATGGTTTCTAATTTCACAGGGATTCCGGTTCAGCCCAACAAAGCCATCGTTGGCGCCAACGCGTTCGCGCACGAGGCGGGGATTCATCAAGACGGCATGTTGAAAAATAACATGACGTACGAAATTATGAAACCTGAAACGGTTGGCGTGAACGCCTCGCGTTTGGTGTTGGGCAAACATTCGGGACGGCACGCGCTCAAGGCGCGCTTTGACGAACTTGGTTACAACTTGTCCGACGACGAACTCGACCAGGCGTTCGCGCGTTTCAAAGAATTAGCGGACAAGAAAAAAGTCATCACCGACGCGGATTTGGAAGCGCTCGTTTCGGATGAAATCGCGTCATACAACGAATTGTATTCGCTCGATGGAATGCAAGTTGTCTGCGGCACGATGGGGATGCCAACCGCGACAGTGCGCTTGCGAGACCCCGAAGGCAAATCGCACACTGTCGCCGCGATTGGCACGGGACCCGTTGACGCGGTGTACAAAGCGATTGATGCGATTGTGAATTGTCCTATAACGCTGCTGGAATTCAACATTCACGCGGTCACGGAAGGGATTGACGCGCTCGGACAAGTGACGGTTCGCATTCAAGCCAAAGACGCGCAAACGCGGATGGACGCGCTGCGCGAAATCGCGCGCACGCGCACGTTCGGCGGTTACGGCGCGGACACGGATATCATCGTCGCGAGCGCGAAAGCGTATCTCGCCGCGCTGAATAAATTATTGATTGTGATGCAAGCGCGAGAGAATGCGATGAGCAGTGAAGTGGCGTTGATGGCGTGAGGAACTTTCTATTCGCCAGCGCGGCGGAGGGCATCGCGAAGCATTGACTCGCTCATGCGAAAACCTTTATTGCGTATCGTTGCGAGGAGTGGGGATATTGCAGTAACAAGACCTTTTTGCTTGGCCGCCAGAAGAATGCCAATGGTACCGATTATCTCAAGATTATTCTCTTTTGCGACATCACGCGCGGCACGGTCGTCGAGAATTATGCGCGAGAGGGGACTATTTAGCCCAAGGGAGATAGCTTCCAGCTCGCCTTGTCCAAGTTCAGTATAGCGACGCAAGTGTTGTGCAATCGAAATTTGCTCAATGCTGACCCAATCCATTGCCTCAAGACGCGGTATTTTCAGCCCCAATTTTTCCCCTGACCGCAACTCTGTTAGAACGCCTTGAGGCACATGCACTCGACTATACAAATCTCGCAGCAAATTTATTTGTTCGATTTGGTGCAGATAGAATAAGGGTGATGTATTCGAAATGACAAAATCATCTTGAGGCATTAATAAAGTCCTGTTCGAGTTCTTCAGGGGTGAGGTCAAAGACAGGAACACCGTAATCGCCGACGCGCTTTAAAAAGAGGACGCGTGGAATGCCCGCTAATTCTGCTGCCCGTCCAGAAGAAATACGTCCTAACTCGAACAGCTTGGCGGCGGCTGCCATCCGAAACTCGGATTCAAATTCGCGCGTTGACAGATGAAGTGAAGTTGCAAGCTCTTCAGGATAATCTATTGTGATTGTCATCTTTCTGCTCCTACAAAGAGTGTAAGACAAATCAAGAGAATCGTCAATGAACGGAACACCAAAAACATTATTTGAAAAAATCTGGGACGCGCACGTTGTCTCCCAAAACGAAGGCGCGCCCGCGATTTTGTATATTGATTTACAACTCGTCCACGAGGTCACGTCGCCGCAAGCGTTCACCGAATTGCGGAATCGCGGAATCAAGGTGCGGAGACCTGACCGCACGGTTGCGACGGTTGACCATTCGATTCCCACATACGCGCGTTCGCTGCCCATTCAAGACGCGCTCGCGGCAAAACAACTCGACATCATGTACGCGAACGCGCGCGATTTTGACATTCGCATCTATGACCGCATGAGCGACAAGCAGGGCATTGTGCATGTGATTGGACCTGAACTTGGTTTGACGCAGCCGGGGATGACGATTGTTTGCGGCGATTCGCATACGTCCACGCACGGCGCGTTCGGCACGCTCGCGTTTGGCATCGGCACGAGCGAAGCGGCGATGGTGTTGGCGACGCAAACATTATTGCAGCGTAAACCGAAAACGATGAATGTGCGCGTGGATGGAACGCTTGCAAATGGCGTGACGGCAAAAGATATTATCCTCGCGCTCATTGCAAAAATTGGCGTGGACGGCGGAACGGGTCATGCCGTCGAATACAGCGGCTCGGCAATTCGCGCGCAGACGATGGAAGGGCGCATGACGATTTGCAACATGAGCATCGAAGGCGGCGCGCGCGCGGGAATGATCGCGCCCGATGAAACGACGTTCAATTACGTCGCGGGACGCGAATTTGCGCCAAAGGGCGCGGAATGGGACGCGGCGGTGGCGCGTTGGAAACAACTGCCGACGGACGATGACGCGCATTACGACGCGGTGGTGGAACTCGACGCGAACGCGTTGGAGCCAATGATTACGTATGGCAACAATCCGGGCATGGGCATTCCTATCACCGCGCGCGTTCCCGACCCCGACGCGCTGGGCGATGTGCATCAAAAAGCCGCGCTCCAAAAAGCATTGCAATACATGGATTTGCAGCCGGGGAAATCGTTGCTCGGTCATCCCGTCAATGTTGTATTCATTGGTAGTTGCACCAATTCGCGCATCGGCGATTTGCGTCTCGCGGCGAACGTGATGAAGGGCAAACGCGTCGCGGAAAATGTGCGCGTGATGGTTGTGCCGGGCTCGCAGCAAGTGAAGCGCCAGGCGGAGCAAGAAGGACTCGACAAAATTTTTCGTGAAGCGGGCGCGGAATGGAGAGAGGCGGGCTGCAGCATGTGCATCGCAATGAACGGTGACCAACTTGCGCCCGGCGAATATTCTGTTTCGACGAGCAATCGAAATTTTGAAGGACGACAAGGCAAAGGCGGACGCACATTTCTTGCAAGTCCGTTGACGGCGGCCGCGACGGCGGTGACGGGTGTTGTGACGGATCCACGGTCGGTGCTTTCATGAAGGGCAGTGATACGGTGCAAGGAGGCGAACAATGGAAACGTGCGTTAATTGCGGACAAATGACAAAAGGCAAGACATTCAAACTCAGCCGTTATATGCGTTACCCCTTGGGCGTTGTCTCAATTGTGCGAACGAAAGAAGGTTACGTTCCTTTATGTGATAAATGTAATAACTACTTTGAGATGGCAAATGTATTTCGATCTGGTGGATTTGTTTTATTCGTCGCCTCGGTTTTCGTCGGTGGACAGATAGCCTTTTCGATCAATGTAGTGCTGGGACTAATTGTCGGTCTCATTTTGGCAATTGTTGGATTACTTACGGTTGCTCGTGGTAGACGCAGATTTTCGCAATTGGAGAGAAAAGTCGGCTTCTAACAGGAATAGCAGAGTTTGAGTATTACGGAAAATAAATTTGCATCAACTAGAATATGAAACTCGTATTGGCCCACCAATGCGAAATAATCTATGAAATAAGCAATACGAACGAGATGGAACCCATCAAATCATTCAAAGGCAAAACAATTCACCTCCCCAACACCGACGTTGACACCGACCAAATCATTCCCGCGCGTTATTTGAAAGTGACGGATAAAAAGGGTTTGGGCGACGTTGTGTTTTACGATTGGCGGTATGACGCGGCCGGCAATCCGAATCCCGAATTTTTGTTGAACAAACCGCACGCGGCGGGCGCGACGATTCTTGTCGCGGGACACAATTTCGGCTGCGGCAGTTCGCGCGAACATGCGCCGTGGGCGTTACAGGGCTTTGGTTTTCAAGCCATCGTCAGCACGCAATTCGCCGATATTTTTCGCAACAATTCTTTGAAAAATGGTTTGCTGCCCATCGTCGTTGATAAAGCCACGCACGAGCAACTGCTTGACCTCGCCGTCGAAGACCCCGATTTGCAACTTGAAGTGGATCTCGAAACGCAAACGCTCACGCTGCCCGACGGACGCCGCGTCGAATTTCCGATTGATTCATTCAGCAAAGAATGTTTGTTGAATGGCGTGGATGAGTTGGGGTATTTGATGCGGCAGAGAGATGTGATTGAGGAATACGAAAGAGCGAATGGGAAATGAGACGGCAGACGGCGGACAGCGGACGGCAATGTATTGTCGTCTGTCGTCCGTCGTCCATCGTCAGTTTTTATGCAAATCCAAATCTACGACACGACTCTCCGCGACGGCACGCAGCGCGAAGGATTGTCATTAACCGCAAACGATAAATTACATATCGCGCAGCTGCTCGATGAACTCGGCGTCGCGTATATCGAAGGCGGTTGGCCCGGCTCGAATCCGAAAGACGTCGAATTTTTTCAACGCGCGAAATCCTTAAGGTTAAAAAATGCGCGCATCGCCGCGTTCGGTTCAACGATGCGCGTCGGCGGCAATCCTGAAGACGACGTGAACATTCGCGCGTTGATTGACGCGGAAACGCCCGTCTGTACGGTAGTGGGTAAAACGTGGACGCTGCATGTTGAAGAGGTGTTGCGAACATCGCACATGGAAAATTTGAGAATCATTCGCGAATCGTTGGCGTACTTGAAATCGCGCGGGCGCGAAGTGATTTATGACGCGGAACATTTCTTTGACGGCTTTCGCGCGAATTCCGAATACGCGTTGGCGACATTGAACGCGGCGTTGGAGGGCGGCGCGGATTCGATTACGTTGTGCGATACGAACGGCGGCAGTTTGCCTTGGCAGATTCAAGACGCGGTAAATCAAGTGCGCGCGAAATTTCCGAACGCGGTGATTGGAATTCACACTCATAATGACGGTGAACTCGCGGTGGCAAATTCGCTCGCGGCAATTCAAGTTGGCGCGTCGCAAGTGCAAGGTACAATCAACGGCTATGGCGAACGCTGCGGCAACGCGAATTTGATCGCCATCATCGCGGATTTGGAAATCAAGATGGGGTATCAGTGTTTGCCCGAAGGAAACATGGAGAAACTGACGACGATTGCGCGCAGCGTCGCCGAAATCGCCAACATTGCGCCGGATGATTTTGCCGCGTATGTGGGGCGCAACGCGTTCGCGCACAAGGGCGGCATTCACGTCGCCGCGCAGCGCCGCAATCCGATGGCGTATCAGCACATTGACCCCGAATGGGTGGGCAACGCCACGCACGTCGTCGTTTCAGAATTGTCGGGGCGCGGCAATTTGTTGAGCAAAGCGGACGAGTTGAATTTGAAATTGGACGAACAAGATGCGCGCGTGTCGCGTGTCTTGCAACAAATCAAAGATAAAGAGGCGGCGGGTTATCATTTTGAAGGCGCGGACGCGTCGGTGGAATTGTTACTGTTGCGCGCGGATGAAAATTACACCCCCCCCTTTGAATTGATTGATTACATGACTGTCGTCGAGCATCGGCAGGGGCGCGGCATGGTGGCGGAGGCGAGCGTCAAATTGCGCGTGAACGGCGAAATCGTTCACACGGCGGCGGAGGGCAACGGTCCCGTGAACGCGATGGACATTGCGACGCGCAAAGCATTGGCGCAAAAATTTCCCGCGCTCGAAAATTTTTCGCTCGTGGATTACAAAGTCCGGATTCTCGACGGACATGCCGCGACGGGCGCGACGACGCGCGTTTTAATTGAAACGGCGAATCACAAACGACGCTGGAGTACGGTAGGCGCGTCAACGAATATCATTGACGCGAGTTGGTTGGCGCTGCAAGACGCGATTGAATATGGGATTACGGCGGCGAGTCGGGACTAGAGACTGGAGACTAGAGACTGGAGACTAGAGACTCTTTTGTAATCTCCAGTCTCCAGTCTCCAATCTTTACTCTCCCCGGCGACGGCATCGGACCCGGTGTGACGCACGAAGCGGTGCGCGATGTTGCATAGTGAACGCTCTCTAACGCGGCGAGAAATGAATTGAAAAAATCGTTTAACTTGGCGGGTTTGCCATTTCATTACGCGTATGTTATCGCGGCGGTGACGTTTTTCGCGCTGCTGGCGTCGGCGGGAGTACGCAACGCGCCGGCGGTGATTATTAAACCGCTCGAAGCGGAATTCGGCTGGAGTCGTTCCGCGATTTCATTGGCGATTGCGGTCAGCTTGCTTTGGTTCGGCGTGGGCGCGCCGTTGGGTGGAACACTCGTCGAAAAATTTGGACCCAAGCGCGTTTTTCTTGGCGCGCTTTTCACCATTCAAATTGGTTTGTGGGGAATGCTTGCGTTCACCACAATGTTCGGCTTGTATTTCTTTTGGGGCGTTGTCGTCGGCATCGGCACGGGCGCGGCGACGAATGTATTGGGCGCGACGATTGCGATTCGGTGGTTCGAAAAATACCGCAGTCTTGCCGTCGGATTTTTTGGCGCGGCGACGGCGGCGGGGCAGTTGCTTTTTTTGCCCACGCTCATTTCTATCAACGCGAGCGACGGCTGGCGCATGGTAATTGAAGTATTGGCGCTCGCGATTTTGATAACGATGCCGCTGGTGTTTTTGCTTTTGCGCGATACGCCGCAAGAGATAGGTTTGCGCGCGGTGGGCGCGGCAGCCGTTCCGCATGAAACGGCAAACGCGCGTTTGGGAAAATCACTGCCGATGCGCATGGCGCTGCGCTCGCGCGATTTTTGGCTGCTCGCCGCGAGTTTTTTTATTTGCGGATACACAACGAACGGTTTGATTGGCACACATCTCTTGCCGCACGCGGTAGAACATGGTTTTACGGATACGGTGGCGGCGAGCGCGTTGAGTTTGATGGGCGCGATGAATATCATCGGCACGCTCGCGTCGGGTTGGTTGAGTGACCGCTACGATAATCGTATCTTGCTGGTATTTTATTACAGCAGCCGCGCGGCGACGTTATTATTCTTGCCCTTTATTGGCGATTCGCTCGGACTGTTTGGTTTTACGTTGCTGTATGGACTCGATTGGGTTGCCACTGTGCCGCCCACGGTGAATCTCACTTTGCAAGCGTTCGGCGAAGCGTCAGTCGGCAAAGTATATGGCTGGATTTTCTTTACGCACATGGTCGGCGCGGCGACGGCGGCGTATCTCGGCGGCGTGGTGCGCGATACGTTTGGCGATTATACCTTTGCGTTTTTCTCTGCCGCCGCGTTGGGCTTTATCGCGGCGGGATTTTCGTTGGGCGTGAAACGCAGACAGCCGCGCGCGCTTGCGGGCGCGATGGGAGAATAGGGCAAAGTTCAAAGTTTCAAGTTCAAAGTTTCAAGTTCAAAGTTTCAAGTCAAAATCGCGTATCGCAAATCGTCACTATCGCACTATCGCACGATTGCACTATCGCACTGAATCGCAAATCAAAAATGAATTCCCATATCGTAATTCTCCCCGGCGACGGCATCGGTCCTGACGTGACGCACGAAGCGGTGCGCGTGTTGAAAAGCATCGCGGAAAAATTCGGACATCAATTTAGTTTTGAACAACAACTCATCGGCGGAATCGCGATTGATGAAACGGGCAGCGCGCTTCCGGATGAAACATTGCGCGCGTGTTTGAACGCGGACGCGGTGTTGTTGGGCGCGGTGGGCGGACCGAAATGGGATGACCCAAAAGCAAAGACACGTCCCGAAGATGGCTTGCTTGCGATTCGCAAAGGATTGGGATTGTTTGCGAATTTGCGTCCGGTGAGACCACATCCCGCGCTCGCGTTCGCGTCGCCATTGCGCGAAGAAAAAATTCGCGGCGTGGATTTTATTGTCGTGCGCGAATTGACGGGCGGCTTGTATTTTGGCAAACCGAAAGAACGTCGCCAAGAAAATGGACGCGTCAGCGCGGTGGATACGCTCGAATATCACGATTACGAAATTCGCCGTATCGTGGATTTGGGTTTCAAACTTGCGAGCGCGCGCAAGAAAAAATTGGCGAGCGTTGATAAAGCAAATGTTCTTGCGTCGTCGCGTTTGTGGCGCGAAATCGCGAGCGAGATGCACGCGGATTATTCCGATGTGAAATTGGACCACGTTCTCGTTGACACCGCCGCGATGCGCCTCGTCACCGCGCCCGCGTCGTTCGATGTCATCGTCACCGAAAATACGTTCGGCGATATTCTCACCGATGAAGCGGCGGTGTTGGTGGGTTCGATGGGTTTGCTTCCGTCTGCCTCATTAGGCGAAGGGACAAAAGGATTGTACGAACCGATTCACGGTTCCGCGCCCGACATTGCGGGCAAAGGAATCGCGAATCCACTCGGCTCGATTTTGAGCGTGGCGATGTTGTTGCGTCATTCGTTGAAATTAGAAAACGAAGCGAATGCGATTGAACGCGCGGTGGATGAAATGCTGCACGACGGCTGCCGCAGCGCGGACATTGCGCGCGAGGGCGAGAGAGTGTTGGGGACGGGCGAGATGACGGAGGAAGTGATAAAGAGAGTGCGATAGTGGTGTAGTGCGATAGTGCGATAGTTGAAACCAAACGGTTTCGCACTATTGCACTATCTCACGATTGCACTATTGCGCTATCTCACGATTGCACTATTGCACTATGCGTATAGCATTCCAAGGCGAGCCGGGCGCATATTCGGAAGCGGCGGCGATTGAACATTTTGGCGCGGAGATTGAAACGTTGCCGTGTGAATCGTTCGACGCGTTGTTTGCCGCCGTCGCGTCGCAACACGCCGATTTCGGAATGGCGCCGATTGAAAATTCGCTCGCGGGCAGCATTCATCAAAATTACGATTTGCTCGCGCGGCATGAATTGCATATTGTCGGCGAACATGTCTTGCGCGTCGAACATTGTTTGATTGGCGCGCCCGAGACGACGCTGAACGACATTCGACTGGTTATTTCGCATCCGCAGGCGTTGGCGCAGTGTGACCAATTCATTCGCGCGCACGGCTGGAAACGCGAGGTCGTGTACGACACAGCGGGTTCGGTGAAAATGCTGCGCGCGTCGGGCGCGCGCGATACAGCGGCGATTGCGTCGGCGCGCGCGGCGCAAGTGTATGCGATGCAAATTTTGCAGCGCAATGTCGAAGACAATCCGCAAAACTATACGCGTTTTTTGGCGTTGGCGCGCGGACCCGTCGAACCGACGCCGCCGTGCAAGACTTCGATTGCGTTCACGCTGCGGAATGCGCCGGGCGCGTTATTCAAAGCGTTGAGCGTCTTTGCGCTGCGCGACATTGATTTGACCAAAGTCGAATCGCGGCCGCTGCCGGGAACGCCGTGGGATTACATCTTTTATGTGGATTTTGCGTCAAGCGCGCATGTGGAACGCGGCAAGCGCGCGCTCGACAATCTGTCGGAAATTACGACGACGCTGCGCGTATTCGGCTCGTATCCGCGCGCGAAATAATTTCTACTTTATGATTTTTGATTTATGATTTCCTGAAATCAAAAATCATAAATTAGAAATCGAAAATAGGGGCAATTCATGGAATCGAAATTTACGTGGATGGATGGACGGCTCGTGCCGACGGCGGAAGCGAACGTTCCGTTTTTGACGAACGCGCTGCATTACGGCACGGCGGTCTTTGAAGGGATTCGTTGTTACAACACGGAACGCGGACCCGCGATTTTTCGCCATCGCGAACACATGGAACGTTTGGTTAATTCGATTCAAGTGTTGGGCGTGCGCGAGTTGGCGTACTCGGTTGACCAATTGATGCAAGCCGCGCGTGAAACGGTGCGCGCGAATAATTTTACCGAGTGCTATATTCGTCCCTTGATCTATGCGGCGCAGGGCGGTTTTAATCTGGTCATTGACAATGCGACGATCGGCGTCGGCATCGCGGCGTGGTTCTGGAAAGATTATTATGGACCCGAAGCGTTGGCGAAAGGGGTGCGCGTGAATGTGTCGAGTTTTACGCGACATCATCCGAACGTGATGATGACCAAAGCGAAAATTTCGGGCAATTACGCGAATTCGTTTCTCGCGCGCACCGAAAGCATGCGGCTCGGTTTCGACGAAGCGATTATGCTCGACCCGACGGGCTATGTGGCGGAATGTTCGGGCGATAATTTGTTTATGATTCGCGGCGGGAAAATTTATACGCCGACGCGCATGACGGTGCTGGAAGGGATCACGCGCGATTCGCTCATCACGATCGCGACGGATTTGGGATACGACGTCATCGAACAGCCCTTGTCACGCGACCAACTTTATATCGCCGACGAAGTATTTATGACCGGCACAGCGGCGGAAGTGGTCGGCGTGCGCGAAATTGATTTTCGTACCATCGGCGAAGGCAAAACAGGTCGAATTACGACCATTCTCCAACGCGTTTTCCATGCCGCCGTGCGCGGCCAAGAGCCGCGTTACGCCGAATGGCTTGACCCGGTGAATTTGCCTGTTACGACGATAGCAGCTCCGGCAGAGTAAAAAGCTCAGACGAAAAAATAAAAACACCTGCGCTCGATTGGAGGGCAGGTGTTTTTGTTTTGAGAGGAAATAGCTAACGGTTGGCGTTAGTGGTGGTGGGGCGGGCTGGGATTCGCTCCGAGAGCAGGAAAAACCCAAAGCCAGAAAAATGCTTGTCGAAGCCGCTGAATCCCCACCATCCACTGCACGCTGTGTTGGCACGCTCTTGACCTCAAGACTCTACTTGCTGTTAAGAACTGATTGCAAAACGTCGGTAACCCAACTATTCAGACTCTTGTTTTTTAATTTTGCCTGAATATAGGCTTTGCGGTGTAGTTCTTCAGGTAAACGTAAAACAAACTTTCCTGAAAACGGTTTTTCAGGCGATTCTTTTCGTTTAGCGCAAAAGGCAAGATAATCATCAACCGATTCTCGAAATGCCGTTTGAATTTCATTAACGCTTTCGCCTTCAAAAGTAATTACATCACGGACATTAATTACTTCCCCATACAAAATGCCCACTTCATCATCAATTTCAATTTTACCGATATAACCTTTATATTCCATCATGGCTTTACTCCTGCCGCTTCGAGAAAGCGGCGAACAGACTTTACTGCGCCTTTGTTTGTTTCTTTGCGTGGGTGAGGGCGATGAAAAACAGCGCGAACATCTTTCAACGCAACACGCACTCTTGAGCCATTACCTTCTGAAATTTCAGCGCCCAAAGCAGTGAATAAAGACTCGACATCACGCCAAAGAATATTTGCTCGCTCTGGCTTCTCGAAAATGGCTTCAAGGGTTTTACGGTGTTTGTTATCCACAATGAAATAATATCAGAAAACGATACTGTAAGCAAGGGCGTTTTTGCTATGATTTTCAAAACTAAATTTTGCAAGGGGCGTGCCAACGGTGTGCGTTAGCGGCGGGTGGGCGGGACGAGATAAAACTCCGAGAGCAGGATTTGTTCGGGCGTAGGAAAATGCCTGAAAATGGCGCAGAATCCCACCCGTCAAGTGCACGCTTTGTTCGGCGGCTTTTCATTTTTCACCAGCCTTTGCGCCTGCCCATTTCAAGAGGGATTTTGAAAAACGCAAACTTAACTCGTCTCCGTGTTTTTCAATTATTTCTGATATTTCCTGAAATGTGATGACATTATCTTGCTTGTTAGGATTATTTGGCTGAATGTAAACTATCTGGATAACATAATTGGCTTGTGCAATTTCAAAAGTTCCATTTTCATCAATGACAATAAATCCCAAATCTTGTAATAAACCTAGCAGATACTCGTACTTTTTCTTGCTGTTAGTCGCTTTATATATTTTGCGGACACCATCCAGTAATTCAACCAGCCCTACTTCTTTTGCTCTCTCCAAATACCAATCTTGCTTATCTCGTCGTGAGCCTTCATCGGTTTTGAGTTCGACCAATATTATTTTGCCGCTCGCTTTTGCAAAATAATCAACCTTGAAAGATTTATTGATGTCTATATCGTGATGAATTGTTCCAACACGAATAGGAAATTCTGGTATTACGCCTTCGACTTTTGCGCCAAACTTACAAGACAAAATTTCTGGAAGATATATTGAAAAGAAAATATCAGCACGCCTTTCCAGTTGATATGCTGGTAAGTTTCTCCATACATCCATGTTATCGAAGATGGCATTTATGCGTGACATGGTTTTTTACCTTGTTGTGCCGAGTGCCGCCGAACTTGGGATTAAGCGTCAAGATGACGTATAATACGCGTTGGACGCGCTTTATACGTCATCTTGACGCTGTAATGCTTATATGCGCCAAGTATATCGTCGTTTTTTGGAGTGTCAAGCATTTTTGAACCCAATCAAATCGGGACGGGAATATGGCACAACAACCGAAACTCCTTGACAAAGTACGGGAACTTTTGCAACTCAAACACTATTCGCCCAAAACCGAAGAATCCTATGTCAACTGGATTCGACGATATATTCGGTTTCACAACCTGAAACATCCGCGCGAGATGGGCACGGCAGAGGTGGAGACATTCCTGTCGCACTTGGCGGTGCAAGGAAAGGTAGCCGCTTCGACGCAAAATCAAGCGTTGAGCGCGCTCTTGTTTCTGTATCGCGAGGTTCTCGGAATTTCTCTCGGTGAACGTCTGCGCGTTGTCCGCGCCGAGAAGCCCGAACTCTTGCCGACCGTCTTGAGCAAAAAAGAAGTGGCTGCGCTCCTCGCGCAACTCTCTGGAATGACGGGGCTGATGACGCGCCTGCTTTATGGCAGTGGGCTGCGTTTGACTGAATGTATCACGCTGCGCGTCAAAGACATTGACTTGAAACAAAACCAGATCCTTGTGCGCGCCGGCAAAGGGGAAAAAGATCGCGCCACGCTTTTGCCCAGCAGTCTGCTCGAACCTTTGCGTGAGCATTTGGCATGGCGCAAAGAATTGCATCAGACTGATTTGGCGCGGGGCTATGGTTACGTTGCGTTGCCTTTGGCGTTGGAACGAAAATATCCCAATGCCCCGCGGGAATATCACTGGCAATTTGCTTTTCCTTCAGAGCGTCTTGTTTATGACGCAAAAACAAAACACACGTATCGCTGGCATACCAGTCCAAGCACTTTGCAGCGCGCGGTGCGCGATGCTGCGCGCGCGGCGAAAATCTCCAAAATAGTGGGTCCGCATACGTTTCGCCATAGTTTCGCGACCCATTTGCTTGAGAACGGCTATGATATTCGCGCCGTTCAAGAATTGCTCGGACATAAAGACGTTCGTACCACAATGATTTACACGCACGTCTTGAATCGCGGACCCAAAGGTGTTCGCAGTCCCCTCGACGCATAACAAGGCGCGGTTTCCATCCCCATCGCCTATCGCCGCGCACTCAATCATCTTGGATCATCTTTAGCGCTGACCTTCTCCAACCAATCCGCTAGTATTCTGTCAACGTGATATTGCATAGTTACATGTTCAAGACCTTTCAGGTTTTCGGAAACCCGAAAGGTCCAAGCTCGCAGAATCAGATTGACAAAATACTAGTTTGCCGCAAGTTTTTCCATCATTGTCAAGACACCTACTCGCGCATTTAGAGCAGGTGTCTTTTGTCTTTGCCGCAGCAGCCCTCAACTCACCGCCTTTTTTACAAGCGCGCGAATCTTTTTCTCTTCCGCGTCGGTCAACTCTTTCATCGCAAAAGATGCCGCCCACATGTTGCCATCGTCGAGTTTTGCCAAGTCGGTGAATCCAAGCGTCGAGTACCTTGTGCCGAACTTGCTCGCTGCTTGAAAAAAACAAACGACCTTTCCGTCGGCGTTGGCATACGCGGGCATCCCGTACCACGTTTTCGGCATGAGGTTTGGCGCGGTGACTTGGACAATCTCATGAATTTGCTTTGCAAGGGAGCGATCGGGTTCGGGCATTTTGGCGATGGCCGCAAGCAGAACTTTTTCCCCTTCGGCTTTGTTCTTGCTCATGCGTTCTTCCGCTTTCATCTCTTGCGCGCGTGCCTTCATCGCGGTTTTTTCATCGTCCGACCAAACGTTGGCTGACTTGGTTTTTTCGTTTTTTGCGCTCATGGAATTCTCCTTGTTTTGCCCAAGCGGTTCATTTTGCCTTTAAGGCATTTAGTTATATAATAAAGATACTTGAAAATCGAGATATTGTCAAGGGGGCGGCAATGGCGAAATCCGCAAAAACCGACTTGAAGAAACGCGCGCTGAGCGCGGTGGCAGAATATGGCGTCAACTTGACGCTGTTCCGCAATGCGATGAGTGAATGGGCGGGGCTGAATGTAACCGATATGGAATGTCTCAGGATTCTGTTCCTCAAAGGGGTTGCCACCCCTTCGGAACTCGCCAAGCATACGGGGCTCACTTCAGGCGCGACGACAGCGATGCTGGACCGCCTTGAAAAGGCGGGCTTGATTGTGCGACGACCCAATCCCGACGACCGACGCGGGTTTCTGATTACGCCCGCGCAAGGGGGCGCTGAAAAAGCCGCGTCGTGGTTTGAATCGGCAAGAAAAGCGCAAGCCAAATTGATTGCCAGTTATTCAGACAAGGAACTGGCAATCATTGCGGATGCGTTTGAACGCATTACGGAAATATGGAAACAAGAGTGCGCCAAGCTGCGGCGAACCGAGTAGGAGATTTTTTCAGATGAGGCGCGCGAAAAAAAAACCGCGCTCATGAGCGAGCGCGGTTTTTTTGTTTTGACAAAAGAACGTGAACGACGCGTCAAAGCGCATCGTTTATTTTCGCCAATAGTTGTTCGCGGCGGCGACGGTTTGAAAATTGATGGCGATAACTTGGGATGCCGCGGTGAGTGAATCCGCCGAATTCGCGTAATCGGGGCGAAGTTTCTTGAGTGTTTCTACATCGGGCTGGGTGTATTTGACGCCGCGTCGGCTGAGCGTAATCGCAAGTTCAAAACCTTCTTGCGGGGTTGCGGTAATCAATGTGTTGAGCCATTGCTCGGTCATGGTTTAATCCTCCAATAAATATTATTCCGAGTAGCTAAAGTTGATTAACATTTGTAACCGCAAAGCTGCGTGAATCAAATAAAAATTAGCGCAGTTTCGCGTGGATTCGCGGTTGCGGAGCAATTCTTTCGGATGATTTGTCAAGCAACTTTGGTGAAACGGATTGGTCATAAGCGCGTCAAACTTTTGCGACGCCTCGCTAGTTAGAGAATAAAACGCGTCATAACTTACTTGGTTCGGCGGCGAAAAAAATTTTTTCCGCGCAGCGGCGCGTAACCTTTACACGCGCCGCAAATTATTCTCTTGTTTAACGCGTCTGCGCGAGCAGCCACTCGATGCCCGGATAATTTTCGCGCGTGAGAACGTACTTGGGCGCGTACGAACCCCATTTGGTCCCGCCGCGAAAAGCCGCCACAAACTTGTCTCGGTCAAGCACGCGCCGCCCGCCGAGCGCGCCAACCCCGCGCGCGAACAATGGGTCAGGAACGCAGCTTGCAGTAGGTCCGACGACGGCGAAATGCCGCGCGCTGCGGCAGGCGGCGAGAACGTCGTCCAAAGTATCGTTGAGCATGACTGTGCAGGTACTGATAATCTGGCTGCAATCAAGCAGCTCGGCAGGATCGAGGGTCACGCGGAAATGCGCTTCGTCGCGCACGAGCGCGCGATTGAGTTCAAGCGCCGTCAAGCGCGCGCCCGCGCGTTCGATGATTGGAATCAGCGGCATAAACAGTCCAATCATCCCGATATGTTCGCCGCGCTGCGGAACGATTGCGCCGAGTGAATCAGTGTTCGCGGGCGGCGTCCATTGCGCGCGCGTGAACAATCCTTGCGAAAGCGCGTTGATGGCTGCGAAACCGAGCGCGCGGTCAACCGGCGCGCGGCTCGCAAAACCGCGCGCGAGCGTCATGGCATCCATGTCGGATCCATTCAACGCGTCGCTGCGTTCGCGCAGCGGCGCTTCGGTGTTTTCAAGTTGAATATAGCTGAGCCCGATGGAACCGTCTTGCAGTTCGAGCGCGCAAAAGCCGGTCGCATTAATATCGTCTGGCGGCAGATGCAGCGCGCGGACGCGCGGCGAGCCAAGCCGCGCGGCAATGCGCTCGGCAAGCTCGACATAGATTTTAGAGATTGGTTCTATCACGAATAATCGTTTTCGCGCGACAGGATAGCTTTTTGATTTTTTGATTTCGCCAAACTTGCCAGCAGCTAGTGTTAGCGGCGGCGCGGCGTAAACAAAATTCCGAGAACGAAAAAAACTGAAAGCGAGAAACTTGGCGCATAATCCTCGCTACAGGCGTATTATACCTAAACTCGATGGGTATAAATTTTTGGCGCGGATATTTCGCGCGCGGCGTCTATCTCATTCCGCCCTTGCCAATGACAGTCACCGACTGCGTGAGCGTGAACGTTGTAAATTCTTCGCCGGGCGTGTACGCGCCGTCGAGATAGAGACCGTTGGCCGCGACGCCTGTCGCGCTGCCGCCAAGAAATACGCTGTACGTTTCGCCCATTGTGAGTTGCGACGAAGAAAAGGCGAGCGATTGAAATTCTTTGGTCGGCGCAAAAGTGAGAATATTTTTGCCCGCGCTATTTTGGATGTGAATTAGCGTGCCGCCCGGCAGCGTTTTGCCAAAATGAATGAGCAGCGAATTTTGGCTCGATGTGGCATCGCCCGATGTTTGCGCCATGCCCGAACTGCCCGCCGCGATCAGCGTTCCGCCGCTGATACTGAACGCCGCGTCATAATCCACCGCGCCATTCATCCGCACGGTCGGACCGTTAATGACGACGGTTCCGCCGGTCATTTGAATCGCGCCGTTCGCGTCGAGTCCGTCGCCGGTCGCGTCAATCGCGATATTGCCGCCGTGAATATAGAGAAACACTCTGCCGGTGTATGCGGAAAAATCGGGCAGGCGCGACGGTCTGCCCATTCCGCCGCCGTCGCCGCTCGTGTCGGGGTCTTTGGCATTGATGGCGTCGTCGCTCGAAACAACGCGAATGTCGCCGCCGTTGAGCGTAATCACCATTCCTTCGATGCCTTCGTTCGATTGGGTGATGTTAATTTTCCCCGCGTTGATTTCCAAAGTCGTCTCGGTGTTAATCGCGTCATCGCCGGTGGCGAGCGTGAATTCGCCGTCATTGATTTTGAGCGTGCCTTTGGAATGCAGCGCGTCGTCCGCCGCATTGATGTTAAAGACGCCGCCGTCAATTTCGAGATGCGCGCCAGCTTTGATGCCTTTGGCGGAAACATCTTCGTCCAACTTGGCGTTGCTGCCGCCGCCCGTCGTGAGATTGAATTCGCCGTTGGCGATCGAGACGACGCTCTCGGCGGTCAACGCATCGCCGCCGCTTGTGATATTCAGTTTGCCGCCCTCGACGGTGATGTATCCTTTATTCGCGTCTTTATCATTGTCCGCTTTCAAACCATCGCCTTGCGCGTTTACGACGAGCATGCCATTTTGCACGACGATAAAATCTTTGCCGCGCATTCCATCGTCCGCCGCGGTGACGGAAATTTTGCCGCCGGCAATCGTCAAGCCCGCTTTGCTCGCGATGCCGTCATTGAAATTGCCCTGCGCCGTCAGCGCGCCATTGCCAATGATGGTCAAATTATTTTTGCTAAACAATGCCGCGTTCGGTTCATCTTCGTCCGCATTTTCAAAAACATACGCGCTCGCGTCGGAAATAAAATTTTCGGAATTGTCGGCGAGGTAAAGGATGGTTTCGTTCGCTTTGGCAATGTACAACGGCGCGCTTGTCGAATTGGCGAGACGGACGCCATTTAAAATGAGTTGCACCGGTTTTTCGTCGGTGGTGTTGACAATGATTTGTCCGTCGTTCAATGCGCCGCGCAACTCATAACTGCCGGCGGCGGTGATTGTCGCACGCGTGCCGTTCACTTGCACGCCCGCGTTGTTCGCCGTGATGGAATCGCCGTTCAAAGTAATTGGCACGATGCTCGCGGGGTCAATGCTACGCGTTGGCGCGTTCGTAGCCGCCGGGACATCCGTTACGGAAACTGTTGGCGCGGTGACTGTTTGCGTGGGGCTTGCTGGCGCGTTCGAAATTTCCGTCGGCGGGATGGGGACGCCGGTGGGCGGCGTTTGAACTGTTGTCGCCTGACACGCGGCGAGAGTCAGTCCGATGAACATCGCGGCTAACCAAAAAATAAATTTATTTTGTTTCATGCTGCGCTCCGTTTAAATCGAATTGTTCTATTTGCGTTGGAGTGTAGCGGAAACAACTTGGCATGAGGTTAATGCGAGATGAGGAATTTGTTGGCGCGGGCGCGGTTACGCGGTCGGAGGTTTGTCGTAACCATCATGCCACGCGAAATAGTTCGCCAAAAAAACGGCGTGCGCCAGACCGCGCGCGTGGAGGAACGGATGCTTGGTTTTCAAAGTTTGCGTCATCGCGCTATTTCCGATGACACGCTCGCCGCCGCGTTCGGCAAGCTCATAAACTGTAGCAGATACGCGTTTCATTTCTTGCAACACAAACGCGATTTCATCCGTTGAGAGTTGTGGAAATTCGGACTGCAAGCGTTCGTGTCGTTCGATGAGCCGCTGCGGACCAAACTCTTGGTAAATGACGAATGCTTGGTCGAGTGTTGCGTCAGAAAGATTCATTATGCCGCGCCGCAAAAAATTTTACAGTTTGATGATGGCTTGGGGCGTGGCTGAAATATAGCAGCCGCGCACGATGCCGTTGAACGACAAATACGGCAAAGATTTTACCGAGCCATTTCTTGCCCAACTTGAAACAATGCCCGACGTTTCAAAGAACCCTTCATTATTTCTACCATAGGCATCTATCGTCAGAAAAGTGTCCACGCGTTTTCCCGTAAATTTATCAACCAGCAATCCCAAACCATCCGAGATGGGATAAATGGCGCCGCGATCTATCGCGACCGCGATATTATCTTCGGGAATATAAAAATCGGCGAGCGTTTCGTCCGTGGCTTTATTGATAACGAATAAAGTAATCGCATGGGCGGGCTGGTCGTAATCAAGCGTTGCGACAACCGCCACATCTTCATCGGCGTTGATTAGAATGCCGGTCTCGTTATGCGGGAGCGGATACGCGAGTTGAAATGGGAGATTGTTTCGCGTATAGGTTCCGTCGCAATAGGCCGGAAGTGTAACGTCGGTGGTAAAGAAGCGAATGAGAACGACATAAACAAAGATAAAGAGAATGAATACACCAACAAAAGTTATTCCGCTCGAATGCAGAAAAATGCCAACTCGGCGCGCTGGATTGCCCAACGCGTCAAGGATGCCTGCGACCGCGGGCCCGCCCAAAAAAGCCAATGCGGCGAAAATATAAAATTGTGAACTGGGCGCGCGCAGCGCTTGCAGATATACAAAACCGCACAGGATGCTCACGCCTAATCCGACAGCGATGCCTGCGCGCAAAAAGGGTGTGGCTTGGTTCATATTAAAACGCCGCCGGCGCGTTCGCGCTAGTTATGGCGGATTCTAATTTGATTCAAGGTGGTAGACCCAAAGGGTTTTCGAAAACCCTTTGGGTCTCTCTTAACCCAATCGGAATCTGCCGTAATCAACGCTCTGCCGAAAGACAAGTTTCTCGAACTTGGCTGCGCTCGATTTGTTGGGCGTCTATTCAGCCCGTTACCAGCGCAACTGAAATTCTACCTCATTCGTATCGTCGGAGCGTTCATGTTCAATGCTAAAACTTGCGTTGGCTGGAATATATAACCGTTCGCCCGCAATCTGAATCTCGAATGCTTGGCCCGCTTCGAGTGAATCTGCCAGCCGACGCAGCTTGGCGACAAATTCTTGGATTGAATAAACCTTTTCAATATCACGTTCGGATTTGTCAGACATGGGGTCTCCTGAAATGTAAATTTGTATGCGAGGCGCTGTATGCCCGCTTTCCAAATTTTACTTGTACTCGCTTGTCGGGTCAAACAAATTTATCGCTTTTTATTTTTTCCATGTTCCCCATTCAATGAGAACCACGCGTCCGAGTGATTTTCGCAAGTTCCCTTTGGGGCGATTCGATTTTTGCCCGTATAGCTTGATTGTGAAGCGTCATGGATAGCGCGTCACGAATTCTTCATCCCCATCGGGCGCGCTTGGACGATTGTAATTTCGTCATCCGCGATAGCCCACTCGATGTCTTGCGGCGCGTTGAAAAAGGTTTCCAATCGTCGCCCGAGCGCGGCGAGTTCTAAAATTTGCGCGTCGCTCAAAGAAGCGGTCTCGGCGTCCGCTTCGGCGATAACTTGCTCCTCCACCTGTCCGCCTTCGCCGACGATTAACTTGACCGTTTGCTCCGCGAGGTCGTGGTCGGTGATTTCGTTTTTGCTCTGGTCAAACACAAACGCGTCGGGGCGGAAACGCGCGTTGGTGATGGGGACGCCTAGCCCAAAGACGGATTTGATTAACATTTCGGCGGGGTCGCCGCTCATCGGATGCCGCGTATATAAAACGCCCGCGCTGTCTGCGCGAACCATTGGCTGGACGAGGACCGCGAACGCGGGTTCGGTCTGAACGATTTTTTTGCGCCAGCGATAATACATAGCGCGCGAATTCCACAGCGCCGACCATGAACGCGCGATCGCGCGTTCGATTTCGTCAACGCCGACAAGTCCCAGATATGCCCGCGCGACGCCCGCGCCGAACGAAGTCGCCAAATCATCGGACGCGGGCGAAGAGCGCGCGATGAGCGACGCGCGTTCCTGTTCGTTCAATAACGCCAGCGCGGTTTCCAATTCCGCGCGCAGCGTATCGGGCAGCGCCTGCGCTTGAATCCAATCGCGAATTTCGGTCGCGGCGGCTTCCAACTCGGCGGGGTCGTTGATGACCGCGTCCGTCAAATACGCCGCGATTTTTTCGCGCAGCGGCGCGATGAACGGCGCGTACGCTGCGGTGGTGAGCGCAAAGCCATTGGGCACGCGATAGCCCGCGCGCTGCAATTCGCCAAGCGCGGCGGCTTTGGCGCCAACCAGCGCATTATTCTGAAAACCGCATTGGGCGAGAGGTAAAATATATGACATTAGAAAAAAAAACGCGCGACGGGCGTCATTGCAAAACAAGCTATAGATCTTCAGGTTTGATTTTGCAAGTCATGTCAAGACCTTTCGAGTTTCCCGAAACTCGCAGAGTCTGACAGTCCAAAACCTTTTCTAGAGCCGATTCCACTTTGATTTGCGGGTAGACCTTTCGGGTTTCCGAAAACCCGAAAGGTCTCGCCCCTACAAACGAATTAGGAATTCGCTCCAAGCTTCTATAGCGCGGCGCGTGCAATGACGCCCAGCGCCCTAATCATTCGGATTGGTCATGAGTTTGACGTAAATTTCTTCGAGCGCGGATTCTTGCGCCGCAAGGTCAACGAGCGTCCAGCCGCGCGCGGAAATTTTTTCCAACATCGCGGTCAGGTCGTCAATCTCGTGCGTGTGATACAAATAATTGTCATCGCGGCGCGCGTACGTCAGCGTTTCGTTCGCGCGAAAGGCGATTTGAAATTCGCGTTTGCCGAGATTCGCGCGAATCGCTTCCATCGTGTCAAAGACGAGCAATCTGCCGTTTTTGAGAATCGCCACGCGGTCGCATACTGATTCGACGTGAAATAAATTGTGCGCGCTGAGTAAAATCGTTTTTTCGGAATGGCGCAGCGATTTCAAATATTGGATAATGAAAAACGACGTTAACGGGTCCAAACCCGAATTCGGTTCGTCCAAAATGAGCAGCAGCGGATCGTGCAGCAAGGCGCGCGCGATCGCGACTTTGCGCTTCATGCCTTTGGAATATTCGCCGATGAGTTTTTCGGGATTTTGCAGCTGCAGCGAGGTCAACAGCTCGTCAATGCGTCGGCGCGCGTGCGCGCGCGGCATGTTATAGAGTTCGGAGAAAAACATCAAATATTGCCGCGCGCTCATGTTTTCGTACAACGGACTCTCTTCGGGCAAATAGCCGATTTGACGTTTGAGCGCGACGCCGTGCTTTTGAATGTCGCGGCCATTGATATAGACTGTGCCTGTCGTCGGCGCGATCAAACCCGCAATCATTTTGAGCGTGGTGCTTTTGCCCGCGCCATTGTGTCCGATAATGCCAATGATTTCGCCGGCGGCGGCGCGAAATTCGAGGTCTTGCACGGCGGTGAAACCGTGATATTGTTTAGTGACGTGATCGAGATGAATCATAATTCGGCGCTATGTGTATTGTAAAGAGATATAGTTATGCGACAAATTTGGACCATTGCGTTGCGCGAAGTATTTCGCGTGCGACGGCGTTTTAGCGGCGGCGTTTCGACGGTATTGGTTTTGCTGCTGCTCGCCGCGTTAGCCGCGCTCGGCTGGGCGCTGCGCGACACAATGACGCTCGGCTATGGCTTGTATCGCGTCGGTGTGATGGGCGACGCGGCGGAAATCCGCGATCCACGCTTTGTCGTGATGCCGGTGACGACATCGAACGCGCAAACGTTGTTGGCGCAGCGCGCGGTGGATGTCGTGATTGACGGCGACGCTGTGTCGGCGCGCGCCGACAATAAATCGCAATACGCGTTGGGCGCGTTGAAACGCTATCTGTCGAAACAAACGCTAGTGGAGCTCGCGGCGACGCAGGAAATGACGCGCGCGTTTCCGCTGCGCGTTCAGCTATACGACATGGACGCGCCGCAGCGCGCGCCGCAAGCGCCATTCATCCCTTCGCTGCAAACGCCGCCGACGCCGTTCGGCCAAGTGATTACCGCGTTCTTGTACATTATGCCGTTGACGTTCATCAGTATTTTTTTCACTTCGAGTTTCATGGAAGAAAAAATCAAGCGGCGGCTTACTGTATTGTTGTCCGCGCCCATCACGCCATTTCAAATTATCATGGGCAAGATGCTGCCGTATCTCTGTTTTGCGGTCGTGATGACGGCGCTGATCGCGTGGCTCACGCGCGCGCCGATTCCGCTCGCGCTCGCGATTTATATGCCGACCGCGTTATTTATCTTTGCGATTTATTTGATGGTGCCGTTGTTTTATCGCACCTTCCAAGACACCACCTTTATCTCGATGTTTGTGACGACCATGACGGCGGTCTATTTGGTATTTCCCGCCATGTTCACGGATATGTCGGAATTGGCGTACATGTCGCCGCTGACGCTCGCCGTGAAAATGTATCGCGGCGAACCGTTCGGTTTGCAGGAATATCTTTTTCCGTCCGCGCCGATGGCGCTGTTATTTGGCGTGACGGTGTTTGTCGCGTCGCGTTTGCTGCACGAAGAATTTTTAATGACCTATCACGCGCTCACGCGCAAATTCGCGGACGCGCTGTATTGGATTATTGACCGACGGCGGCCGGCGCTTTCGATTTTCTTGATGAGTTTCGGTTCGATTCCGGCGGTGTATCTCGCGCAGTTGATAATTTTGGCGCTTGCGACGAATTTGTCCGCGCGCGCGCTGCTGCTCGCGGCGCTGCTCGCGGCGGCGACGCTCGAAGAAGTGGTCAAGACGATGGGTATTGCGGTCTTGATCGAACGCGGCGAGGCGCCTTCGCGACGCCACATCGCGCTGTGGGCGTTTTTGTCCGCGCTCGGATTTTTAATTGGCGAAAAATTATTGACGCTCGTTTCGGTGAGCGTAGTGTCGCAAGCGTTCTTGGCTCAAGCGCTTTTCAGCGGCGGCTTTTTGCTCGTGCCGTTGGCGGCGCATTTCTTGTTTACCGCCGTCGTCGTTTTGCTTTACGCGCGCTTTCGTCCGCCGTATGTCGTCGCGTTGGCGGCGGGAATTATTTTGCACACGTTGTACAACGCGCTGCTTTTGGGAGGCGCGTTGTGAAACCATTTTGGGCGTTGCTAAAACGCGAACTCGCGGCGGTGGCGCGCGAACGCACGATTTTGATCGCGGTGTTGATTCAATTATTCATCGCGTCGTTTTCGTCCGCGCTGCTGTTGGGCTTGTTGTCGTTGTACGATCCGGAATCGGTCAGCATCACGGGGCGCGTGAATTTGAGCGTCGGCTTGGTCGGCGAAAATACCGCCGCGCTGGCGGAGGCGCTCCAAGCGCGCGGGATGCAGCTGGTCTATTTTGAAAATCTGGAAGAGGCGCGCGCGGCGTACGCGCGCAATCAAATCGAGACCGTTATCGCGATGCCGGATGCGTCGCAGGAACTTGTGACGCTGCGCTTGTATTTGCCGCATCTGGAAACGCGCGCGTCGGTGATCCAGCTGGCGCTGCAAGAACCGCTCAAGCAGTACGAAAATACATTGCGACTGCAAAACGGCGTGCCGGTGCGTTACACCGATTTAAAGGGACAACCACCAACGACCTTTGAATTTTTATATTCCATCATTCTGCCGGTGCTGTTATTCTTTCCCGCGTTCGTCGCAGGCAATTTGGTCGCGGATTCGTTGTCGGAAGAGTTCGAGATGAATACGCTCGAAACGTTGTTGACGACGCCGCTATCGTGGCTGGCTATCGTCGGCGCAAAGATTTTCTCCGCCATTATTCTGGCGCTGTTGCAATGCGCGTTGTGGCTCGCGCTGCTCTCTTTTAATCGCGTCGAATTATTCAATATTCCGTTGCTGCTTGCGATGGGCGGCTTGCTTGCGGCGATGTTTGGGACGCTGGCGGCGTTTGTGGCGGTCTATTTTAAAAATCGCGAACAGGCGCAATTTGTATACGCGTTATCGCTGATGGGGCTGCTCGGCGCGAGTTTTTTGGCGGGTGTCTCGCCGTTGACGACAATTTCGCGTTTGGCGATCGGCGATGTATATACGGGCGTGGGGGATGTTTTATTGTTTGGCGGTATCGGCTTGGCGCTGTGGTTGATTTTGGCATGGATGCTGCGACGACGCGACGCGCGTTAGAAAAAAAAAAGAGAGCGGGAGTAGATGGGAGTCGAACCCACCCAAGACGGTTCCACCGCCTCGCAACGGTTTTGAAGACCGCGAGACCCACCGGGACCTAGCTACCCCCAAAAGAATCCGCGCCACGCGCTATGCTACCCGCGATGCGCGATTTGTCAATTCGCATTTCGTTTGCGACGAATTTCACTTTTGAATAAAAAAATAGTTTATGCTATAATTCACGCCATTCGAGCTTACGCATCATTTCCTCAAGCGTCAAGATTGGAATTTCAAATAGCACGGTTCACAAAGAACAATTACAGTGTTCAGCGCGCCGCAAACAGCGGAGATAGTTTGTTGCGCCTGAAAACGAGTGTGGTGATAAATTATGGGTGAAGCAAAAGCGACTGCGCCAAACGTCGGCTCTGCCAAAGCGGCGCCAGCGAAACCGGCGCCGGCCGCAAAACCGGCTGTCAGTCACGGCGAAGCCAAAGGGGTGGGTCCCACTGCTGCGGAACTGGCGGCGATTCAAGCGCCCATGACGCGGCGCGAATTTTTGAACTATGCCTTTCTCGGCAGTCTCGGCATTTTTCTCGTTACGCTCGGCGGCGCCTTTTTTGTTTTTGCCTTGCCGCGTTTTGGCGAAGGCGAATTTGGCGGCATGTTCACTTTGGGCGCGGCGGATGCAATCATTCCGCCTGCCGCGGACGCGCCGCGCGCCAACACCTCCGCCCGCGCATGGATTGCCAACACGGACAAAGGGGTTTTGGCGTTGTACAATGTGTGCGTGCATCTGGGCTGTTTGTACGCTTGGATGGATGTGACCGACCGCTTTGAATGTCCGTGTCATGGTTCGCAATACCAAAAAGACGGCACGTATATTACGGGCCCCGCGCCGCGCAGTCTGGACCGTTTCGCCATTCGTTTTACGGATGCGAATGGAACGGTGCTTGCTGAAACCGACGCGCATGGCGACCCGCTGCCCATTCCTTCGCCCGACGCGATTTTAGTGGTGGATACGGGCAAGATTATTCAAGGCGCGTCGCACGGCTAAATTTTTAAAACCAAACCCTGCGATTTCAGAATACACCGCGACTCGTACGCTTGATGCGTCCAGCCGGAGGAATCAGAGATGGGATTGTTCAATCGTCAAGTAAAGAAAAAGCCAGAGAATGGGCAGAGCTCCCTCGAAGGAAATGGGCATCCCGCCAATGGCGATGCCCAAACCCAGCCGCCGCTGCCCGATGACAATGGCGCGGAATTGTTTGATGTAAAAACCGCGCCGACCTTGTCGGAACGGTTGGGCGACGCCGCGCGGACGCGCTCGCCGCACGCGATCAAGGCGTTGATGCCCTGGCTTGACAAGGCGCGCTCCAGTCCCGAAGGGCGCGCGGAATTTATTGACAAGACAAAAGAAGTCGCGTGGGTGCAGGCGGATAATACCGTACGCGCCATCAGCGCGGGCATGGGCATCGCGGATACGCGCGCCTTTTTTCGCGGCGACCCGCCGATTGAAAAACCGAACCCGCGTTACAAAGTCCACGTCAACGCGTTTTTCGCGCATCTGCGTCCCAAATATTACGAAAAGGCATCCACTAAATTTTCGCACACGTTCGCGCTCGGTTATCTAAGCTTGTACATGTTTATGCTAGAGACCATCACGGGGGTTATCTTGATGGTGTTTTACACGCCGTCCGACCGCCGCGCGTACGAAGACATTATCAAAATCATGAGCGAAATCCCATACGGACAGCTCATGCGCGATTTGCATCGCGTCGGCGCGGAATTGATGGTGTTAATTGTGGTCTTGCACATGACGCGCGTCTTTTTAACGGGCTCATTCAAACCGCCCGCGCGCGGCTTTACGTGGCTCACTGGCGTCGTGCTGTTAATTTTGACCTTTGCCTTGTCATTCAGCGGTTACTTGCTGCCGTGGGACCAACTCGCCTATTGGGCGGTCACCATCGGCACTTCGATGGCAAAGTCCGTGCCGCCGAAAGAAATCGTCGGTTACTTTTCAAACCTCATCATGCGCGGCGGCGATACCATCAATCAAAACGGGTTGTTGCGTTTTTATTTGATGCACGTCTTTGCGCTGCCCGCGATTACACTGGTGTTGATTTCGGTGCATTATTATCGCGTCGCGCGCACGCATGGCATTTCGCTGCCGGCGGCGGATGAAGAAGATCCGGACCCCGCCGTGCGTAAAGCCGCCAAAGAACGCATTGATTATTTGCCCGAACTCTTTACGCGTGAATTGTTGTGGGCGGCGATTACGACCTTTTTGGTCGTGGTCTATTCCGCATTCGTCTTTCACGCGCCGCTTCAGGAACACAGCAATCCGCTGCATACGCCATTGCACACCACCGCGCCTTGGTATTTCTTGTGGATTCAAGGATTGCTCAAAGACGCGTTCGTGCTGCCCGCCATTCGCGCGCTCGACCAACTCTTGATTGCTATCGCGAATATGTTTGGCGCGAATTTGGGAGAAGGCGCCACCATCATCGTCCCGTTCTATGACAGTCCCGCGTGGATGGGCGTCATTATTCCCACTATGATTATTCCCGCGCTGTTTCTGGGCGTGCCGTATATTAACGAATGGTGGGAAAAATTCTGGGGCAGCAAACCGAGTCGGCAACTGCTCAAAAATCGCAAAGGCACCGTCGTCGTCGCGATTCTTTCGACCGTCTTTATGCTTGTCATTTGGTATCAAGGCACGCCGTTCTTTGGCGTGACCGCGCCGCCCGCTATCGAAATCGGACAGGCATTCTTGCCCGAAGAAGGTGTGCTGCCGCCCGTCCCCTTGGTGCCGGATGATTGGGGCCCATTGCGCCGTCTCGGTTATGCCAATTTGCCTGATGGCGAATATGATCTCGCAGATTACGCGACGCCCAAAGCGACCTATACTGAATTTGAACGCATTCTCGCCGGCATTCAACAAGAGATTATAAAACGCGGTCAAGAGTGGGAACGCGGCGACAAGGTGCGCGGCCTTCCGAATCCGAGCGGCACACTCAAGATTGAACAGTGGCAACCTAATGGGTTAAAGCGGATTGACCTCGTTATTACTTGGGACAAGGGTATCGTTACGCCCACCGATACGGGGCAATATGTCCGCACGGTGTTTTTGCACCAGGACGCGCGATATTAATCACGCGTCGAACGGCCCGGACCCGTTAGCGGTTCGGAGCAAACGAGTCGAACACACGAGGATTCTGAGCGTATGTCTGTTCAATTCAAGATTTTGATGGGGATTTTGGTGACGGCCGCGACGGTTGTCGTGATGCTTTTATATGGTATCAATGAAGACAACCGAATGAACCAATATCAAAAGAATTTCGCGGGTCGCAGCATTCAGGTTGGCGCGGAATATTACGAAACGTACTGTATGACGTGTCACGGCGAACGCGGCGAAGGCATCGCTGGCAAAGGTCCGCCGCTCAATCGCACCGATTTATTGGACCTAAAAGGCACGCCGTACCTCAAGGCGATTGGCTGGGGCGGCACGACGGCGGATTTTCTGCACAATACAATCGCGGCAGGTCGTCCGCAATTTTCAAAATTTTACGAGGATGAAAGTTATCAGGCGCATATGCCGACCTGGAGCGAAGATTTTGGCGGTCCGCTACGTCCCGATCAGGTTGTCTCGTTGACCAATTTCATTCTCAACTGGGCGCCGGGTGAATATGAGCCGGTGGTGGCGCCAGTGACGCCCACGCCAGGCCCGACGGCAACGCCGATTCCGCCCGAAGAAATTCTCAAGGCGATTCCGTTCCCGATGCCGCCCAGCGACCAAACTTTGGCTTCGGGCAAGGATGTATATACAAAGTATTGCCAGGCATGTCACGGCGAAAATCGTGATGGCAAGGGCCCCGGCGCAGCCGGTATGGCGAAACCGCCGCGCGATTTCGTTGACTGCGCTGGAATGGCTACGCTAGGTTTTGTGACGCATCACGACGCAGTGGCAAACGGCATCCCCGCGAACGGAATGCCGGCATGGGGTAAAAAACTTTCCAACGAAGAAATCTGGCAAGTCATTATGTACGAGCGCGAACCCTGCAAATTGTTCACGCCGCAATAAGAGCTCTGGTAAAGAATGCCCCCGAATGTACAAGCGCTGCATTCGGGGGCGTTGTCTTTTTTGGACAACGCTTTCGCAAAAATTTTTTCGATATTCATGGTCTGGTTTTCCCCGCGCGCGCGTTTTATGCTCCTGCTTGTTCTGGCGCTATTCTGTTTTGGCGCCGCCATTGGCGCGTTGGCGTTGCCGCAATATCTCACGCCGCCGCCGCCCGCCTTTCAACCGCGCCGCGCGTTCGCCAATACCGATGTAAATCCATTCGGCGCAAACTTTTTTCTCGAGCGCGAAGTGGAAGCGTGGAAACGCGAGCGCACAGTCCAAATGGCGCGTGAAGCCGGCATCGGTTGGGCGCGCCAAGAATTTATCTGGGCGGAAATTGAACCCGAACCGGGCATTTATAATTGGAGCAAATACGACGACATTGTGGATCTGTTCCGCCGCAATAATATTCGCGTTATTGCGCGTCTCGACCGTCCGCCGCAGTGGGCGCGCGTTAACGCGAGCGGCACGGGCTCGTCAGGACCGCCCGATAATTTTGAAACGTATGGAAAATTTGTCAGCGAGTTTGTCAAACGCTATCAAACTAAAATCACGTATTTGCAAATCTGGAATGAACCGAATCTAGGGCGCGAGTGGAATGACGCGCCGGTGGACCCCGCCGCGTATACGCGCCTATTGAAAATCGCGTACGAGAACGCCAAAGCGGTGGATCCGAATGTATATCTCTTGAGCGCGCCATTGGCGATTACGTTGGGCGAACCGCTGGCGCCCAATTCATCGCAATATCGCAACATGAACGATTTGCGATTCTTGGAGGAAATGTACGCGGCGGGCGCGCAAAAATATTTTGATATCATGTCGGCGAACGCTTTCGGTTTGGGCAGCGCGCCCGATGACCCGCCGAATCCCGGCACCTTGAATTTTCAGCGCGTGCTGCTAGCGCGCGCGGTCATGGAGAAATTTGACGATGCCGCGAAACCCATCTGGATTTTGGAATATGGCTGGAACGCCGCGCCCGATTCCATTCCTGACAGCCGCTTGATTTGGGGCCGCGTGACGGAAGAACAGCAGGCGGAATACACTGTGCGCGGGATTCAACTCGCGCGCGAGAATTGGCTTTGGGCGGGTGTCTTGAGTATCTGGTTCTTTCGCCAAGTTGGCGACATTCCGCCAAGCAATCCCGAATATTTTTTTCGCATGGTAGACGCGGATTTCGCGCCGCGCCCCGTTTACTTTAGCGTGAGCGAAGCGTCCAAACCGCAGCGCGTCGCCAATCCGGGTGAATACGAAGAAACGAATCCCGCCTTGACGTTCAGCGGCGATTGGCTGCATCAAACCGACGCCAATGCGTTCGGCGCGCAATATATTCGCGTCGCCGAACCGCTTTCTAATACGTCAACGGCGGACACTGCCACCCTGCGCTTTTATGGCGAAACGGTGGATTTAATCGCGCGCCGCGCGCCCGGCGCGGGACGCGTGTGGGTCACGCTGGACGGCAAGCCGGTGAATGGTTTGCCGCGCGGCGCGACAGGCGAATCGTTTGTCGAACTGGCGAGCGCGCAAACCGAATGGCGCGCGGTCTTGCCGGTCGCGCGCAATCTGGCGCGCGGCGAACATACGTTGGAACTGCGCGCGGACGGCGCGGTCAATCTCGATGGTTTTCAGGTCGCGCCATTGACGCGCGCGGAACCGCCGTGGCTATGGATTGGAATTTTTGGCGGCTTGGGGCTTGTATGTATGGGCGCGGCGGCGAGCCAACGTCCGCGCAGGCAAAGGTAACGCGAAAATGAAACGCTTGCGCTATTTGGTTTTAATTTTGTGCGCGTTGACGAGTGGTTTCGCGGCGGCGGCGTGTAACGCGCCCAAAACAGCGAATATCGAAAACGCCAATCCGATTCCGCCGTTGGCGACAGCCGCGCGCGCGACGCTGGAATCTGAATCAACGCAAACGCCGCGCGCGGCGACATCCATGCCCACGCGGCAAACAGCGTCTGTCACGCCCACGCGCCGCGCGAAAACCGCCACGGCTACACGACCGACAACGCTTAATGGTTTCAAAACTATCGCGCGCGCGGACTTGCCGCCCGAAGCGCTTGAAACGCTCAAGTTAATTCAACGTGGCGGACCATTTCCGTATCGTCAGGATGGCCAAGTATTTCAAAATCGCGAAGGCATCTTGCCCAAACAAAAATCGGGATATTATCACGAATACACGGTCGAAACGCCCAGCTCCAAGGACCGCGGCGCGCGCCGCATTGTGACCGGCGCCGCGCGCGAATTTTATTACACCGACGACCATTACAATTCGTTTCGCATCATTCTTGACCCATGAGCATATTACAACGCGCGCTCACGCAGGCGCGCACTCCCAGCGTATATCGTTTTGACTCGCGCGCGACGGTCGAATTTTTGCGGCATGAAACGGACGCGGCAGGTTGGCGTTTGTTTTATCTCGACGGCGCGCACGCGCGCGACAAGAAATCATTTTTGGACCAAGCCGCGCGCGCGATGGATTTTCCCGATTATTTTGGACGCAACTGGGACGCGTTTGAAGAGTGCGTAAATGATTTAGCCTGGGCGCCCGCGACGGGATACATTCTGTTGTTTCAAGCGCCCGAGCGGCTTGTCAAAAACGCGCGCGCCGATTGGGAAACCGCCATCGAAATTTTGTCCACCGCCAGCGAGAATTGGGCTGAAGTGGGTGTGCCATTTTACATTTTGCTGCGCGGCAAAATCCCCGACGAATTTCCGTCGTTATAAAAGATTTCCAAATAAAAAGGTCGCGTTCGCCGCGACCTTTTTATTATTCCTCCACGCGCAAAACTCCAATATCGGCGGGACCCAATTCGCTCCCATCTTGCGCATCATACGCTATCAGCGTGAGTGTGTAATCGCCCGGCTCGAGCTGTGGGTCGAGCGCAAACTCGAATTCGTCTTGCAAAATTTCGCGCGCGCGCCAACGCGTCGGCGGATATTCGTCCGCGCCCGGCACATGGTCGTTTCCTTGCGCAACCTTGTCGCCGTCGCGTTGCAAGCGGGCGCTGAATTTATAGGGGCGCGTCAACGACTTGAGCGGTTCGTATTGCAGCGCCAGCGTAAACGATTCGCCGGGCAGCGCCTCGCCGTCAATGATTTGCCAACCGCGCACGCGCAACGTATCGCTCAACACCGCGTCGCTCGCGTTTTCCAACGCGGGCAGCGGCAGCGCGTGAATTTTCCATAAACCGTCTTTGGTTTCCGCGACAATATATTTCATAAACAACGCCGGCAACGGTTTTAACGCATAGAGCGTTCGCTCCGACGCGGCGACGCGCGTGACGAGCGCAATCACATTGTCGTACTGCGCGTCCGCCGCGATTTTGGGAAATACGCCGCGCAAATCGGTCCGTTTGTTTTCGACATATTGCAAATAATACAGAGGCGTCATTTCGTCGCGGTCATTGGAAATCAAAATCGCGCCGGACGGTAGGTCCGCTTTTAACAAATTCTCCCATTGCGTGCGCGTGGCGGTGTCCAACCGATGATTTTGGTATGTAAAATTATTGAAAAAATTTTGCAGGGGGAGCAGCGCGAAAAACGCCAGCAGCGCGATCGCGGGCAGCGTGCTGGCGCGCGTGAATGGATGCGCGCGCAAAAGGTGAACGCATCCGGCAATGCCCTCTGCCACCAGCAAGCACGCGAAAAAATACGCGGGCGTATAGTAATCGGCAATGTCGCCGATGTGATAGACGCTCGCGAACAAAATGAACGCGCCCAAGCCGTACAAGCTAAATGCCGCCAGCGCGAATTTGCGTCGCCACCACAGCGCGCCCAAGCCAACTAACGCGGTCAGCGCGCCGAGCCAGTTGAATTCATACACCAACTGCGTCGGCAGCTGGCGCAGCGCCGCGATACTCGCGTCGTCCCACGCGACCTCGCTCGCAAAGCTCGCGCCGAATAAAACCTGCAACCAACCGCGCGGCGTATTTTCAAAAATCACGATCGGCGCGGCCGGCGCAATGTCCAACGTCGCGTACGGCGTCGCGCCCGCGCGCAATGGAATATAGAGATACAACAGCAGCGGAAGCGCCGCGACACCGAGATACGGCAGCGCGCGTTTCAACCATTCCAGCGGTTGGCGCCGCCATTCCCATGCCTGTTCCGCAAACAATGCCGCGAACGCGGGAACGAGCAGCAGGGTCATGCGATGATGCGTGAGCGCCAAACCGAACACGAGCGCGAAAGCGAAAGCGTATGCGCGGCGCGGCTGCGCGCGCCACAACAAACCCAAGAGCGTCAACAGCGCGACGAAAAAAGTGTTGAGCGCGTACACTTCGGCGCGCGTCGCCTGCGCCCATACCAGCGGCGACACCGCGAACGTCAGCGCCGCAATCATTGCCGCGCCGCGCGCGCGTGTGACTTGGTAGAACGCGAGAAACGCCGCGCCTACCGCTAGCCCTGACCAAAACGCGGAAAATAGATTCAGCCGATACGCCGGGTCGCCGAATGGCAAGAGATGCTGCCATACACCGCCGAGCAGGAGATATAACGGATAGCCCGTCGGATGCGCGAGCCAAAAACCCCACGCCGCGAATTGCAATTCGCCCGCGTCGCCCGATAGAACGGATGGATACGCGGTGCGCCAATAGAGCAACAGCGCGCCGATGGTGACGAACGCGCACAACAACGCGGGGCGCGCGGCAAATTCTTGAACGCGCGTCAAAAATACGGTTGGACGCGCTGTCGCCAAAGTCGAACTCATGGATTATGATTTATTCCACGCGCAGCCATTCCACCGCGATACTTAGGGGCCGATTATCCAACGCGTGTCCGACGCTGACCGCGCTCGCGCCTTCGCCCGTTTGTTCCAAACCGTTCGGTTTGCCTTTGACGGCGATGAACGCGTGGGTGTGTCCATCGTGTCCGCGCAGATTTGTTTCGAGTCCGAGCGATTGAATCGCCGCCGCCGCTGATTCGCCCAGCATTGCCGTCGCGTCCTCTTGCGCCGCGCCGACCACAATCATCCCGTCGGGAATTTTAGAAATAAATTCGCGCAGCGCGCGCGATTCTAAAATGCTCGTGCCGCCCGTATCAAAATTTTTCGCGTCCAACACGCGACCCGTCTGCGGATCAATCACCGCGAGATTGTAGCCGCGCCGCAGCGGCGAGACTTCAACCTCGTTTACTTTGATCGAACCAAACTCGGGCGTGCTGGTGACTGTAATGTCCACTGGACTGGTGACGCCTGTGCCGCCGATTTCAAAATGCGCGGGCAGCACGTCACGCGGGCGCGCCACGTAACCAAAATCCAAAGCCAATTCGTTCAGACCATATTTCACCGCATCGCGCGGCAAGGTGATTTTGTATTCGTCCCAGCCCGCGTTCATTGTAACGCGCGGCAGCGTCTTGCCATTCAAGGTAATGGCAAAAGATTGCGGCGCGCTGTTTGGATATATAAACGGCAGCGCGCGCAGCGTCAAGGTGTAATCGCGCGATTCGCGCAGCGGCACGTACAGAATCGCTTGCTGCTGCGTCGCCCAACTCGCGTCTGCGTCGGCGATGCGTTCGACGGGCAGCCAACCCGCGCCTTGATTGAGCAGCGCCATTTCATCGCTGAACTGAACTTGATAGGGAAAGGATAACGGCGTTTGCTGAATGCGATATGCCGTCGTGCCGTCGCGGTCATACATTTTTTCGCCCAGCGGCAAAACTTGTTGCGCGTATTCGGTCACGCGGTCCCGCGTGTCGCTCCACGGCGGACGATTTGGAATGGGCGCGTTGACGACGAGATAACGCATGTCAAAAAAGTTGACGAGCTGTTGCGCGCGCGCGCGGTCTTGCTGCAAGGTTGCGTCGTCTACATTCTGATAGGTTTCGAGCGCGATGATAGATTTGATCACCGGCAGCCGCGCGAAATAATCAAAGAGCGACGGCGGATTGCGTTCGAGTTGTCCAGTGATGATAAATTTTTCCGAGACGGTTTGATAATATTGCGTGCGCGTGTCTTCGGCGCCGATGGTGCCAAAGGAATTGCGCCAACCGAGCGGCAGAGCCAGCACCGTAAAGTCGCCCGGCTCTTGCCGAATCTGTTGGTAAATTTCCGGCACGCGCGCGTCCGAGAGCGTGATGGGGACTGGAATGTGTTCAAAAATCAAAACGACCGCCAGTAAACCGCAAACACCCAATGCCAACCAATTTGACCCGGCGCGCGGCGGTCTTGCAAGACGTTCCATCAACCAAAATGTGCCGTACGCGATTAACGTCGCGAGCGCGAATAGGACGAGAATCGAAAACCGATTCGGCACGCGATTTTCTTTTAACAGCGGAATGTAATGCAAAATTAAAAACGGCAGCGGCACGGTGGTCGCGAGGCCATCGAGGTCAAATTCCGCGACGCCGTTGATATGCAAAAGCGGACCTAACGCGAGAATGGCAAAGCCCAACGCAATCGCCGCCCACATGCGGACTTTGCGAAAGTACAAGGCGGTGCCGACGATCGCGAGGATGACCGTGATATAGCCGACAAAAAAAGTGTTAATGTCGCTGAATTGCGAGATGCCTTGCCGCACCAAATCGAGCTCTTGTTCCCAATGCCGATTCAGCGGATGCAAACTAATCGGCGTGAAAAAACCGTACAGATCCACCAACAATTTTTCGGAATGGCCCCAGCCCGGCAATTTGTAACCGCTGTTAAAAATTTCGTTGAGGGTGGGGAGCAGCAAGGGCGCAAAAAAGAGCGCCGCGCTGACTCCTAAAATGCCCATTCGCGCCAAAGCCGACGGCGATTGTTTCAAAAGCCGCCATTCAAAAACCAAGACTGCGAGCGTTAACAGAACGAGCAGCACGCCGTTCGACAATTCCGCGTACATCGCGAGCGCGGCGAACAAGCCCGCCAGGATTGGAAAACGCCATCCGGGATGCAGCAACGTTTTGACGAAAAATAACATATAGAATGGAATGAATTCGATGGCGAGAATATTATAGTGTCCGAGCGCGGCATAGACCCAACGATTCGAGGAAAAGGTCCACACGATGCCCGCGAGAAACGCGGCGAGCGTGATGAGCCAGGGCGACGGATTTTGCGGCGCGGCGCGATATCCTTGCTGCTGCCAAAGACGGAATGAGACGCGCAATAAATACGCGGCAAACAAATACATGCCATACGCGCTTATGACAAACGAAAAAAGCACGAGCGTGTTTTGCGCCGGCACGATGCCAAAGGCAAAATAGAGCGGCTGCAAGAGAATTACGTGCAGCAAGGTATAGGCGTACAAAATCAAATTCGTGCCTTGCGGATAAAATAACCAAGCGGTGTAAAACGGATTAATGCCGCGGTCAAAGAGCGCGAATTTGAACCACCAGTTGTTCCACGTCTGAAACATTTCATCGAACGCCCAAGTGGGGCTGCCGATTAAATGGTCGCCAAAATGGAGGATGAGCGGATAGGTTGTAAGCAGCGCAATGAGCGTATAGAGAACGAGAACCGCGAGGTGCGTCCGCAGAGTCGAATTTGAATTCATGTTACTTGCTGTATAATTCATGGCTTGTGAGATTTAAAAATACAAATGCGCGGGCGTGGCTGCCGCAGTTCGCGTTATTGGGCGCGGCGGTGGCGGCGTATTATTTTGCCGCGCAGCTCGGCTGGGTTCCTGCCAATCCGCTCGCATGGTTGTTTGAAATCGGCGACCGCGTCAAAGAAGAGTTGCCCAAATACGGCATCCTCGCGCCGGTGGTATATGCGTTATTTTACGCGCTGCAAATTGTTATCGCGCCGATTCCCGGCGCGCCCCTGTCGTACACCGCGGGCTATTTGTTCGGTCCTGTTAGCGCGTCGCTTTTTTCCATGTTTGGTATTATGCTCGGCGGCGCGCTGGCATTCTGGTTGGCGCGGCGTTTGGGTTGGCCCCTGATTGAAAAAATGGCGCCGTCGAGTTGGATTGAACGTTGGCGCAATCTCGCGGCGGTCAATTCTTCATTTACGTGGTTCTTGTTGATGCTTGCGCCCACCGCCGATGTATTTTACTTTATCGCCGGTTTGACCACGCTTTCGTTTCGGCGCTTTATGCTGCTCGTTTTATTCGGACGCTTGCCCGGCATTATTCTCTCTAGCATCCTTGGCGCGAATATTGAAACGTTCGGCGCGCAATGGATTGCGATTCTGATTGGCGCGATGCTCTTGCTGGCGCTGGCAGGCAACTGGCTGCGCCAACGCGTCGAAAAACGCGCGTTGATGGCAGCCGATACGATTCCAGCGGACAAATAGCGCGCGCGGCGAAAGCGTCTACCTCCAAGCGCAACCTCTAGCGCAGCGTCAAATTTTCAAATATGACGGATTGCGCGCTTGCCTCATCGCGCTGCGCCGTCGCCGCGTCGTATTTATACCAAATCAATTCCGCTGTGAGCGCGCCGGTCATATCCTCGTCCAACTGAATGTCATACACATCGCGATAATATTCGCCTTGCTTCCAAAAATAAGTGGGATAATACTCGCTGACGGGATGACGCGAGAACGTCGCGCGCGTATGCCCCTGCGCGTCGCTCACTTCCAATTCGCTAACGTATTCCAAACGCGTCGGCTTGGCGACGCGATAATATACCATCAAACGCGCGCGCCGCTGATCCAGCGCAAGCCAATCGTATCCGGCGACGCGCAAGCCGTCGCTCAATTTTTCATTCAAGCGAATTTGCGGCTGCGGCTCTTGTGGCAGCGGAAACGCGATGGCTTGCACGGTGCGGGGCGCGTCCGTATTTTTGGCTTCGGGCATGAATTGCGCGTAATAGAACGGGCGCCCTAATGTATGCGCGGCGTCCAAAATCTTTTGGTACTGCGGGCGCACCGGCGATTCGTGAATGGTCAATATATCCGAACGCAGTTTTTCGACATATTGAAAATAGCGAATCGGCGTTGCCACTTCCCACGGCGCGACCAGCACGGCGTTGGGCGCGAGCTGATCATTCAACACGGCGCGCGCGTACGCGTCATATTTGGTGTTGCCGCTTTGGTCCATTCGCGCGAAATTAAAATATAACGCGCTGAGAGGAAAGAACGCGAAATAAAAAATCGCGATGTAATACGCGCCGCGCAACAAGCCGCGCTGCCGTTCTGATGTATCCGGCTCTGCCGCGCGCAGTTTGATTTTTTCCAAACTCCAGCCGAGCGCGGTCGCAAAAAACAGCAGCATAATTAAATACGCGCCGCTGAAATAAAACCGCGTGGATTCCGCGCGCAAATAAATCGAAATCGCCGCGACGCTCAAGCCGCCAAGCAGCAGCGCCAGAGTCAACGCGCGTTCGCGCCGCCATAATATGATAATACCGCCCAACGCGAGGAGGATGCCGAATGGGTCAATCTGTTCGCGCAGCAGCGTCCAGGCGTTGGCGAAGCGCGCGAGCATTATATTTTCGCCGTCGGGAGCGTCAAAACCGAGTTTGTTGCGATTGTCGAGCGCGGTGACGAGATTGAAAAAACCTTGCGGCGTGTGATTATAATACGCGGTGATTTTTCCGTCCACAATCGCTTGCGCGCGCGGATACAATTCCCAATTCGCGGGCGTTTGTTCCGCGAGCAGCTGCGACGTGCGCAGTGGAATATATAGATACAGCGTGAGGGGGAGCAGCAGCGCGAGCGCCGCCAACGCCAAACGTTTGCGATTCAACGCGTCCCGTTTGAACCAAACCAGCGCGAGCAGCGTGGGCGCGATAAAGAACGCGATCCGGTGATTCGTCAATGCCAAACCGAAACAGAGCGCCGTCGCGTACAGGTCGCGCGGCTGCGCGTGGTCGAAAAAACGAATGGCAAAATATAACGTTAACGCGACAAGCAGCGTGTTCAGCGCGTACACTTCCGCGATGGTCGCGGCAGCCCACATTGTCGGCATGAGCGCGAAAAAAGAAGCGGCGATGAATGCGGCGGCGCGCGAGCGCGCGATGCGTTTGGCGCAGAGATAAACAATCGGGATGGCGAGCGCGGCGCAGAGCGCGGAAAAAAGATTCACGCGCCACGCGGCATTGCCGATCGGGAGGAGGGTCGTTAATTTCGCGAGCAGAATATACGTCGGATAACCCGTCGAATGCGGCACGCCGAGAATATTCGCCATGTATTGCCATTCGCCGCTGTCGCCGTCGAGGACGCCGGGTGTTAGCGTGCGCACGTATAACGCGAATGCGGAACCAAACAATAGCAAGCAGAGATAAAACTCAAGCCGCGTCGCGAGCTGCGCGCGCAGTTTGTGACGCCAAGCAAACACGCTCGCCATTATACGCGCGTCAAATGCCATGTCCAAAGCCGCGCGTGGGATTATAATGCGCGCAATGTATAAAGCGCGATGTCACGCGACAGCGCCCGCGTGGACGCTGTCGCGTGATTGAATTTATTTTACCCAAATCGGGTCCCAATCGTTTTGCGTACCGTCGCTGATTTTTTGTTCTTGCACTTGGGCAAAGTCAATGCTGTCGTTGGCGCCGACATCCACGACATACAGTTGACGCAAACCGTCAGTGTCCGCGTAAAAGACGAGTTTGCTGCCGTCGCCATTAAAGGACGGATGCGCGACATTGCCGCCCGCGCAAAATTCAGTCAAGCGTCGCACCGTCGGATTTTGGTTGGGTGTCGCTTTGAAAATATTCATGCTTTTGCGGACGCACGTATCGCCAGGATCGTGATTCGACGCGAACGCGATGTATTGTCCTGTCGGCGACCATACCGGGTCTTTGGCGACGGCGTTGCGGCTGCCGAACCATTGTCCTTTGCTAATGTCATCGCTCGAATTGATGAGTCCGGCGTCAAGCGCGGTATCCAAAATGTAAAGTAAACAGGTGCCAACGCCGGGGCAACGGCGTTCGCCAAAGACGCGGCGCGCGCCGCCCGGTTCCACATTTTCGATACCATACGCCTGACTTTCAAGCGAAATGGCGAATGCTTCCGCGGCGGCATTGTCCAACTGTTGCACGCCGGTGCCATCGGCATTCATCATGAACCAGTTGGGGCGAAAAGCCGAGCCGCCGTTGCGCGAACTTTTGAACAAAATTTTTCCGACGAGCGCGCCGCGCGAATATGCGATTGGCGTTTTCGTCGGTGGCCGCGGCCCACGCGTGGGTGTGACGCTGGGGGTCAGCGTTGGCGCTTCGGTCAGAGTTGGCAATGGCGTGAACGTTGGCGTGGGCGAAGGCGGCAAAGGCAAAGGCGTGCCGCCCAATACGACAGTGACGGCGGGGGTGACGCCATAAATGACCAAGACTTGGCGCGTCGGATCCAATTCGGCAATGATGACCGCGCCTTGCGAATTTGGCGTCGCCGTTGGCGCGAGCGCGACTTGGGTGGGCGCGCTGTCCGTTGCCGTTGCCAAGAGAAGAGGGGGG
>JAJTXZ010000020.1 GCA_021463195.1 Anaerolineae bacterium
ATGTCGAAGGGACTGAGACATCTCGCTCCGCTCGATGTGACAGTTCTCTGCTCACACAGCCCCTGCGGGCTGACCATCTCGAAATGACACTTGAGCGCAAGTCCTGTCTTGAAAAAAAACACGCGAACACACGGCAAATTTAAAATTGCGCGCCAAGGCGAGGAAATCAAAGCGAAGCAATCAAGCGTTAAATGAATTATAGCCAATCCGCAAACAGACGACAAGCCGCATTAGGAACGAGCGCATTTCACTTTAGGAGCAAATCAGCCAAGCGCTTGGAACGCGCGGCAACTAGAGCGCAAGTCTGCGGCGAATCAAACGTATTCGCAAGCGCAAACTGGGATGCGAGAACATCCGCAGGAACGTTTCGCGCTTTTGTTGGCGCGAATTGGATTTGTCCGCAAACTGACACCAAAGATAAATTGCATCCACAGAAACGCATCGGCGCATTGTACTGGTGATTGCCCGGATTTCCAGACCCTAAGGGTTTTCGAAAACCCTTAGGGTCTGGAAATCCGCTGCATTTTCAAGATGTGGGCAATCACCAGGTTATTGTACTATTGACAGCGCCGCTGGCTTGGCAGTACGTTAAGCGCGCATAGACACTTAAAGGAGTTGGCGTGACTGAAAAATCCAAACGCGCGTTTCTGCGCGCGCTGTGGTTGTGCGGTTTGTTTAGCGCGTGCATGTGGCTCATCTGGCTCGCGCCGCGTTCCGCGCCATTGCACGCGGCGGGCGATTATATTGTGTATGACGATGCGTCGCAAAATAATTTCGCGGATTGGAGTTGGACGCAGCGCGATTTGAATAACGCGGCGCCGGTGTACGCGGGCAGCAAATCTATCCGCGTCACATTTGACGCGGGCTGGAACGGTCTGTGGCTGGTGAATCAAGGCGCAGGCATTGACACCTCCGGTTACACCGCGCTGCGTTTTGCCATTCATGGCGGCGCAGCGGGCGGACAGACCATGTGGGTCTTGGCGGGCAGCGGCACAAATTTTCCATCGAGCGGCGTGGAATTGAACGCCTATCTCACAGGCGGACCGACGCCGAATCAATGGCGTCTGGTCACCATTCCGTTGAGCGCGTTGGGGATGCAAAACGCGACGCTCAATAATATCGCCTGGCAAAATAATCAAGCATTGGCGCAGCCGACTTTTTATCTTGACAGCGTAGAATTGGTTGCTGGCGCTGCGCCAACGCCAACAACCGTTGACGGCTTGATTTTGAATATCAATACCACCGCGGCAGGATATCCCATCAATCCCGACATTTACGGCATGAATTTCGCGGACGAAAATTTAGCGGCAGAGATTGATTTGCCGGTGCGTCGGTGGGGCGGCAACGCGACGACGCGTTATAATTGGCAGAATGACACCGCCAATCACGCGATGGATTGGTATTTTGAAAATATTCCCAACGACAACGCGAATCCATCCGCGCTGCCGAATGGTTCCACCACCGACAGATTTGTGGCACAGGATCGCCGCACCAACACCAAAACAATCTTGACGATGCCGTTAATCGGATGGACGCCCAAAGCGCGCGCGTACGCGTGCGGATTCAGCGTCGCACAATATGGCGCGCAGCAGAGCGTTGACCCGTGGCGTCCCGATTGCGGCAACGGAATTTTGCCGAACGGCGCTCCGATTACGAACAATGCCGCGACGGACACGAGCGCGGCGATTACACCGCAGTTTGTCCAAGCTTGGCTTGCGCATCTCGTAAACAATTACGGCGACGCGGCGAGCGGCGGCGTGAAATTTTACAATCTCGACAACGAGCCGATGTTATGGAACGATACGCATCGCGACGCGCATCCGACGCCGACCTCGTACGACGAATTGCGCGATCGCACGTATCAATACGCGGCGGCGCTCAAACAAGCGGACCCAACGGCGAAACTATTGGGGCCCGTTTTATGGGGCTGGACCGCGTATTTTTGGTCCGCAAAAGATTGGGCGCCGGGCGGCAGCTGGTGGACCAATCCGCAAGACCGCAACGCGCACGGCGGACAGCCGTTTATCGAATGGTATCTCGACCAAATGCGCGCGTACGAACAGCAGCACGGCATCCGCATTCTCGATTACATGGATTTGCATTATTATCCGCAAGCATCCGGCGTTTCGCTCGCGCCCGCCGGCAGCGCGGCGACCCAAGCGTTGCGTTTGCGTTCGACGCGTTCATTATGGGACGCCGCGTACACGGATGAAAGTTGGATTGCCGAACCCGTCCGCCTGCTTCCGCGCATGCGCGCGTGGCGCGACGCGCATTATCCCGGCACACAACTCGCCATCACCGAATACAACTGGGGCGCGCTTGAACATCTGAACGGCGCGCTGGCGCAAGCTGATGTATTGGGCATTTTCGGACGCGAACAATTAGACCTCGCCACACTGTGGGCGCCGCCGGCGGCGGCTGAACCGGGCGCGTTTGCGTTCCGCATCTATCGCAATTACGACGGTCAACATCGCAAATTCGGCGATACGAGTTTGCCCGCGACGAGCTCAGACCAAGCGCAGCTGTCCATTTACGCCGCGCGGCGCGCGAGCGACAACGCGCTCACGTTTGTCGTCATCAATAAAAATACCGCGCATACGAACGCGGCGGTGACGTTGAATGGTTTGACCGACGCCTATGCCCAAGTCTTTCGCTATAGCGGCGCCAATCTCAACGCCATCGTCGCGCAAAACAATCAGTCCATCGTAAATGGCGCGTTCAATGCTACGTTTCCCGCGTCGTCCATTACTTTGTTCGTGGTGAATAATTCTATCGCGCCGAGCGCGACGCCAACGCAAACCCGCGCCGCCACCGCGACCGCTACACGCACCGCGACGGTTACGCGCACTGCCACCGCTACGCGCACCGCGACGATTACGCCTTCCGCAACTATTACACCCTCTGCGACGGTTGCCCCGCCCGCCACACCTTGCGCGCAGAAACCGCGCGCGCCAAAACTTGTGGCGCCGCCAAAAAGCGGCAGCGTTTCCGCCGGAACTGTTTTACTCGATTGGCGCGATACAAAATGCGCGACCTTTTACAAAATCGTTGTCAAACAAAATTCCGCGAGCGGCGCGTTGATTCAGCGCGCGACCAAGCTGTCGGAATCGCGCTTTGAAACCAAAATTTTGGCGAGCAAGACAACCTTTGTGTGGCGCGCGTACGCGTGCAACGCCACGGGCTGCGCCAAAGCGGCTTGGCGGAGTTTTACAACGAAATAAATCTAGACCAAGCAGCTAAATATTTTCCAAAGTCACACCCTATGCTAAAATTCGCGCGCGAGAAAAAACGATGCGCGAATTTTTTTATGATTTTTCACGCGCGGCGATAGCATTGGCGCTTGTAGGCGCGGCGCTATCAAGCTGCGCGCGCCCGGATGCCGCGAACGAAAACGGAAAAACCGACGGCGAGATTGTCATTGAAAACAAAGGCAGCGATACGATGGTGAATCTCGCGCTGGTATGGGCAGAAGAATACATGACGCGACAGCCCAATGTGCGTTTGAGCGTCACCGGTGGCGGTTCCGGCACCGGCATCGCGGCGTTAATGAATGGCACAGTGGATCTTGCCAATGCGTCGCGCTCGATGAAAGCGGTCGAGTTTCAAGCCGCGCGCGCGCGCGGCTATACGCCGCAAGAGTTTATCGTCGCGCGCGATGCGATTGCGGTCGTCGTGCATCCTTCGAATCCGGTGAATGGTTTGACGATCCAACAGCTTGCCGATATCTATACCGGCAAAATCACAAATTGGCAGGCGGTGGGCGGCGCGGACCGCCCGATTGTTTTGCTTTCGCGCGAATCCAATTCCGGCACTTATGTATATTTTTTAGAGCATGTGATTCGACAGGGTGACGAGCAAAGTCACCTTTTGTTTTCGCCTGAAACTTTGTTGATGCCGTCATCGGAAGGCATCAGCGCCGAAGTGCGTCAAAATCCGAACGCGATTGGTTATGATGGTTTGGGTTACGTGACACCCGACCAGAAAATGCTCGGGCTCGCGCGTCGCGACGGCGACGAATATATTTTGCCTTCAGTTGAAGCGGTGAACGCGGCGACCTATCCGATTGCGCGACCGCTATTCATATACACCGTCAACGAACCCACCGGCGCCATCAAGGCGTATCTGGATTGGATTTTGAGCGATGGACAAGCGTTGATTCCGCAGTTGGGTTTTGTGCCGCTGCATTGAGCGCGCCATTGGCGCAAGGAGCTATCATTGTCCGAACGCGCAAATTGGAACGAGTTTCTCATTGGCGCCGTCATTCGCGTCATTGGTTTCTCGACGATTGGTTTCGTCATTCTCATTTTTTTCTTTTTGCTGCAGCAAGGCGCGCCGGCGTTGACGCAAACTTCGCCCGGCGAATTTCTCGGCACGCGCTGGTATCCAACGCTCGAATTGTATGGCATGCTGCCGCTGCTTTTGGGTTCATTGTTGGTGACCGCGACCGCGATTGTGATTGCGCTGCCGCTCGGCGTCGCCACCGCGGTCTATGTGCGCGAAGTCGCGCCGTCTTGGGCGCGCGAAATTTTAAAACCGCTGATTGAAGTGTTGGCGGGAATTCCATCCGTCGTGTTGGGTTTTTTTGGCATGACGATGCTGGCGCCATTTTTGCGCGAGACGTTAAATTTGCCCACCGGCTTGACTGCGTTCACTGGCGCGCTCATCCTCGCGTACATGGCGCTGCCGACCATGACCAGCGTCGCCGAAGACGCGCTGGACGCGGTGCCAAAAAGTTATCGCGACGCGGCGCTGGCAATGGGCGCGACGCGATGGCAGACGATTTGGCGCGTGAGCGTGCCTGCCGCGCGCACAGGCATTATGACGGCGGTGATGCTAGGCATCGGGCGCGCGATGGGCGAAACAATGGTGGTTTTGATGGTGACAGGCAATGCCGCGCGCATGCCGACTACTTGGAATTCGTTGTTTTTGCCGGTGCGTACCATGACCGCGACGATCGCGGCAGAGATGGGCGAAGTCGCCGCCGGCAGCGCGCATTATCATGTTTTATTTTTTATCGGCATCCTGTTATTTGTCATAACCTTTATGATAAATCTCGCCGCCGCGCCCGCGATTTTGGCAAAGCGTCGCCGCGGAGGATTGCGATGAGCCGCGCCTGGCAGCAGCGCATCGGTTTTGGCGGACTCGCGGCGCTGACGCTCATTGTCATTCTGCCGATTTTATTTGTCATTGGCAATATCATCGCGCAAGGGCTAGGCGCGATCAGTTTGGAATTTATATTTGCCATGCCGCGCGCGGGCATGCGCGCGGGCGGCATTTTTCCAGCCATCGTCGGCACGATTCTACTGACACTGGGGACGGCGCTGTTTGCGATTCCGTTCGGCGTCGGCGGCGCGATTTATCTTTCGGAATACGCGCGCGACACTCCCTTTACGCGCGCGATTCGTTTGGCGCTTATTAATCTGGCGGGCATTCCTTCGATTGTGTACGGTCTCTTTGGCCTGGGCCTGTTTGTTTTATTTTTTCAGTTCGATACGTCGCTCTTGGCGGGTTCACTCACGCTCGCGCTCATGACGCTGCCGGTCATTATCAGCGCGTCGGAAGAAGCGCTGCGCGCGGTGCCGATCGAATTTCGCGCCGTGAACGCGAGTCTGGGCGGCACGCGCTGGCAAGGCATTCGCAGAATTGTTTTGCCGCAAGCGCTGCCCGGCATTATCACGGGCGTGATTCTCGGTTTGCTGCGCGCGGCGGGCGAAACCGCGCCGATTCTTTTCACTGTCGCCGCGTTTTATTTGCCGCGTTTGCCGCAGTCGCCATTCGACCAGACAATGGCGCTGCCGTACCATTTGTACATCATTAGCACACAGGTGCCGGACATGCCCTTGGAAATTCAAGCGGGCACCGCGTTGGTATTGTTAACCTTAACGCTCTCGCTGAATTTGACCGCGACCTTGCTGCGCCGCTATTTCCGCAAGCGCAGACAATGGTGAGCGCAAACGCGCACGCTGCGGCGTTCGGGTGAACTTGCGCTTGGCGTTCCGTGAACTTTATGACTGACCCAAAGATTCAGATTGAAAATGTTTCGTACGAATACGAAGGCGCGCGCGCGCTGCGCAATATCACGCTCGATATTGCGCCTCAGCGTATCACGGTTTTTTTCGGTCCAGCGGGGGGGGGGAAAACGACGCTGCTGCGGCTCATTAATCGGTTGAATGATTTGGCAGAGGGGACCAAAATGACCGGGCGCATCCGATTGGACGGCCAAGATATTTACGCGTCTAGCGCGGACGTGACAACGCTGCGCCGTAAAGTGGGCATGGTCTTTGCGCTGCCGCTGCCGCTGCCCGGCACGATTCGCGAGAATGTGATATACGGACCAAAACTCGCGGGCGTGCGCGCGGCGCGCCAGCTCGACGAAATCGTCGAGCGCAGTTTACGCCAAGCGGCGTTATGGGACGAAGTGCATGAGCGACTGGATGCACCGGCGAACGCGTTGTCCGGCGGACAACAGCAGCGTTTGTGCATCGCGCGCAGTTTGGCCTTGGAGCCGCAAGTGCTGCTGTTGGACGAACCGACTTCGGGCCTCGATCCGCTTTCGACCAACAAAGTGGAGACGGCGCTGCAAGAGATGAAAAAAAATTACACCATCATTATCATTCCGCACAGCGTGCAGCAAGCCGCGCGTCTCGCCGATTACGCCGCTTTTTTTTTGCAGGGCGAATTGATTGAATATCGCGCGGGGCGCGAAATTTTCACGACGCCGCGCGATCAACGCACCGAAGATTATGTGACGGGCAGATTTGGCTAAAGCAGTGGAAAAAATTTCGGTTCAACATCTGAATTTTTTTTACGGCGTCAAGCAGGTCTTGACGGATATTTCGCTGCCGATTGACGACCGTCAGATTACGGCGCTGATCGGTCCATCGGGCTGCGGCAAGTCCACCTTTTTGCGCACGCTCAATCGCATGAACGATACGATTGCGGGGGCGCGCGCGGAAGGACAAATTTTATTGGACGGCGAAAATATTTTCGCGCCGACGATGGAGGTGACCCAACTGCGCGCGCGCGTCGGGATGGTGTTTCAGCGTCCTAATCCATTTCCGCAATCGGTCTTTGACAACGTGGCGTTTGGACCGCGCATTTTGAATGGGGCGCGCGCGCAAGCGCTGACCGCGCTGGTCGAAGCGAGCTTGCGTCAAGTCGGATTATGGGATGAGGTCAAGGACCAGCTCGGGCAAGACGCGCTGCGCTTGTCGCTCGGACAACAACAACGGCTCTGTCTCGCGCGCACGCTCGCGGTGCAGCCCGAAGTGATTTTGATGGATGAACCGTGTTCGGCGCTCGATCCGCTGGCGACACTTGAGATCGAAGAATTGATGCGCCGCTTGCGCGAGCGTTATTGCATCGTGATTGTGACGCACAATATGCAGCAGGCGGCGCGCGTGTCCGATCGCACCGGTTTTTTTTGGCTGGGGCAGTTGGTGGAATATGACGCCACCCAAACCATTTTCACGCGCCCGCGCAACGCGTTGACCGAAGATTATATTACCGGACGGGCGGGCTGAGACGAAAAGGAGGACGCTTGTGCCACGCGATTTATTTGAACGCGAGCTGGAACAGCTGCAAAATGAAATGTTGACGATGGCGCACGCGGTGGAAAACGCGCTGACGGACGCGGTCGCGATGCTCGCGCAGCGCGATATGGAAGGCGCGCGCGCGTTAATCGCGCGCGATCGCGCCATCAATCAACAGCGCTTTGATTTGGAAGCGCAATGTCTCGTCGTCGTCGCCACGCAGCAGCCGATGGCGAGCGATTTGCGGATTGTGGCGGCGATTCTGTTCAACGTCAACGAGTTGGAACGCATTGGCGATTACGCCAAAGGCATCGCTAAAATCAATCTACGCATTCCGCCCGAACCATTGCTGCAGCCGCTGGCGGATTTGCCGCGCATGGCGGAAATCACGCGCGCGATGCTGCACAGCGCGCTTGACGCGTTTGTGCGACGCGATGTCGCGTTGGCGCGCGCGATTCCGCGCCAAGATGACGCGGTGGACGCGTTGTTTGAAAAAGTGAATCAGGATTTGCTGCAGCTCATCATTGCCGATTCGCGCGTGACCGCGCAAGCGAATTTGTTGATGTGGGCGGCGCACAATTTGGAACGCGCGGCGGACCGCGTGACAAACTTGTGCGAACGCGCCATTTTCACCGTCACGGGCGAATTTGTGGAAATGGACGCCGATGAGCCGGGGCAGACTGATTGAGCGCGCGCCGTTGGCAAGCGGATAGCAAAAACAAGCGGGCGTTAGTTGCGCTAACGCCCGCTTGTTTTTTCAAGCTGAATGATTTGCAAATCCCAAAAGCTGTCCGCTCGGCGTACACTAGAGCGAATTCCTAATTCGTTTGTGGGGCAAGGCCTTTCGGGTTTTCGGAAACCCGAAAGGCCTATCCACAAATCAAAGTGAAAGCGGCGCTAGAACAGCCGCGCATTTTCAAACCTTGACTAGGGCGCGACTTGGAGCGTGACATCCACTTCCAATATGATGTCATCGGCAATACTCAACACACGCGGCACGCGCGGCTGTTCAAGTTTGAAATCCGCAAAGGTAAAGGTCGTGCGCGCATGACACGTCCCTTGCGTCGCGCTCGTCGGCTGACAAGTCGCATCCCATGTAACCGCTTTGGTCACGTCTCGAATCGTCAAATCGCCGGTGAGCTGAAATGAAACCTCGCCGGTGGGCGGAAGCGTCGTGGGCAGTCCGGTGGCGGAGGTCGGAACAAAAGTGGCGTTGGGAAATTGTCCGGTGTTTAGCACGCTGCGTTGAATAAAGCCGTCGCGCATGGATTGGTCGCTCTGTAGCGTCGTCAAATTCACGACAAATTTACTGTCCGCCGCGAGAATGCTCCCATCGGTTTTACCGACAATTTGTCCGCTAATATCACTCGTCTTGCCAACCGCATCACCCGGCAAATTTTGACCCGCGAGTTGTTCGCGCACGCGATAATTCGCCGTGCTTGCGCCGGGAACAAGCGTCAACGTTACGGTTCCACTACCCGCGGACGCGGCATTCGTCGGCGCAGGCGCGTTCGTCGGCGCAGGCGCGTTCGTCGGTGCAGGCGCGTTTGTAGATGCAGGCGCGTTTGTAGATACAGGCGCAGTTGTTGGCGCGGGCGCGCTCGTCGGCGCGACGGTTGGCTCGGCGGTGGCGCAGCCGATAGCGAGCGCGCCGAGCGCGAGCGCACAGACAGCAAACAACCTTTGAATTGATATAAACATTGTTTTCATCTGCTCTCTTGAGGATGCGGAGCGAACCGGGCATCCCTTCAAGGGGGCGAGTATATCAAAATTTTTCGAGGACACCAAAAAAAATTGGACGCGCTTTTTCTTTATCTTTGGAGCATCATCGCGCTCGCGGCATTCACGCAAAGCGTCAGCGGTTTTGGTTCGGCGCTGGTGGCTATGGCGCTTTTGCCGCTTGTCATCAGCATCCATCAAGCGGTTCCGCTGGTGACGCTCATGAGTTTGACGTTGGAAATTATTTTGCTGCGTCATTATCGCAGCGCGATTAATTTGCGCGCGCTGCGTCGCGTGATTTTCGGTTCGCTGCTCGGCATTCCGTTCGGACTTTATTTATTGCGCGGCGCGGATGAGGAAAGCGTTTTGCGTCTGCTTGGAATCGTCTTGGTCGCGTATGCGGTATACGCGTTGTTGAAACTGCGCTTGCCCGCGTTCGCGCATCCGCGCTGGGGTTGGTTATTTGGTTTTGCCGCGGGGCTTTTGGGCGGCGCGTACAACACCTCCGGTCCGCCGATGGTGATTTATGGTCAGAGTCAGAATTGGGGCCCGGACGAATTCAAAGCAAACTTGCAAAGTTTTTTTCTGGTCAATAACGCGATTGTGGCGTTTGGACACGCGATGGGGGGCAATCTGACGCCGTCCGTGTGGAATTATTTTTTACTGACGCTGCCCGCGCTGGCGCTCGGCATTTTTGTCGGATTAAAGTTGAATTATCGGATTGACGCGCTGCGCTTTCGCCAAATCGTTCAAGTATTGTTGATTGGTTTGGGTTTGCGCTTGATTTTCGCGTAAACAACTTGCGCATTCGCGTCAACACAACGCGTTACGCCGCGTTCGATTTTTATTGCGGCGCGGTAAAATCCTCGACCAAATCCAACATCAATTCATGCAAATCGCCGCGATTCGGCAGCGTGCCAAGCATGCCGTACATGGCAGCGGAACGTCCGCCGCCGGCCGCGCCGCCCGTCAACGCGGGCGACGCGCCGCGCGTTAATTTGCTCAACCACGCGGCGGGCAAAATTCGCGCCGCGCCATTCGCCGCGTTCACTAACGCGCGGTCAAAAAATTTCCGCGCCGACATTTTTTTCGCCGCCGCCACCGCGTCTTGCAAATCATCCAAAAAATTTTCCGCGCTCGCCGCGTGCGCGTAATGCACTGTGAGATGCAAACTCGGCGGAAAAGATTGGCGGTCGAGATGCCAGCCGCGCGCGGACAATTCATCGCCGATTTGATAAATATCGAGCGTATCGCTCGCCAACGCCAGCACGCTCATATCGGGATTCCCCAAAATTTTTACGTCGCCGATTTGAGCGATGCCCGCGCGCAAGAGCTCGACCGTTTTCATTACCACGTTCATAAGATTCAAATAACCGTCCGCGCCCAGATAATTCAACACCGCCCATGCCGCCGCGATCGCGCCGCCGGGACGCGTGCCCAGCATTGTCGGCGACGCGTAAATGCCGCCCGCCCATTCCGTCGTCACGTACATCATCGCGCGCCGCAAGGCGCGGCTGCGATACAAAATCACCGATGCGCCTTTGGCGGCGTATCCGTACTTGTGTAAATCCACCGAGAGCGATGTGACGCCCGGCACGGTAAAATCGAAATCGGGAATCGCGTAACCGAGTTGACGCGCAAAGGGCAGAGCCATTCCGCCGACACATGCGTCCACATGCAGCAAAATATTTTTTTCTTGCGCGAGCTGCGCGAGTTCGCGTATCGGGTCTACGACGCCGTGCGCGTATTGCGGCGCGGACCCGACGAGCAAAATCGTATTGGGCGTAAGCGCCGCGCGCGTCGCGTTCACATCGGCGCGAAATTCCGCGGTGATGGCGGTGCGCGTCACCTTGACGTCAAAATAATGCGCGGCTTTGTCAAAGGCGGGATGCGCGGTGACGGGCAAAATCATTTCAGGCATTTTGATTTCGGGATGAATTTTTCGGGCGTAATCGCGCGCGGCTTTGACCGCCATCAAAATACTTTCGGTGCCGCCCGAAGTCATATTGCCGACGATCGCGTCGTCGCCGCCGAGCAGCGCCGCGACCATCGCGACGACTTCGGTTTCGAATTTTCGCAGACTCGGAAACGCGGTGGGATTCAAACCATTTTCGGCGAAAAATAATTCGTACGCTTGCTGCGCGACGGCGCGCACATCGTCGCCCGCGTCAAAGACGAGCGAAAAAACGCGCCCGGCCTGCCACTTGACATCGCGCGCGCGCGCGGCGCGCATCGCGTCGAAAATGGATGCGCGCGTATGGCCGCGCGCGGGAAATGAGATTGGATTCATTTAACGCCTCGAAAATCGGATCGCATCTTGGACATTGGATCACTCGAGTTCAACAGGTTTTTACATGAATCTCGCGATGCCGCCAAAAATTGTTTGATGGAACTTGCCGCCGCTGCGAGAATCAATTTGCGCGGCAGGCGAAAAAAAGAAAAAAAGACGAACCTATATTCGATTCGTCTTTCTAGTCGCGCACAGTCAAAAGCGGGAGACGGGATTTGAACCCGCGACCTTTTCCTTGGCAAGGAAACGTACTACCGCTGTACTACTCCCGCGAACGCGCATCATTATATAACGTAAGATACGCGTGTCAAATTTCGATTGCGCGATGGCGACCGTTTGCGCGGCGCTTTATCGCCAAAGCCGCCGCGCAAAAAAACACGCCGAATCCTTGTATGCAACATACAAAAATCCGGCGTGTCAGAGGGGAGAGGAGAAATGGTCAAGTGAATATAAAACAAGGCGACTGTCGTTTACTCGCGCGCTTTTAATTCGCGCGCAATGCGCTCGGCATATTCAGCGGAAACCGGCGGAATTGACGCGGGCGCAGCGCCGACGCCGCCCGCTGGATGACCAAGCCAACCGCGCGCGGTGAAAAATAAAATAATCGCGCCCAGCGCCAAAACACCCAACGGCAACAGATACACGCTCAGATTGAATCCTTCCGGCGGCGGCGCGCCCAACACCCGTTCGCCGTATTGCGCGATAAAATACGCGCGGATTTCCGACGCGCTGGCGCCCGCCAACAATTTTTCGCGAATCAACGCGCGCCACTGCACGCACGCTTGCGTCTCGCATACGTCCAGCGGCACGCCTACGCACACGGGACAGTACAAATCTTTCGAGATCCGTAAAACCTCATCGTCCACATTCGGCGCCGGCTGCTGCGCCGTCGCCACGCTGACAGAGCTCAACGCCAAGCCGCCAAACAAAATAAACATGCCCAGAACAAAGCTGAGACGCGAAAAAATTTTCAACATATCCTCCCGCCGCGAATTTACGCGCGCGCGTCGGCCAAGGGCGGAGAAACTTGGACCGCGTTGACGCCCAGTTTGTCCAACTCTTGCGAGTCGCCAACATATTCCCACAACAACGCCTTGAGCTTGCCGATTTCTTGGACTAGCTTGATGCGTTCGTGTTGATAATCTTCAATCATCACATCGAGGTCAGACAGCTGCATCGCCTTGACGCGAATTTGCTGCGCCAGCTCTTCGACTTGATTGCCTTGCGGGATATTTTCCATGCGCTCTTCTCCCGATGCAAGTTTTGGGCGGCGAAACGTCTGAACGTCGCGCCCAACGGCTCTCCCAAAAACAGCGCGCTATGACGCGCGACGCATTCATATCTTGGCGCCGCACTGCGCGCAAAATTTATCCGACGCACTCGCGGCGGCATGACAGCGCGGACAGTCGCGCCGGCCGCGCGCGTTTTGGGTTTGCGCTTGCAGCGCGTCAATTTGGCGCAGCACATCCGCCGCTTGCGTTTGATAGCGCGCGTCGAGCTGTTGATAATCAGCGGTCGAAAGCTTGCCGGTCGCGTATTCAAATTGCAAATCGCGCAGCGCCTCGAATATGTTTTCACGCGCGTCGCACAAATCATTATAACGCGCCGACGTCCGTCCGCGCTCTATCAGGTCGCGATAACGCGCGGGATTCACCAACGGATAACCGATAATCAAGATTACCGCCAAGACGAGCGCGAGAATGACAAAAATTTCCATGTCTGTTTGATGCGTTGGCGCAATCGCGCGTTAGTGAAACTACGATTGCGCGATTGCATTATGGCGCGGTTGCGCTCGATGCGCCCACCAACGCTTTTTCCGCGCGCACGCGTTCCACGGCTTGCGCTTCGCGCGGGTCGGGCAGCATCGCAATCAACGCGCCGAGAACAAAGACGCCGAAACCAATCCACAGCCACACGACGAGCGGGTTGATAATCACTTTTAACGTCGCGCTGCCATCGTCATTCCAACCGGCGAGAATAATGTACAAATCTTCGAGCGCCGTAGTGCGCACCGCGACTTCGGTGGTCATCTGATCGGCGGCGGCATAGTACGCTTTGATTGGGCGCAGCGTGTCAACCAAAACGCCGTTTTCAAACACGCTCAAATCCGCGCCAATCACCTGCGCGTTGCCTTCTTGCGTCATCTTTAATTTTTCAAATTGCAGCGTATAGCGTCCCAACGAAACCGTTTCGCCGGGCGCGATATTTTTTTGAATATCGGTTTGAAAAAAGGTCGAACCGACAATCCCGATGACGGCGAGAATGACGCCGAGATGCGTAATATAACCGCCATAACGACGCCGATTTTTATTGACGAGCTGCGCGGGCGCGACCAGAATATTTTCACGATACATTCGCATACGCGCGCGAATGCCGCGATAAAATTCCAACAGCACGGTGGTCAACACAAAGGCGGCGGCGGTGAACGCGATGAGACCGTACAAGTCGCGTACGCTGAGCAGCGCCAGCGCCAACGCCGCGCTCAAGGCGACCGCCGCAGGCGGTATAAAATTGCGCAGCAAATGGCGCGGCGAAGCGTGACGCCAGCCAATCATGGTGCAAACGCCCATCAAGACGATGAGCGCGAGAAAAATCGGACCATTCACTTGATTAAAGAACGGCGCGGCGACAGTGATTTGCTTGCCCGCGATAATTTCACTCAGCATCGGAAAGATGGTGCCCCACAATGTCGCCACCGCCGCGCCGAGCAAAATCAAATTGTTCAAGAGAAAAGTGGCTTCGCGCGACCAAAATGAATCGAGACGATTCTCTTCTTGCAGCTGGTCGAGCCGCCGATACATCAAGTACGTAAAGATGACCAACGCCGCCGCGATGTACGCGAGGAACAAGGGGCCCATCGAACTCACGCCAAACGCATGGACAGATTGGATCACGCCGCTGCGCGTAATGAATGTGCCTAAAATACACAAGAGGAATGTGAGCATGATGAGCGCGAGATTCCACACTTTGAGCATGCCGCGTTTTTCTTGAATCATAATGCTGTGCAAATACGCGGTGCCGGTGAGCCAAGGAATCAGCGCGGCGTTTTCTACCGGGTCCCAACCCCAATAACCGCCCCAACCGAGTTCCACATACGCCCACCGCATTCCAAACAAAAGTCCAAGCGAAAGGAATAGCCACGCGAATAGCGCCCAGCGCCGTGTGACGCGAATCCATTCATAGCCCAAATCGCCTGTGACCAACGCCGCCAACGCGAACGCAAAGGGCACCGTGAAACCGACATAGCCCAAATATTGGGTGACAGGATGGATGAACATGCCAGGATCTTGGAGCAAAGGATTCAAACCGATGCCATCCGCAGGCGTTTGCGCCAAGAGCGTAAAGGGTCCGGTGATAAAAACCAAGAGCGCGAAAAAGAACGCTTGCGTAAATGCCATGAACGCAATAACCCACGGCACGAGCGGATTGCGCTGCCCGAAATGTTGAATCAATACGGCGGCGCTAAACAGCGAGAGCAGCCACACCCAAAACAAGAGTGAACCTTCTTGGCCGCCCCATAACGCGGAAACAGTATAGAGTACGGGTTGGTCGCGACTGACATGACTGGCGACGTATTCAAAACGAAATTGATGCGTCAGTAACGCCCATTCGAGAATGAATACCGCGAGCGTGGTCAAACCCGCAATCACCCAAACGCCATGTTTGACGCTGACAAGAAATTCGGGGCGCTGTTTGCGCTGCGAAAATATGGCAGCGAAAATGAGATATAGCGAGACGACCAAGCCCAAGACCAGCGTTAGATTGCCTATTTCAGCGATTTGTGAAAGCGCCATCATTGGCTCCTGAACGGATTTTAAAGTTGGAGCGCGAGCCAAGCTTGATTCAATGCGCTCAGCCAAGTTCCAAGCGTCAAGCTCCATCCTTTATCAATATTGTTCGGGACTCTTTTCATATTTTGAAGGACATTTGACCAAAATCGAATCGGCTTGAAAAACGCCGCTGCCGTCGAGTTTGCCTTCGGCGACGACGCTTTCGCCGCTGCTCATCGTATCCGGCGCGACGCCGCGATAGACGACGGGCAGCGCGTGTTCGCCTTCAATGAGATTAAATTTCAAAATTAGATTCTTTTGATCATTCACGATGCTTGCTTTGTCCAACGACGCGTTGACGCGCAACGTGCGCCCGATCAATTCATTTTGCTGCGCGTACAATTCGGACAGCGTATAGTAATAGACTGCATTGGATTGAAAACTGTTGAACATGACAAAGCCAATCACGCCGAGCAAAACAATGACGCCGAAAATATATTTGAGCGAATAGCCGGATGCGCGCGCGACAGGTTTTGCGGGGGAATTTTGTAAAACGCTAGCCATCTGCCTCTCCTTGCGAATTTAGAATATTCTCGTCGGTTTTCTTTTTTTAGTACGGCTTTAGAGTAATGAGCCCAAGTCCGAATCGTGTCCAATCAGGGTCAAAATCACCATGCAACTCGCGTTACGCCCTTTGCTAAAAAATAGCGCGCAGTAGCACGGCAAATTTCAAATTTGCCGTGCTACTGCGTAACATGAGTATGTAACTACAAATCGGGATACGCGGCCCGTATGCGTCAGGACATTCTTTCGCGTAAACCAGAACGGACGCGTTCAACGTTGAACGCGTCCGTTAGTTGCGCTTGCGCCGAATTTATTCGCGGGCGGCGTCAAGCTTATTTCATTATTTTCGCTCCCGGAACCGCTTGACCGGTGAGGTCTTGATACGAGAGTTGCAAGAGTTGAACCGCGCGGTTGAAATTGTGGACTGCTTGCGCTTTGCCTTGATTGCCATCGCCGGTATCTTCGCCCCACATTACGCCGTACACGATGCGATAGTTGTACCAGGCATTGTCAATCTTGTCATCCACTTGACCATCGGCGCCTTTGGGCAGGACTCCGTACGGATAACCGGTTTCCACTTTTTTGACGCCTTTGGCTTCTAACGCTTTCATCAACACATCCAACAGTCCTTTGACTTCGTCCTGCGCGCCTTCGACTTTGCCGTTGCCGTCGTAATCGGCTTGAACCGGCATATTAAAGGTGGTGATGTCTTGATGGCAGGATTCGCAGGCAGCGGTGTATTCGAACTTGCCATCGGGACTGACGGTGTTGAACGAGTGACCGCCGACCTTTTCAAAGTTCGGGTCTTTCGGGTCGGCGATGAGAGGCCACATGTGACACGCGACGCACGCGCCGGGCACGTTGCCCTTGTCATCACCCGGGGCGCTCCAGAGGAATTTGCCGGCGGCGGGATCATCTGTAGCTGCCGGATTCTTGACAGGCGCGCTGCCGACGAGATCGCCGTGCGGCGAGTTGGCGACCTTTTGCCCGTACGTCACGCCGCCCGTATTGCTGATAAATTCGGCGACCGAACTATAGTGCGGGAAGGAGCTCTTGACAGCTTCTTCCGGTGTGGTGCGCGAATTATGACATTCAAAACAGGTTGCCGAGAGACCGACGTTTTGTGTTACTTGGAACGGCAGTCCAATCGGCTTGTCTACGATGCGCAGCTGCCAGGCATTGGTCGAGTCGTGTGGATTGTGGCAGGTCGCGCACGAGATTGTCTGTTTGACATTCGCCCAGGCGGCGGGGTTCGTCGGATTCGCAAGGAATGAGACGTATCCATCGCCCGAGTGACAGCGCACGCACGCTTGACGCGTCGGACCGATCGGTTCATTGAAAGCGGGAGAATTCGCGTCCGAGTGTCCGGCGTTCTGGAGTTCGGTGCCTTTGCCATGTCCACCCGAGTTGTGACACATGTTGCAGGTGCCAGCGCTCTGACTGGTTGCCATCACAGTGGCGCCGTTTTTGACGTGTTCCGCCGCCGGCCCGTGACATTGTTCGCAGCCGATATTCGCCATCGCTTTTACTTCGGGGGGCATCGCGTCAAAGTTGCTTGGTCCGCCTTTGCCCGCCGCGTTAATTTGTTCGAGCGTCGGGAACTGCCATTTGGTCGCGGTGGCAGCATCCTTGAATCCATTTGAACCCGAGCCGATGGGTGGAACAAAGTAACCTGTGGTGTGACACGCGGCGCAGTATTCGGTAAAGTGCGAATCTTGGTCGGGCGCGAGCTTGTTGTCAAGCAGCGGCGCCAGCGAATTAGCGTGACCGGTCTTGACCCAATCTTCAACTTGACGCGGATGGCAGGTCTTGCACGTTTCAGCATTATTGCCGACATAGGCGCCGGCAAAGAGATGCAATCCATCCGCCGCGCCGCCGCCGGGCAGCGCGCACGTAACCGCATACGCGCCCGCGATGTCGGGCGTGAATTCGGTCAAGTTCGCTTTCGGGTCCTTGAGCGCGGCTTGAGAATCGGGCGATTTGTATAGCGACCACGTTGGCGTTATCGGTCCAGTGTATTCGAGATTGTCGGGTTTACATTCGACGCGAACAGGGACGTTGATTGGCACATTGGTTAGACCGGTCGCGCCCATCGCGACAGTGGCATTCGATTCGCCGACTTTGGTATCCGTAATGATTTTGATGGTAGCGGTGATAGCGTTCGGGTCTTTGGCGCTCATGGTGACCGGAACGATATTGACGACTGCATTAATGGGCGCAGGCGTCGGTTCTTGCGCCGGCGGCGCCGCAAGAGCGGTGGCAGCCGGGGTGAACGAGACAACCGCAAGCGCGACCGTAAGGACGGTGACGACGCTCGCGGCAATCGCGACGAGTTTCCAACTAGACATTGGTTTGCCTCCAATTTGATGTTTGAGGTTTTCAAACCGCTCTGCGTTCTTTGTCCTCGAGCCAAAGAACGGAATCATTCACCCCTTTCCGCGGCGCAAGATATATATCGCGCGTTCACGCTGAAATTAGATTATGAATCGCGCGACCGAGGCGCTGCCGCCGTTTTCATAGCGACGCGCCAAGGCAAACCACGCCGCGTTACGCATACAGCGCAACGCATGACCCCCGTCTTGAGGATGTCACAACGCGATAACGCGTCTGACGTGTGTCCGACATCAGACACAAATTCGATTTTACCCTAAAGCGTCCAAGTCAAAACTATGTGCGCGCAAAATCAAAATTTGGTGAGAGAACTGTAGCGCGCGCGCAAGAATTTTCACCTAGTTTTGACTTTTTTCCTATTTTAAAAGGACTCGCCCCGCCTAGACTCGAAACGTATTGGCGTCATGCTCGCGGCAGGGCTTGGCTCGCGCGCAAGGCAGACGCTATTTTGTTTTATTGCATCGGTCGGGGAGGCGTTTGGTTATGACAGGATTTCGTGTTCGCTTTAGCGTTTTGACAGAACGCCGCGCGCGCCGCTGGGCGCTGTGGATCTGCGCGCTATTTTTTGCCTGGGGCGCATTTTGGGGTTTGACATTGACCGCCAGCGCGCAAGGTCCATCCGGCGACGCGGAATGCCTGACGTGTCATTCGAACCCGGATTTAGCCATGACGCTGCCGAGCGGCGAGCCGCTTTCTTTATTCGTGGACGCGGAAAATTTTCAAACGTCCGCGCACGGCACGCTCCAAGTGCAATGCACACAGTGCCATACGGACATTACCGGCTATCCGCATCCACCCGCGAATTATATTGACCGTCGCGATGTGACGCTGCAAAATTATCGAACTTGCGAAAGCTGTCACGCGGATAATTATCGCCAAACGTTGGACAGTATGCACCGCATCGCGTTAGCGGGCGGCAATCGCAACGCCGCCGTCTGTTCGGACTGCCACACCGCGCACGCGGTGACCGACCCGGCAACGCCGCGCACGCGCATTCCCCAAACGTGCGCGCAGTGTCACAGCGCCATCAGCGATGCTTACGCCCAGAGCGTGCACGGCGAGGCGCTATTCAACGATAACAATCCCGATGTGCCAACTTGCGTGGATTGTCACAGCGCGCACAGTATCGCCAATCCGACCACCGCGCGCTTTCGTCTCGATTCACCGCAGCTCTGCGCCGCGTGTCATACCGACCAAGCCATCATGTCCAAGTACGGCATTTCGACGAACGTGTTGAATACTTATGTCGCGGATTTTCATGGCACGACAGTCGAGCTCTTTGCGAAACAACATCCGGACCAGGCGACAAACAAACCGGTCTGTTACGATTGTCACGGCGTTCACGACATCAAAAGCGTGAGCGACCCGGCAGCCGCCGTCGCGACGCAAGAAAATCTGCTCGCGACGTGTCAGCGTTGTCATCCTGACGCGACCACCGCGTCATTTACCGCCGCGTGGATGAGCCATTACGAAGCGAGTCCTGAAAAATATCCCGTCGTCTATTACATCAATTTATTTTATTGGATTCTGATTCCTCTGACCATCGGCGCGTTATTGATTTTTATCGGCAGCGATATTTTTCAGCGCGCGCGGCGGCGGCTCGGCGCGCGCCATACGCCGCACGCGCCGCGAAAGGATGAGGTCTAGCCCATGACAGCTCCAACGGAAAAAGCGCAAACGCCGCCGCCAGAATATCGCCGCTTTGACAGCATTCAACGCGCGCAGCACGCGCTATTGATTTTTTCATTTACGCTCCTCGCGCTTAGCGGCTTGCCGCAAAAGTTCGCGGGCGATGCTTGGGCGGAAACGATGATTATGTGGATGGGCGGCATTGAGAATGCGCGCGTCATCCATCGCTACGCGGCGATTGTGCTGGTGTTTGTTTCCATTGCCGAAGTCATCATGCTCGGTTATAAAATTTATGTTGAACGCGCGCGCTGGACAATGTTCCCGCGCGTTCAAGACGCGTTCGACGCGTTCAATCAATTTTTCTTTAATCTCGGTTGGCGCAAACAAGAGCCGCGGTACGACCGTTATTCGTGGGGGGAGAAATTTGAATATTGGGCGCTGGTGTGGGGCACGCTCATCATGGCGCTCACCGGATTCATTTTGTGGAATCCGATTCTGAGCAGCAAACTTTTGCCCGGCGAATGGATTCCCGCCGCCAAAGCCGCGCACGGCGGCGAAGCGCTGCTCGCCGTATTGGCGATTGTGGTGTGGCATTTTTATAACGTTCATTTCAAAACGTTCAACAAGTCCATGTTCACGGGCAAAATGTCGCGCCACGAAATGGAACAAGAGCACGCGCTCGAATTGGAATTAATCGAACAGGGCAAAGCGAGCTATCAAGCGCCTGCCGAAATTCAACAGCGCCGCCGTCGCCGCTTTTTGCCATTTGCCATCGTCACTGGCGCGCTGCTTTTGTTTGGCTTGTACCTGTTTGTCACGGCGGAAACGACCGCCATTAGCACCGTGCCGCCGATATCGGCTCAGCAGCAAGTTTTCGCGCCGCGCACATTTACGCCAACGGCGACGCGCATTCCGCCAACGCCGACGCCCGCGCCGCCCACCGCCACGCCTGAACCCGGCAAACCAACATTGACGCCGGCGCCCGCCGTTTCACCAACCGCGAGCGGAATCGTTGGCGCGAGCGCGCTGCCCGAAGACCATGCCGGGCGCGCCGTCTGCCAAGTGTGTCATGTTAGCGGCGTCGGCGGCGCGCCCAAAAATCCGCCCGACCATGAAGGACGGTTGGATTCGACTTGCGCCGATTGCCATAAACAACCGTAACTCATTCGACGCAAGGATATTTGACCTATTCCAATGAACATTATTTTTGACCGCGCTGTGACACATTTTTGACCTGCGGTTTTTAGGATAACTATATTCTGTGGTGGCGCTGCCCAAATCGTGCGTGATGCCGCGTACGCGTTGAATCGGATTTGCTCAAGGCAAGTCCACGTCATTTCGTGGAGGCATTGGATGCAATGGTTTAAAAAAGTTTGGCGACAAATTCGCGGCGTGCGCCCGCGTACATGGTTCTTGACATTCGGCGGCGCGTTCGTCTTGCTATTATTATTCGGCGTCGGCATGTACGCTTGGGACTATACCAATTCGTCATATTTTTGCGGCACGACTTGTCACACGATGCCGCCGCATTATGAATCGTATCTCCGTTCGCCGCACGCGCGCGTCGAATGCGTCGAATGTCATATCGGGCGCACTTCGTTTGGCATCAAATTCACGCGCAAAGCGAATGACGCGCAATTCGTGTGGTCCTATCTGACGCAGCAATACGAATTTCCGTTGTACGCCAAAGGTTTGCAGCCCGCGCGCGAATCGTGCGAAAAATGTCACTGGCCCGAAAAATTTTCATGGGACAAGGTCGTTTCGGAAAAAGATTATCAAAGCGATGACGCGAACACTTTGCAAAGCACGACGCAGGTGATGAAAATCGGCGGCGGAACCGAGCGCGCCGGTTTGGGCCGCGGCATTCATTGGCATATCGAAAATCCGATTGATTTTATTTATACTGACGGCGAAGAACTCAAACAGCAAATCCCCTGGGTGCAGGTCACCAATCCCGATGGCACGACGACAACCTACACCGACATTGAAAATCCGCTGACGCCCGAACAAATCGCGCAGCTGCCCAAGCGTCGCATGGATTGCATTGATTGCCACAATCGCGTCTCGCACACTTTTTTGACGCCCGCCGAAGCGATGGACAATTTGCTCGCGACCAAACAAATTGACCCGAACATTCCCAACATCAAAGCCAAAGGCGTCGAAGTGCTGGCGCAATCGTTCGGTTCAGACTTGACATTGGCGAACCAAGCGATTCAACGCGTCGAAGCGTATTATCAGCAAAACTATCCCGATTTTTATCAACAAAATACCGCCGCCGTGCAAAACGCCGTCGCGCAGCTGCAAACGTGGTATCCCAAATTGCATTTCCCGGAGCAGGGTTTGGATTGGACCACGCACCCCGACAATCTAGGTCATAAAGAATGGGCGGGCTGTTTTCGCTGTCACGATGGCAAACATTTCACCGCGGACCGCAAACAAGCGGTGCGGCTGGAATGCAATGTCTGTCACACCATTCCGTCCATCAGTCAGGGCGCGCAGGCGAACGCGGTGATTACGCTCGAACAATCCACCGAACCCGCTTCGCACAAGACAACGACCTGGTTATTGGAACATCGCACCAAATTCGACGCGACCTGTCAAGATTGTCACGATACGCGCAACGCGGGCGGCAGCGACAATAGCTCTTTTTGTTCCAACAGCGCCTGTCACGGCACAAAATGGGAATATGCCGGCTTTGACGCGCCCGCGCTCGCTCAAATCCTTCAAGCGTACGTCAAACCGCCATCCGACCCAAATGCGCCGCCCGCGCAAGTTCCGCATCCCATCGGCGGCAATCCTGATTGTCAGATTTGTCACGGCCTCGACAGCAAGGTTCGTCCGATGCCTGTTTCGCATAAAGGGCGCACCAATGACTTGTGCTTGTCCTGTCACGTTCCGACCATTCCGCCCGAAGGTTACGATGCCCAAGCTGGCAAGCCGCCGGGCATCACGCACGAAATCGCCGGACGCGCGGAATGTCTCGGTTGTCACAATACGGGCGCGACAAGTTTCGCGCAAATTCCGCCATCGCACCAAACACAGAATTACACCGACGCGCAATGCGTGACCTGTCATCAACCGGCAAAAGCAGGCGAAGAAAGCGCGCCCTCCGAAACCACGGGCGGCGATTCCGGTATTCCGCCGATACCGCCCGATCACGCCGCCAGCGCGTGCGCGGCATGTCATGCCACCGGCGCGCTCAACTCGCCGCAATTCCCGGATAATCACGCCGATTATCGCGACGCGCAATGCGCGGCTTGTCACAAACCCGCGCCGTAAAATCATAATAGCAAGACCCGAAGGATTTTCGCCAGCTGGCGCGAAATTCTTCGGGTCTTTTTTTTTCTCTCCGCGCGCCTATCTAAAGCGTCCTTACAACATCCCATCCGCTGTGATAATGGCGTTGGCGATTTCGCCCATTTTTTTATTTTCGTTTTGACTGCGACGCTGCATCCGATGAAACGCTTCCTCTTCGCTCAAATTCAGGCGGCGCATCAAAATCCCTTTGGCGCGTTCCACCAACTTGCGCGTTTCAAGCGCGTCGCTCAAATCCTGCACTTTACGATTCAGCGTTTGAAATTCATTGAACCGCGAGGTGGCGAGCGCGATGGTCGGCGCCAAATCTTGCGGCAGCGCCGGCTTCATCAAATACGCGGCGACGCGCGCATGCGCGGCGCGTTCGGCGAGCGACCCTTCGCTGTATGCCGTCAGCAAAATAATCGGCAAAGGTTGTTCCTGCATAATCGTCTCGGCGACTTGGATGCCATCCGGTTCCGGCATCTTGATGTCGAGAATCGCCAAGTCGGGGCGCAAATCGCGCAAGAGCCGCAGCGCGGATTCGCCATCGTCCGCCTCGCCGACGACGCGATGCCCCATCGCTTCCAGTTGCGCGCGCAAACTCATCAAATGCAAGCTTTCATCGTCGGCAATGACAATGCGTAAAGTTTTCATAAGCGTATCTGACGCGGCAAGACGCGCCTTGCCGCGCTCATCGAAAATTATATTATGCCAGCGGAAACGAAAATTCCGCGCGCGCGCCGCGCAGCGGTAGATTGGGCAAGCGCGCATTATCCAGCGTGAACATGCCGCGCAAATCCTTTTCAATCAACGTCCGCACAATCCGCAAGCCCAAGCCGGCATCGCGCTGCGCGTCAAAGCCCGCGCGCAGTCCCGCGCCGCTGTCTTGAATCACCAGATAGGCGCGCTGATCATCCGCGGCGATACCGATTTCTATTTCGCCAGTGACGCAATCGCGCAAACCATGTTCCAACGAATTGCTCACCAATTCGTTAATCACCAACGCGAACGCGGTCGCCGCTTTGGAATTCAGTCGCACCGATTCGCCCGTCACGCGCACCTGAATCGTTTGACTCGGCAGAATCTGCGCCAGCCGCGCATTCTCGGCGACGCGCGCGGCGAGGTCCAAAATATCTGTCGCGCCCACTTGATCGGCGGTCAATAATTCATGCGCCGCCGCAATCGTCTTGATGCGCGTCACCGAATCGCGCAAACTTTGCGCCGCGTCAGAGCTGGGCGTGCGCGCCAATTCGAGCGCCAATAAATCGGCGACGGTTTGCAAATTGTTTTTGATGCGATGCTGCATTTCCAACAACATGCGCGTGCGCGTATCCGCTTGCGCTTGCGCGGTTTCGCGCGCGCGAATTTCTTGCCCAATCCAATGTAGCGTCACCCACAACACCGCCGGCGCGCCAAGGCCCAAGACGAAAAACTCGATGGCGAACATTGCCGGATGGTCGTTTGTCGGAAAAATCAGATGCCGCGAGATTTGATAAAGCATCACCGCCGCGAGCAAAGCCAGCGGCAGCATTTGTTGCAGCGCCAACACGCGCTCGGACAGCCGCCGCGGCTCTGGCGACGACGGGTCTGATTCGAGTGATTGAGTAAACGCGCGCGGCAACATGTCTGACTATTTTCGTTTCGCGCCGCACTTGGGACAAAAATTATCGCCCGCGCGCAAACCGTTGCCGCATTGACTGCAAAACGCGATGGCGCGCTCGGCGCGTTTGCCGCCGCTCGGCGCGCCCGCGTACGCCAAACGCGGTTGACGACGCGTATACCACATCCACAACGCCAACAAACCCAACGCCAATGCGACGGTCGCGCCGACGAGCAAGAAAATTTGTTGCGTGTTCAGCGCCGTGCCGTTATCCGCCAGCGCGCCGGATGGCGCGGTTGGATTGGAGGTTACCGGCGGCGTCACATTTTGCATCGAAGGATTGGGATCGGTTTTCGTGTACGCGATTTGCAGCTTGAGGTCTTGGTTCGCCGCGAGGCCCGGATAATTGAACAGATGATATTTAAAGCCGTGCATTCCTTCCGAAATTAACGCGGCGGCGGGTAGCGTTTTGAAATTATCCGATTTGAGCGGCTGCTGAATTTGCACCTGCACCGAATCGGCGGGCAGCAGCGCTTGATACACAAAGTTCAAAACTTTGTCCGGCGCGCCTTGAATCGCGTCGTCATAATATTCCAAATGAAAATTTGGTTTGGGTGTTTTAAAAGTGACGCGCTTGAAATTGGCGCCTTCGACGGTGACCGTCGCCGGCTCGGTGTTGAGAAATTCTTTTTGTTCGTTTTGATACGCGGTGGCGTTCAGCTGCGCGCTGACGGGAATCAAAAAGACAAGTTCGCGCGGATAGCCATCCTGCGCCGCGAGCGTGCCGTCAAATTGCACAAGCGCGCGCGGGTCATCAAATTCGGGCCAAACCGCGATATCGAGTTGGGTGAGTCGTTCGGGCGTTTGAGCAAACGCCAAAGTCGGGGTAACGAGCGCAAGGAGCGCGATCGCGCGCCAAACGCTCAAAATATGGCGAACATTCATAGTTCTTCTCCGCTAAGATTAATCGTGAGACGACGCGGCAACGCGGAAGCATCATCCCACGCTGCACGGTACAAGTCGCGGGTCTGAATTGGGTCAAAATTGGATGCGGAATCGTTGCGGTGAGAAAAAAAAGGACAGCTGCCACGCGCGCGGCGTGACAACTGTCTGTATGCGAAAAAAAAATAGATAGCGAAACCGCCACATCGGCGCGCAGCTCGAGCTACGATCCATTTATTTGTTTACTTGTTTACCTGTTCCTTGCATCCGCTCTATCCGCTGACAGCTCGGGCAATAATACGTCCCGCGCTGTCCGACCACTGTTTTCACAATCGGCGCGCCGCAGCGATAACACGGTTCGCCCGCGCGTCCGACCACGCGCAATTTTTCTTGAAACGCGCCGCTCTCGCCGTTAATGCGTTTGTACGTCGCGTCAAAACTGGTGCCGCCTACGCCAATCGCTTTGCGAAACACGCGGCGAATCGCGTTGTATAAATCGCTCGCCTCTTTATTCGTCAATGTTGTCGCGTCGCGCAGCGGATGAATTTTGGCGTACCACAACGATTCGTCGGCGTAAATATTGCCAACGCCCGCGACAAAAGTTTGATTCAAAAGTAATGGTTTGATGTGTCCGCGTCGCGCGCGCAGTCGCGCCAAAAATTCTTTTTTCGACATCTCGAGCGGTTCGGGACCCAATTTGCCGATAACCTGTTCGGGTTTGTCCACGAGCCACCAACGTCCGAATTTACGAAAATCGTGAAAACGCAATTCGCGCCCGTCGTCAAGCAACAAATGCACGTGTTGATGTTTATCGCGTTTCACGCGCGGCGCATAAAAACCGAATTGCCCCGTCATGCGCAGATGGACGAGGAGAAATTTCTGATTTTTGATTTGCGCTCCCGCACGTTCGTTCGGGACATGTTTTTGATTTGCGATTTGATATGCGGCAGCCGATTCGCGCGAATTTCGTCCGTCGTCCGCCGTCCGTCGTCTATGGTCTATCGTCTGCTTGCTCTCCAACTCAAACACCAGATATTTGCCGCGCCGATTGATTCCAATAATTTTATAGCCGACAATTTCGCGCGTGAATTGTTTTGCGTGCGGCTGCGCGACGGTGCGTTCCCATGTTACGCGCGCGCGTTGAATCGTGCGCCCAATCAAATGTGGACGCAAATCGCGGACGGTGGTTTCGACTTCGGGGAGTTCAGGCATTAAAAGATCCTATCGCTTGCTCTATACCCATATTGGGCTACGGTTTGACTTGGTAAGCGCGCAGGCGGCCGCTCGACGCGAACAATTGCAAACGTTCAGGTTCCGCCTGGATCAACTGATTAACCCATTCCGAATTTTGCCGTGCCACAAGCACTTTAACATTATAAGCTTTGAGGACGGCCATGCGCTCCGCGAGCGTACTATTCTTGGCAATCAATTTGCGCAAGGCATTCCAACGTTCCACTGCTTCAGCCCAATCGAGCACGCTCAATTTCCACATGCCGAGCTTGGTGCGAAACGCAAACACGCGCCCCTTTGTCGTCACACTGGGCAAAAGATCATTCAAACGCCGATCTCCGCCAACCATCACAGTCGTTTCATCCAGATTGGCATCGAGAATCGGTTTGAGCGCAATCAAATCGGTCACATTGGCGCGCGCCGCGTTTGGCGGTTGCAGCGCTTCAAACAAAGAATCATTCGCGCCACGCAGCGCAGACACAAGTGCCAATATGAGGATGCCCATTGCGAGCGTCGGATACGCGATGCGCTCGATATGGCGCGCGGCGGAAGCGCGCGCTTTTCGCCAATCAAAGAACCGTATCAACAAATACGCCGCAGCGATACCAAATGGCGTGAACCAAACGATGCGCCAAATTTGACTTGTGCCCAGCGCCAAGCCCCATGCCCATGCCGTCACCGGCAATAGCGCGCTCAAGACGACCAGCATCGAAGCGCAAATCCAACGCGCCGCATAACTGCGTTTGAGTTGCAAGAAACTAAACGTCGCGGCGACCAGAGTCCAGAAAAAAGGCAAACCAGCGACAAGTTGCGGATGTATCGCATACAGCCACGCATTCCATTCCAGCACGCGCCGTATTTGTCCTTGACGCTGCAGCGCTTCCGCATTGAAAGGAATTTTTTGGACGTACGACACGTCAAAGATTCGAAAACCCAAAGGAATGGCGATCAGCGCAATCAAGACGATAAACAGCTGAATCGTCACGCGCAGATTGCGTTCTGCCAAATAATTGAATAGAACAAACAAGCCGACGGCTGCCGCCGCGATGCCCGTAATTGTGGGATGCGTCAAGACAAGCGCCGCGCCCAAAAACCAGAGCAGCCCCATGCGCCCGCGCGTTGGTTGTTTGGAATAAGCGGCGACGGCGAGCGCAAAAAGCGGAACGAGAATAAACGCGGCGACGGCCTTGTCCTCGACCAGCCGATTAAAAAAAATAGCGCCGGCTTGGTCTTGGGCGACGAGCGACAATAACGCGGCGGTCTGCGCGCAGAGCGCGAAACTACTCGCGGCGCGCGCCAAGTTCAACGCGCGCGCAAGCGCATAGGTAGCTAATAATGCGGTGAGCGCCAGAAATGGAGTGAGATACAGCTGCGCGAGTTCGACGCCATGCAAACCGCTCCACTGCGCGAACAGCGCTTGATTGAGGGGCCAATACGCAAGCCAAAAACGCGAGGGCGCGGCTGGCGCGATTCCAAAAATGATTTCATTCCAATCATAATGCGCCGCGCTCTGCCAATTCAAGAGATAGGCATTATGCGTCAGGTCGTCGCCGCTCACATCGAGACCCATCGTCAAGCGTACAACAATAAGACACGCCAATAACACGGGAACGCTCATCAGAATATGCCACAGTGAAAATTCGACGCGCCAGCGCGGGCGCCAATTCCAACGCGCGCGCGCCGCAAGCAAAAGCGCGCAAACGATTGTCATCACTGTAAAGCCGCCAATGACAAACCATAACGCCAAATGGAGCGCGGTGGCGATTAAACCCAAAAATCCGCCCAAAGCCACTGCGATCCCAAACCCGGTTATCGCGCGTTGACTGACCGAAATATCGCGCCACAACAACTGTTGCAATAACAAGCCGGGCGCGAGCCAGAGCAGCCAAGCCGCGCCGAGACGCAGCCAACTATTCGGCATATACGCTTGCCAAGAGCCCCACGCCAAGCCAACATACAAGCCCAGTCCGACAATCAGGGCGACAATGAGCCATCGCCGCGTCAAACACCCTTCAAAAGTAAAACTCTTACTCTGTCGCGCCTCCACAAAAGCGCGCGCGAACTTGCTTTCAATCAAGTAACATTCCCCTTTATCTCAATGCCCGCCAGTTGTTCAATTACTTTGACCAACGCAAAATTTCCCTCGCGCTCCAAACCGTGCGCCTGCAAACTTTTTTGCAATTCGTACGTTAGCGCGGTACCGGGCAGCGAAAGATTCATGGCGCGCGACGCCTCCATCACCAGATTCAAATCTTTTTGCTGCAAGCTCACCATGAACCCCGGCGAAAAATCGCGACGCAAAATTTTCGGCGCGTAATTATTCAAAGCCCACGAACCCGCCGCGCCCGCCGAAATGGCTTCCAACACCTTTGCTGCATCCGCGCCCGATTTTGCCGCAAACACCAGCGCCTCGCTCATCGCCAAATTGTTCAACACCACCGCGATTTGATTCGCCAATTTGCAAACTTGTCCCATCCCATTTTCGCCGATGTGAACGATGCGTTTGCCCATCGCCTCGAACGCGGGACGCACGCGTTCCAACACCGCCGCGTCGCCGCCGACCATAATCGAAAGCGTTCCTTCAAGCGCGCCCTTTTCGCCGCCGCTCACCGGCGCGTCCAACATATCAACATTTTTTTCTTTCAACGCGCTCGCGATTTCGCGCGTCACTTGCGGCGAAATCGTGCTCATGTCCACGACGACGGAACCCGCGCGCGCGCCGTGTATCACGCCCAGATCGCCCATCATCACTTGCTGCACATCGGGCGAATCGCTCACCATTGTAATAATAATGTCCGAATGTTCCGCGACCTCTTGCGGCGACGCCGCGCCGCGCGCTCCCAGCGCGACGAGTTCGTCCATACGCGCCGCGGTGCGATTCCACACCGTCAACGGAAATCCCGCTTGCAATAAATTTTTGCCCATCGGTTTGCCCATGATGCCGAGACCGATGAGTCCGATTTTTTCTGTCATAATGACCTCGTGTGATTGGAGATTGGAGATTGGAGATTGGAGACTAGAGACTAGAGATTTTTGATTTGCAAAGTAGTGCGATAGTGCAATCGCGCGATAGTGCAACTTGCAACCTGCAACCTGCTCTTTTAATACGCCAACAACTTTTTCGCGGCTTGCAAAATCTTTTCCTTGTTCGGGCGCGACGCGTCTTCGAGAATCGGCGCGTAGGGTGGCGGAATATCGGGCGCGGCGAGGCGAACGATGGGCGCGTCGAGAAACTCGAACGCGTGCTGTGAAATCAACGCCGCAATTTCCGCGCCGACGCCGCACGTCAAATTCGCTTCATGCACAATCATCACTTTACTCGTTTTGCGCGCCGTTTCCAAAATCGCGTCAGTGTCCAATGGTTTCAGCGAGCGCAAGTCCAAAATTTCCACGCTAACATTTTCTCGCGCGAGTTCATCCGCCGCTTTCAACGCTTCGTGCAATGGCGCGCCATACGTGATGATACTCAAATCATTTCCCGCCCGTGCGGTTTTTGCGCGACCAATCGGCACAATTCCTTCCTCGCCTTCGGGAACATTGCCGCGAATCGAACGATACAGCGCTTTGTATTCAAAATAAATCACGGGATTCGGGTCACGCAGCGCGCTCAATAGCAAACCGCGCGCATCGGCGGGTGTCGCGGGCGCGACCACTTTCAAGCCGGGCGCATGCACAAACCACGCTTCAGGATTTTGCGAATGAAACGGCCCGCCGCGCAAGCCGCCGCCGCTCGGCGCGCGAATCACCCACGGCACGGGCGCGCCCCAACGATAATGATTCGTCGCCGCGAATTGCACGATGGAATCGAATCCTGTCGAAATAAAATCAGCGAACTGCATCTCGACGACAGGACGCAGCCCCATGAACGCCATCCCCGTCGCCGCGCCGACCATGCACAATTCCGACATCGGCGTATCAATCACGCGCTCTTCGCCAAATTCTTCAAACAATCCTTGCGTCAATTTGAACGCGCCGCCAAACACGCCGACATCTTCGCCCATCACCAACCCGCGCGGGTCGCGCCGCATCTCGTATTGCAGCGCGTCGCGTATCGCTTCGAGGTATGTCAGTTCGCGCGCGTTATCCTCACGCGCAATGTCATTTCGAGCGGAGCGAGAAATCTCGTTTTTCGTTTCGCGTGGAATAATCGAATCCCAGGTCATAAAACAAATCGCAGACAACAGACGACAGTCTCCTGATAGGTTCGTCGTCCGTCGCCTGTCGGCAGTCGTCATTCATTCCGCAAAAATCCCTTCCGTCAATTTCGACGGGTCAGGCATTGGCGCGTTTTCCGCGAACGCTTGCGCGGCATCAATTTCGCGTTCGATGCGCGTCAACAATTCGTTTTGTTTCACGTCATCCAACAAATTCATTTCGCGCAAACGCTTTTCAAAAAGCAAAAGCGGGTCGCGCGGTTCCCATTCCGCGAGCAATTCTTTTGGCACGTACGACATATTATCGTGAATGGCGTGCCCGCGCATCCGCATCGTTTTACATTCGAGCAGCGCGGGCCCGTCGCCTCCGCGCGCGCGTTCCACCGCTTCTTTTGTCGTTTTATGCACCGCAAAAAAATCATTGCCATCAATCACAACCCCCGACATCCCATAACCTGCCGCGCGTGCGGCGATGTCTGGCATCCGCATTTGATTTTTCGTCGGCGTCGAATACGCGTACTGATTATTTTCGACAATGAATACGACGGGCAGTTGATACAAACTCGCCCAGTTGAGCGCTTCGTGAATCAAACCTTCGCTGCTGCCGCCGTCGCCGAAAAAATTGAGCGCCACGCGCGGTTCGCGTTTCAATTTGAACGCGTGCGCCATGCCTACCGCGACGGGCGTGGATTGGGGAATGTGACTCACGAATCCGACAATGCCTAATGACAAATCGCCGCAGCCGTGCAGATTCGCATCGCGTCCGCCGCTCGGCCCCGTCGCGCGTCCCATGTATTGCGACATCAGGCGCGCGGGCGTCATGCCGCGCGCAAAATACGCGCCCAGGTCGCGGTGCATCGGCGTAATCACATCATCGGGACCGAGCGCGAGCGCCGCGCCGACGCTGATGGCTTCGTGTCCGCGCTGCGAAAATAATCCGCCGACGAGTTTGCCCTGCTTGAAGAGCAAATCCAAGCGGTCGTCAAACGCGCGCGTCAAGCGCATCCAATAATGCGCTTGTTCTAAAAGTTCGTTGGAAAATTCCATTCGAATTGAACCGCGAATCTGCGCCAAGCTACGCGAATCTATTTTTTTATTCGCGTAGCTTGGCGGTTTCTTTTAATACGCGTTCCAAGTATTTCGGATTCGCCACTTGCAATTTTTCCATCACCGTTTGTTGGACGTGCGCGTATACGGCATTGTGAAACGCGCCCGCGTCCGCGTCGCCCGCGCGAATTTTTCGCGCCAACGCGCGTGTCATACGTTCCACCTCCGCGCGCGTATTTTCGCCCGACGCGTTCTCGTTCAACAACGCGTTCAAACGTTCCCGTTCCGCGCGCAGCTGCGCGTCGCTCATTTCCAATTCGCGCGCGACAATTCGCAAAACATTCGCGGCGACGAGGACGCGAAATTTCAAGCGCGCGTCGTTCAACGTCGGCGCGAGTTCTGCGCCGAGAAATTGCGCGACGGTGAGGATGAGTTCGTTTGTCGTAGGAGAATCTTGCAAAGCATAGTGGAAACTGGAGACTAGAGATTAGAGACTATTTGCAATCTCCAGTCTCTAGTCTCCAATCTCTAATCTTGAATCAACCTCAATATTTCCAACTCCACCTCCGCGCAGCGTCTGCCCAAACTCGCGAATTCCAAATTCGACTCTTTGCCGCGCAAATGGCGCTGCGCTTGATTCAACATCCCGACCGCCCAACGCGCGTTGCCCATGATTTCCCAATAACGCACTGCGTCATGATTCAATTTTACGCCCATCGCGTTTTCGTACGCGGCAAAAAATTCATCCGGTTGCGCGATGCCGCCGAAATGAAACGCATCATTGCCGAAACGCCAATCGCGGACTTGGGACCACGTAATATCTTCGTACGCATCGCCGAGATGGGCAAATTCCCAATCCAGCACGCTGACCAAACCATTTTCATTCACCACCACGTTGCCGATGCGATAATCGCCGTGCAGCAAAACGAGATTCTTTGGCGCGGGTGGTTCATTCTTTCGCAGCCAACGCAAGCCCAACTCGAGCGCGGGATGCGGCTCGCCGATTTCGTCCAAATTATTTTCGAGCTGCGCGAGCATCCATTGCGCCGGCGATTGATGCGGCGGCGGATGCGGCAGTTCGTTCAGCAGCCCGTATTTTTCAAAATCAATTCGATGAATGCGCGCGAGCATTTCGCCCATCTGCGCGGGCAGCATTTTGCGCGCGTTTTCAAATATAGGTTCGCGCGCCAAACGTCGCCCAATAGTTTCACCCGCGTGATAATGAATCAGCGCCGCGGGGCGGCCGAGCAAGTCGGGCAAAAACGCTTGTGGATACGGGACCGCGGCGTTTGACGCGTACGCCACTTGCATCACGTGGAACTCGCGCCACAAATCCAACGCGTCGCGATAAATTTTGCCGCCGAGGTGGCGTCGCAACACGAGCGCGTATTCGCCGCGCGGTTCGCCATTTTCCAAAAATAAATCGAGAGCCCACGTTTCTTGCGACGCGCCGCCCGCGAGCATTTTTAAATTTTCCACGCGCACACCGCCTCGCGTCAGCGCGCGCAATGTTTCCTCTAACGCGTTTCGCAAAACATTAGTTTCAATCATCACTGATGTTACGCAGTGGTAGGGCAAATTTCAAATTTGCCGTACGGCTGCGCGCTCTTTTTTAGCGAATGTGCGTGAGTCATCATGTTCTTTGCGTTGCGCTTTTCGTTCTTTGCTTTTCGTTCTTTATTCTGCGCTTTACGTCTTTCGATTCTTGGCTCTCGATTCTCGACACTCAACTCTCGCCCCCAGTCTCCAGTCTCCAGTCTCCAATCTCCAGTCTCCAATCTCCAATCTCCAACCTCTCTTTTCACGCTTGCGTCATTCGCCGAAATACGCGCCGCCCTACGCTCATGCGATGCACTTCGGAGGGTCCATCGTAAATGCGAAAGGCGCGATGTTCGCGATACAACATGGCGAGGGGCCAATCCTCCGCGATACCGTGCGCGCCGCAGACTTGGACCGCGCGGTCAATCACGCGATTCACCGTTTCCGCGACAAACACTTTTGCCATGCTCGTTTCGTGCCGCGCTTTTTCGCCATTGTCCAACAACCATGCCGCGTGCCAAATCATCAAACGCGCCGCGTGCATTTCGATTTCCGAATCGGCGACCATGAATTGCACGGCTTGATGTTCCGACAAGGTTTTGCCAAACGACTCGCGCACGCGCGCGTATTTCACCGCGTATTCCAGCGCGCGCCGCGCCGCGCCCAACCAACGCATACAATGCGTCAAACGCGCGGGCCCCAAACGCACCTGCGCGTATTCAAATCCTTCGCCCGCCGCGCCCAATACCGCGTCATCGCTCACCTCGCAATTTTCAAATTCCACTTCGGCGTGCCCGCCGGGCCAACCCAAATCGAGCGTCGGCACATGACGCACGATGCGAAAACCGGGATTGTCCGCGTCCACCAAAAACATCGTCGCGCCGCTCCTCGTCCCCCGTCCTCCGTCCCCCGTTCTTGCCATGCAAATTGTATACGCCGCGCCAATCGCGCCGCTGATAAACCATTTGCGTCCGTTGATAATCCATTTGCCATCGCGATATTCCGCGCGCGTTTTCAAAAGATTCGGGTCCGCGCCCGCGCCGTTCGGCTCGGTCATCGAAAAGCAGGAACGCACTTGGCCTTGCGCGAGCGGGCGCAAATACTTTTCTTTTTGCGCGGGCGAAGCGATTTTTTCGAGCATGTGCATATTGCCTTCATCGGGCGCGGCGCAGTTTAACGCCTGGGGGCCCAATAGCGAGCGGCCCGCTTCTTCAAAGAGAACAGAACAATCGCGCCAATTCAAACCGAGGCCGCCGTACTCTTTCGACATGTGCGGCGCAAACAATTCGGCATATTTTGCTGCACGCTGTAATTCGTCGCGCAGCTCGAATCCTTCGTCCGCGCGTTCGGGCATTCGCCTTTCGGCAGGAATTACGATTTCGTCAATGAATTGACGCGTGCGTTCTTTCAGTTCGAGCAGTTGAGGCGAGAATGAGAAATCCATGACGGGGGGATAGAAAACCGGGGACTGACACGGATGATTTGCAAAGCAGTCCGCGGTTCTCTTTCAAAGGCGCAAAAATGTATTCTTGAATGCGCCATCATTATATGGAAAAATGGGGCTAAATGACAATCGAAAGTTTCGCCGGTTGGTATGGCGCGAACGCGGGATCGTTCGCGCGTTTGCAGGGGTTGGGTACGGAGAGAAAAGATGTGGGGGATTTTGTGACGTTGGGTCAACAGGTAGAGGTGAAATAAACAGAGCAGAGGCATATTTTGAATGTCTTTGCTCCTTATTTGGCTCATCGCTTTTTCACAACGTGACACGTCTGGGTCGCAAGGAATTTGTTCGCTCCTGACAAGCTTGTCAAGGCCTGGCTTGGTTTGTACCGAAAACAAAGTACATTTGCACTTTGCAAATTATTTCTCCTTGCGTCGAATCAATCCATCCTTGCTCCCATGCGTAACTCGTCAGCCCCGCGCGATTTTTTATCCCCACTTTTTGATAAATCACACATAAATAATTCCGCGCCGTCTGCTCTGCCAAACACAATTTGTCCGCAATCTCGCGATTCTTGCAGCCAAGCGCGACCAGAATCACGATTTCTTTTTCCAATGCAGTCAACGTATCCAAGATAACCTCCTTTGGTCAAACGCTTTGACAAGCCACTCAAACAGTCCCCCCCCAAAAAACATCATCATTATATCGAAAAAAAATAAACGCCGAGCAAAAGTTTTCTGGTGATTACCCACATCTCGAAAACGCAGCGGATTTCCAGACCCTAAGGGTTTTCGAAAATCCTTAGGGTCTGGAAATCCGGGCAATCGCCAGAAAGTTTTTCCGTTTTCCCCCCCTTTATGCTATCATCTCCGCGCTTGAATCTCCTCGCGCCCGTTTCACGATTCGCCCACACGACTATCGCACTATCGCACTACCGAACTATGAAACCCAGTATTTCCGCTTTCTTTCCTTGTTACAATGATGCCGGCACCATCCATGTCATGGTCCTGCGCGCGCTCCAAGTATTGCGCGAGGTGTCGGACGATTACGAAGTCTTTGTCTTTGACGACGGCTCGACCGACGATTCCGTGCAGGTTTTGGAAGAATTAAAGCGCATTTATCCCGACGAATTTTGGTACGAAACGCATGCCAAGCCCTACAACTATGGCGGACAAATTCGCGCCGCGGTCAAAGCCGCGCGCAAAGAATGGTTTTTTTACACCGACGGCGACGCGCAATACGACGCGCGCGAATTGAAACTGCTCGTCGAAAAAATTGCGGATGACGTGGATGTGGTCAATGGCTACAAAATCAAACGCCAAGACCCATTGCATCGCATCATCATCGGTTACTTGTACCAATACTTTATAAAATTTATTTTCAATTTACATATCCGCGATGTGGATTGCGATTTCCGTTTGATGCGGCGCGAAATTTTCGATGTGGTGGAATTGGAAAGCGACAGCGGCACGATTACGTTCGAGATGGTGAAAAAAATTCAGGACGCGGGCTATCGCTTTGTCGAAGTGCCGGTGCATCATTTTTATCGGCAGTACGGCACGTCGCAATTTTTCAATTTTGCGCGCGTGGGTAAAACGCTTTTGGCGATTTGGGGTTGGTGGTGGCGCTTGGTGGTCAAGCAAGAAGCAAAGCGACAGTACGCGCCGAAACGGGAAGCGCAGTCGCGCGCGCTAACGAGTAACGAAGGATGAACGAGTTTGCGGGCAAGAACATCCTCATCACCGGCGGGCTCGGTTTCATCGGCGCGAATTTGGCGCTGCGGTTAGCAGAACTCGGCGCAAATGTTACGTTGGTTGATTCGCTCATTCCCGAATACGGCGGCAATCTATTCAACATCGAGCCGATGCGTGAACGCGTGAATGTGAATATCGCCGATGTGCGCGATGAATTTTCGATGGACTATCTCGTGCGCGGGCGCGATTATTTGTTCAATCTCGCAGGCCAAACATCGCATCTCGATTCGATGCGCGACCCGTACAAGGATTTGGAAATCAACTGCCGCGCGCAATTATCCATTCTCGAAGCGTGCCGCAAAAATAATCCGACCGTCAAAATCGTGTACGCCTCGACGCGCCAAATTTACGGCAAGCCCGATTATTTGCCGGTAGATGAAAAACATTTGCTCCATCCGACCGACGTGAACGGCATCAACAAAATGGCGGGCGAGTGGTATCACATTTTGTACAATAATGTGTACGGCGTGCGCGCGGTTTCTTTAAGGTTGACCAACACCTATGGACCGCGCATGCGCGTCAAAGACGCGCGGCAAACGTTTTTGGGCATTTGGCTCAAGCGCGTAATTGACGGCGAACCGATTGAAATTTGGGGCGACGGTTTGCAGCTGCGCGATTTCAATTACGTGGATGACGTGGTGGACGCGATGCTGCTCGCGGCGGCAAACGACGCGGCAAACGGCAAAATCTATAATCTCGGCAGCGCCGAAATCATCAACCTTAAGGATTTGGCGCACAAACTGCTTGCGCTCAACGGCGGCGGGCAATGCAACATCATTCCCTTTCCGCCCGACCGTAAAGCGATTGACATCGGCGATTACTATTCCGATTTTTCATTGATACGCGGCGAATTGCAATGGCAGCCGCGCGTGGATTTGAACGAGGGTTTGCGCCGCACACTAGAATATTATCGAAAACATCGGGGCGAATATTGGTAAGACAACCGTATGGCTGCCGCATTTACTTTTGTTTTCAAATACGCGTGGTTTATCTTTGGTCTGTTCGCCCTCGCGCAATCCGTTTTTTTGCTAACGCGCGCCGGAAAAATCGCCGCGTCCACTGGCGACGACCCCGCGCAAGCGCGTCGGTTTATTTTCGGATATGCCGTTTATTATGTGACGCCATATTTTGTTCTTGGCGCGCTGCAATTTTTGGGCGGATATGATTCGGCGTTTTACGTATTTTTCGCGCCGCTTACCGATCCATTTGTTCTTGCCGCCATTGGATTTTTCATTTTATGGTGGGCGCTCGGTTTGTACATTCTCTGGGCGCGCGGCGGCGCGCGCACGCTGATTCGTTATCAGCTGATACAGGGCGCGCGTAATGAAACATTCGTTAAACTTTTCTTTGGCGCAGGAATTGTGTTTATCGTCGTCTGGGTTGTCCTTTTTCGTTTTCTTGTGCCGCCTCCGCCATTCTGACGCATTGTCGGAAAATCCAATATTCAGCGTTCACCCTTTAGCATGATTCCTTTTTTCGATCTCAAGAAACAATACGAATCCATCAAAGCCGAAATTGATGGCGCGACGCGACGCGTGTACGCGAGCGGCTGGTTCATTCTCGGACCCGAAACCGAAGCGTTCGAGCAGGAATTCGCCGATTACATTGGCGTAAAATATGGCGTCGGCGTCAATTCAGGCACCGACGCGCTGCATCTCGCCATTCGCGCGCTCGGCATCGGCAAAGGCGACGAAGTGATTACCGTGCCGAACACAGCGGTCGCCACCGTCGCCGCGATTGAAATGGCGGGCGCGACGCCGGTGTTGTGCGATGTGCGCGCCGATTCGATGAACATGGACGCGGATTCCTTTGCCGCCGCGATTACGTCAAAAACGCGCGCGGTGATTCCCGTGCATCTCTTTGGCCAAGCCGCCGAACTCGACGCCATTATCGGCATCGCGCGTCAATATCGCTTGGCGGTAATCGAAGATTGCGCGCAGGCGCACGGCGCGACGTATCAAGAGCAGCGCGTTGGCTCATTCGGCGATATCGCATGTTTTAGTTTTTATCCGACTAAAAATCTCGGCGCGTACGGCGACGGCGGCGCGGTGGTGACGAATGACGCGCGACTCGCGGAACGCGTAAAACTATTGCGGCAATATGGCTGGCGCGCGCGCTACGAAAGCGAAATCAGCGGCGTCAACACGCGCTTGGACGAATTGCAGGCGGCGCTTTTGCGCGTCAAATTAAAATATTTACCCGCGTGGACCCAAGCGCGCCGCGAACGCGCGAGCTTGTACACCGAATTGCTGCCAAACAAACGCGTGCATCCGCCAAGTGAAATGACTTATGGCGCGCATGTTTATCATTTGTACGTCGTGCAGTGCGACGAGAGCGCGGGCGCGTCGCGCGATTATCTCGCCTTGTTTTTAAAAGAGCGCGAAATCGGCACGGCGATTCATTATCCCACGCCGATTCATTCGCAGCCCGCGTATCAAGCGCGCGCGCCCATCGGCTCGCTGCCCGTCGCCGAAAAACTCGCGCGCGAAATTTTGTCGCTCCCGTTGTATCCTGAACTTGCGCTCGCCGACATTCGCGCCGTCGCCGCCGCGCTCCGCGAATTTGAATCGTGAAATGGTTTGACACGCGAAAAAAAGCGCTCCGCCAAAACGCTCCCACTATCATCCTGTTGGTCGCCGCGGCGCTGCTTACGACGACGCTAGTGTATCAAGTTCCAAACACCGCGCGGATTGACGTGGGCAGCGGAAACGATACGCCGTTCGCGCAGGGCTTTTCGTTCCGCGAAAACTTGCCCGATGGCAATGACGCGCGTTGGAGCGCGGGCCAAGGCGAAATTCGTTTCTGGGGCGTGGGCGCGCAAGATGGTCTCTTGAAATTGCGCGTGCTGGCGCCGGAACAAAATCGCGCGGCGGGCATCCAAATTTTGGTGAATGGACAATCGCGCGACACATTTCAGCCCGCGTCGGGATGGAATGAAATCACGCTGCCGCTTGCGCGCGACGATATAGGTTGGCGCGGCGATTTGATAGTCAAAATCGTCAGCGCGACCTTTACGGCGCCGCCCGACACGCGCAAGCTCGGCGTCCAAGTGGACGACGCGCAATTTAGCGGCGGCGGCGCGCCGATATTTCCACCGCTGCGCGTTTTGATTTTTGCGCCATTGTTGACGCTGCTCGCCTTTACCATTGGCGCGGTGTGGAGCGGCGCGCGCTGGGGCGGCTGGCTCGCGGCAAGCGTGACGCTGTTGGCGTGCGCGTTAGGTTTGACGACGGCGCGCGTGGCGGCGGCGTATTTTATGGCGCCGTTATTTTTTGCCGCGTTATTTTCGTTTGGCGGCGCGCGTGCGTTTGGCGCGGGACTGCGACGTTTGACCAATGTTTTGCCCGCGCCCGCGTTGTCAAATCGCGCGCTGCGTTTATTATTTTTGGGCATGAGCGCGGCGCTCGCGTTTCGTTTGATTTTCGCGTCCAGTCCGGGCTTTATCATAGACACGCAAGATTATGTGGTGTGGTCGTACAAAACGGTGACGTACGGTTTGGGCGCAATGTACGCGTCGTTCGACGGGCTGTGGCTTTCAGACCAATCGCCGGGATTGAATTATATTTTGCACGCGATGGGTTTGTTGTATCGCGATATTTTCGCGCCCGATTTTTTATATCCCGCCGTCGCGGGCGCGCCCGCGCTGCGCGGTTTGAGCGACAATCCCGCGTTTCTTGCCGACCCGACGCAGCGTTTGCTCTTGCGCTTGCCGATGTTGCTCGCCGATGCGTTGACCGGCGCGTTGATTTTTTGCGTGGCGCGAAAATATGTCGCCGACCAATTCGCGTGGCTCTGCGCGCTAGCGTATTGGTTCAATCCCGCCGTGCTGTGGAATGGAACGTTTTGGGGGCAGATGGACGCGCTTCACGCGCTGCTCGTTTTGGTCAGTTTCCTTTTAATTGTTTTCGCGCGCCGCATCGGCTGGGCATTTTTTATTTTGGGCATCGCCGCGTTCACCAAACCGCAAGCCATGATTTTTGGGCCGCTGCTGTTATTGGCGGCGTATAAAAGCTTTGGGGTTTTCGGAAACGCCAAAGCTTTCAAGGGGATCGCGCGCGCGTTTTTATTTGGCGCGTTGGGCGCAGGATTAATCTTGTTGCCCGTCGCGCTGACAGGCGGCGCGCAAGGTTTGTTCGCGTATTTTGGCGATACGGTCGGACATCATCCGATTTTGACGGCGAACGCGCACAATTTATGGTGGTTTTTATATCCCGATAAAATTGATTTGCAAGATACAATGGCGCTTTGGCCCGGCGCGCCGCTTTCGTTTCGCGCATTCAGTTTGTTATTGTTTGGCGCATTTTACGCGCTGGCGCTGTGGCGCGCGTGGCGCGCGCCGTTGGAAGAATTTTTTGAACTCGGCGCGTTTGTGGCGTTCGCGTTTTTCATGCTGCCCACCGAGATTCATGAAAATTACGGTTATGCGCTGCTGCCGTTGTTGGCGACGGCGATGACGCGCGTTAAACGATTGCTCGCGTTTTATATCGCAATCAGCGCGACTATGACTTTGAATTATGCGCTGCACGACCCGACCTTGTTCGAGCGCTTTCAACTGCGCGAGCCATATACGCAATGGGCGCTGCCGCGCTGGGGCAATGCGCTTTTTAATCTGGTTATTTTTGGCGTGTGGAGCGTATCTGTCTTGGCGCGGACGCGTTTGCCGCGCGCCAAAGCGCTGACGCCTGCGAACAATCTCTGATGTCAATTCCCGACCCATCCCGACCGCCGACCTTTTATTCATCGCGCGCGATTTTCCAAGCGTTGCTGCTGCTCATTCCCGCGATTTTGTCCAGCACGACGGGGCAATTATTTTTGAAAATGGGCATGTCGCAAGTGGGCGATTTCGCGTTTACGCCCGACGCGATTTTTTCCGTGCTGCCGCAAATCGCGTTCAATCCTTTGATTTGGATTGGCTTTGCGGGTTTTATCGGCGGCACCATTTTTTGGCTCGGCGTCATTTCGCGCGCGCCGCTTTCGCTCGCCTATCCGATTTTGGCAATGAGCTATTTTGTCGTCGTCCTCGAAGCCTGGCTCTTTTTAAATGAACCTCTGTCGTGGCAGTTACTCTTGGGCGTCGCGGTCATTTTTGTCGGCGTCGTGATTGTCGGATTAAGCGAAGAACGCAAATGATAGATAACGCGTTGTGGCTGCTAATTCCCGCCATTCTGTTTAGCACGACCGGCGAACTGTTTTTCAAAATGGGCATGAATCGCATCGGCGGTTTTGAATTTTCAGGGCGCGCGCTGGGCGCCGTGCTGCCGCGCGTGCTGCGCAATCTATTCATTTGGCTCGGTTTTGTCGGGTTCGGTTTGGGCGCGCTGTTCTGGCTCGCGGTCCTCTCGCGCGTGCCGCTCTCGATTGCGTACCCGATTCTCGCCTTGAGCTATTTCGTCGTGGTGATCGAAGCGCGGTTATTTTTGCGCGAGCGCGTGACGTGGAGGCGCATGTTGGGCGTGACAATCATTGTCATTGGCGTTGTCATCGTCGGCTTGAGCGAAGCATAAATGTCGCGGTCACGACACAACGCGCTTTTATATCGAATCGCGGCGCTGGCGCTGCTTGCGCTCGCGTTTTTTTTGCGTGTCTATCGGCTGGGCGAAAAAAATATTTGGTGGGATGAAGGATGGACGGTGTGGATGGCGAAACACGATTTTGCGTGGATTGCGTTACGCACCGCCAGCGATGAACACCCCCCCCTGCATTATTGGTTAATGAATATTTGGCAAACGGTGTTTGGCGCGGATGTTTTTACAGGGCGTTTTTTTTCGGTGATATTTGGCGCGCTGCTCGTCGCCATCATTTATCGGCTCGGCAAAGAGATTGGCGGCGCGCGGCTGGGTTTGCTCGCCGCGTTATTTTTAGCGCTGTCGCGTTTTCAAATTTGGTGGGCGCAGGATATAAAAAATTATACGCTGTCGGCGTTTTTCGCGTGGGTGAGCGTGTGGTGTGTATGGCAGATTACAGCGCGCAGACGGCCGACCGCAGACGGCAGGCGACAATTATTATTTTGGCTTGGTTATATTCTCGCGACTTTTCTCGCGTTATTTTCGCATTACCTCGCGGCGCTGCTCGTGTTGGCGAACAATGTTTTTGTCGGCATCGTTTTGATTTCAAGCTGGCGGCGCGGCGAGAAAATTTTTCCGTCGCTGTTGAAATGGAGTCTCGCGCAAGTTGCGGTGGTAATTTTATTTTTGCCATGGCTGTGCCTTTATTTACAAAATGGCGCAACATGGAGCGCGGCGCCGACGTTTGATTTTGGATTGTTTCTGCGCCTCGCCGCAACCGTTCTCGCGTTAGGCGTAACCACGTATATTGAAAATTATACATTCATCGTTTTGGGAAGTTTGGCGATCGCGGCGTTGAGTGTGGGCTGGATGGCGCGGCGGCAGACGACAGCCGACAGCTTAACGAGTCGCTCATCGTCCGTTGTCCGTCATTCGTCTCTGGCGTGGGCAACCCTCTACATGCTTTTTATCGCGTTCATTCCGCCTGCGCTGATTTATCTGCTTTCGCTCACGCCCGCCGCCATCTTTGCGCCGAAAATTCAGGCGCGCTATTTGATGATGCTCACGCCCGCGCTGTCGCTGCTGCTCGCGCTCGGCGTTTTGTTCGTCGCGGAAAATACGCGCGGGCGCGTCGGAAAAATAGTTACCGTCGCGCTCGTGCTGTTCATCGTCGCCGCGCAAATTTTTACATTGCGCGATTATTTTCGAGAACGCATTTTGCGCGACGAGTATGCGACGCTTTCGCAAATGCTCAATAATTTTGCGTTCAGTGACGACGCGATTGTTTTGAACACCGACCAAGAATATCCGACGTTTTTGTATTATCTCGAACGCGATTTTGATTGGATTGGCGTGCCGAACGGCGCGCCGGTGAATGCGGAAACCGTCGCGCGCATCGCCGCGCAAACGGCGTCGCATAACGCGGTGTGGGTGGTCACGATTCCCGACGCGTTACAAAAAGATCCGCAGCGTTTGGTGGAACAAAAAATCGCGGAACGTCTGCCAAAACAGTACGAACAAAACTTTGGCGACAAGCGTCTGACATTGTATGCCAGCGCGCAGCGCAACGTACAAGACGCGCCGCGCGAAAATTTTTCGCCGCTCGCCGCGCGCGACGCGGTTTTGGATGAACGCTTAAAATTGGTCGGCGTGGATTTGCCGCTTCGCGAAGCGTTCGGCGGCGATGTCGTGAGTGTCGTCACGTATTGGCAAGCGCAAGATTTGACGACCATCAATTTGTCATTGCAAAAACAAAATGGCGAAATCGTGGCGCGCGCGGCGATTCCGATTTCCATCGGGGCGCGCGAACGCGCGGAGGGCGCTTTGCAAATTCCGCCGGATGCGACGGGCGGCGAACTGCGCGTTATCGCGCAAGCGCGTTTGAATTCACTGCCGCTTGGCATAATTCAAGTTTTGCCGCGCGAAAATGCGCCGAGCAGCGCGGATGGGACGACGAGCCAAGCGCGCCGCGAACGCTTTGGCGAACATATTGCGTTGGTTGGCGTCAATCTCCCGACGCGAAATTTTCGCGCGGGCGAAAGCGTGCCGCTGACTTTGTTTTGGCAAGCGGACGCGCCATTGCAAACGAGCTACACAGTGTTTGCGCATTTGCTGGGGGAACAGTACAATCCCGCGCAAAATAATTTTTTGTGGGGACAGGTGGACCAAATTCCGGTGGAGGGCAGGTTTCCGACCAACGCGTGGTCGCCACGCCAAATTATTGTGGACGCATATCAAATCAAACTCGATGAACGCGCGCCCGCGGGCGCGTATAAAATCGAAATCGGTTTATATGACGCGAACGGAACGCGTTTGCGGGTGTTTGACGCGGACGGGAATGATTTGGGCGACGCGTTGATTGCGGGTGAAATCCAAGTTGGAAATTAGAATATGAACAAGTTTTACGTTTTTCTTTTTGGCGCGCTGCTCGCGCTTGTCGTCGCGTGCGGAAATTCCACGCTGTTAACGAATGTGAATCTCGAACCGTCGTTGATTTCGCCGCGTCCGGGCGCGCCGAATCGCGCGACGCTTATCACTTATTCGTTAGCGCGCGCGGCAAATGTAAGCGTTTATTTGCAAGACGCGCGCGGCAAATATGTGCTGCGCGAAAATCAGCCGCGCGCGCCGGGCGATTTTGAAATTTTATTCGGCGGCTCGGTGGACAATCGAACGCTGAACGATGGGACGTATCAGATCGTCGTCACCGCGCAAGACGCGAACGGCGTGCGCGATGAAAAAACCGCCGCGCTGACCATCGTCAATGCCGACACCACTTTGCCCGAGTTACAAGCGTTCACGGTATTTCCGCAAGAGTTCACGCCGAACCAAGACGGTCTCGACGACCGCGTGATTATTCGTTATTATTTGACGAAACCGGCGCGCGTGACGGTGTATCTCACCGACGGCAAAACGAAATTTCCGATTGACGAGAAAAAAGAGACGACGCTGTTGACCCAAGACAAATTGAGCGAAATCGGACCGCACGAGTACGATTACGATGCGGGCATTGATCGCGGCGCGCCGCCTCCCCCCGACGGCGCTTACACCATCGTCGCGGAAGCGGTGGACGCGAATGGCAATATGGTCACAGAACAAGCGCCGCTTACGATTAAAGCTGGCGGCACGCCGCGCGCCGCCATCATCGGCAGCGCGGGCGATTTCAATCCGCGCGTCGTGCCATTGGGCGATACCTTGTATTTCACAGTGACGGTGAAAAATGTCGGCGCCGCGCCGATTCGCACCAAGGGCCCCGAGCCGGGTTTTGTGTACAACACCAGTCAAAATTTTTCAACCATCGAACAATACGAAGAACCGGGCATCTGGCGGCTCGGCGTGGATTCCGAAGGCAATTCCATCGGACGGCAGTATCCTTATCGCTGGCAGTTGGGCATGAACGACGAATTGACCAAGGTGGAACGCGACGGCAAAACGATTTATTATTTAATGCCGGGGCAGGTGGTGACAATTTCGGGCGGCATCAAAATCACCGACAAGCCGCCAAAAGTGGACCCGGCATATTGGTTCGGGCTGGTGCAAGAGCAAGTGCGGATTGTGGAAGACCATGTAGAGCCGACAAGAATCACAGTGGATTTTTAAAAGGTCGCAATTTGTTTGCGCAAAGCATAGAGCGAATTCCTATTCGATGGAAGGGATAAAACCTTTCGGGTTTCGGAAACCCGAAAGGTTTGTCCCTTGAACCCATCAGGAATCTGCTCTAGTATAACAAGAGGCGTAAAAAAAATCGGCGCAGCGCGCCGATTTTTTTTTTACGCTTGGGGGATTGCGTCACGGATAAATTTTTCCAAATCCGTTTTTAATTGCGCCAACGATGGCAAATGAACGTACATCATGTGTCCCGCTTCGTAATATGCCATCGAAATATTGTCGCGCAAACTCGCATCCAAGCCCAGATGATTAAAGGTGTATTCGGTCGCCAGATACGGCGTCGCCAAATCATAATAACCGTTCGCCACAAACACTTTTAGATACGGATTGGTGCTCATGGCTTTACGCAGCGTATCGGCGACATCCACATAGCGATTCTCGTGTTCGGCGAAACTCCACTGCGCATTCACTTTGAACGAAAGAATTTCGTACGGCAAATCGCTTTCAAATTTCAATTCGCGGCGCGCATAATCGTAAAACGTCGCAGTATATGGGCCGAGAATATTACTCATGCTCGGATCGTTTTCGATGACTTCGCCCGCCGCGTCGCGCTCGATCCCTTGAAAACGCGAATCGAGGCGTCCGACGGTGCGCCGCTGTTCGCGCAACAATTCTTTGACAAAGCGAAAAATGTCAATCCGTAAATTCGCGCGTTCGATATAGTCGGGCGACAATCCCGTCAAGCGCGCGAGCGTTTGAACGATGCGCGCGCGTTCCTCGCCCGCGAGCGCGTCGCCTTTTATCAACGCGCTGGCGTAATCATTCAACGCGAATTGTTCCGCCAATCGCAAGGTCGCGTGTAAATCGGTTTGCAATTCCGCGTCAAGTTTTTTGTGATACCACGCCGTTGCGGTATAGGTGGGCAAAAATAAAATATACGGCAAGTCATTGCCCGGATGAAAATCGGCGGTTGAAAAATTGAGAATCGAGGAAATGAGCATGATGCCGTTCAGGTACAAACCGTGCCGTTCTTGCAAATAGCCGCTCAACCCCGCCGCGCGCGTCGTGCCGTAACTTTCGCCGATCAAAAATTTCGGCGAAAGCCAACGATTGTAACGCGTGGTGTACAAGCGAATGAAATCACCGACCGATTCAATGTCTTTTTTAAAGGTGTGAAATTCTTTTGATTTTTCGCCGCTCGTCGCGCGGCTATACCCCGTGCCAACGGGGTCAATAAAAACCAAATCGCTCACATCGAGCAGCGAATATTCGTTATCCACAAGTTGGTATGGCGGCGGCGGCAAAGCGCCAAGATCCGTCATCGCGGCGCGACGCGGACCCAAGACGCCGAGATGCAGCCACACTGATGACGAGCCGGGACCGCCATTGAACGAAAACGTGATGGGACGCGTGCGGAGGGGGGGCGCAACGACACCCGGGTCAGCCACGGAACCGGGTTCCGTGGCTACCCTTTCATCGCGCGTGTACGCGATAAAGAAAAACGACGCTTTGGCTTTTTCGCCTTCGGACGCGCCATCTTTTTCGGATTCCTGTCTCAACACCATCGTGCCGGTCGTCACCGTATACGCAATCGCGACGCCATTCAAGGTGATGCTGTGCTGCGTAACGACAAGTTGGTCGAGTTCAGCTTTTGCGGGCGCTTCAGTTTCTGTTTGCTCTTTAGCCATAATTTTCGCTCCGTTTCAAATTATGAACTCACGTTACGCGCATTCGCTAAAAAATAGCGCGCAAACGCGCGGCAAATTTGAAAGTTGCCGCGTTATGGCGTAACATCAGTTATGAAATATAAGTTTTATAAAATGCGTCAAATGTTTTGCGCGCGACGCGCCATTTATTTTATTCGCGATTTGAAAAATCGCGGAACGCGCTTGCGCAATTCACGCTGGGGCGTATAGCCAAGCGAATCGAATTCGTCGCCGCACAGGCGCATCATGTCGCAAGCGCGCCTAGCCGTTCAAACTGCGTTTGCAGCGCGGGATACAACGCGCGATACACTTGATAATAGTCGTCATAGACTTGTACATCTTTTCCTTGTGTAGCCAAGTCTGTCACATGAATCGTGCGCGCGCACGCGTCCTCGACGTTCGCGTACACGCCCGCGCCAACGCCCGCCAACAACGCCGCGCCGAACGCCGCGCCTTCGGTACGGAATCCGCTTTCCGGATTCCAATTTACCAACGCGATTTCGGAATTGAAAACATTTGCGAGAATTTGCCGCCACAATTCACTGCGCGCCCCGCCGCCCGACGCGCGCACTTGCGAGATATTCAAACCCAACGCGCGCATCAACTCTAACGAATCGCGCAAACCATACGCGACGCCTTCCAACACCGCGCGCGCAAAATGTTCTTTGCGATGACGCAGCGTAATTCCAAAAAACGCGCCGCGCGCGTGCGGGTCAGGATGCGGCGTGCGTTCGCCGGTGAGATACGGCAAAAAAATCAAGCCCTCGCAGCCCGCGTTCGCGCGCGCTGCCTTTTCCGTCAAAATTTCATACACGTCTTTGTTCTCGTCACGCTGTTCTTTAGCGTCCCTCGCTTCTCGTTTTTCTTGTTCGCCCAGCGCATCCCGAAACCAGCGAAAACTTCCTGCCGCCGAAAGCATCACGCCCATCAAATGCCATTTGTTCGGAACGGCGTGGCAGAACGCGTGCAGCAAACCATTCGGTTCCAAACGATACGAATCGCTTGAAGCAAACACAACACCCGAGGTGCCGAGCGTCGCGCTCACGATGCCCTCTTGCACGATGCCTGTGCCAACCGCTTGCGCCGCTTGGTCGCCGCCGCCGCCGACAACCGGCGTACCTTCCAACAATCCCGTTTCGTTCGCCGCGTCCGCAGAAATTTTCGCGCTGACAACGGACGATTCAAATACATCGGGCAACCACGCGCGGGGAATTTCAATCGCTTTGAGCAGTTCATCCGACCAATTTCGTTGCGCCACATCGAGCAGCGCCGTGCCTGACGCGTCGGAAACTTCGGTGGCGTACGCGCCCGTCAATTTGTAGCGCAAATAATCTTTCGGCAAGAGAACATGCGCCGCGCGCGCGTACACCTGCGGTTCGTTTTCGCGCACCCACAAAATTTTTGGCGCAGTGAAACCGGGCAGTACGGGATTGCCAATCATTCGCAAAAGATTTTTCGTGCCGCCGACTTGGTCCGTAATTTCCGCGCATTGTTTCGCGGTGCGCTGGTCGTTCCACATGATGCACGGGCGCAGAACATTTCCTTCCGCATCGAGCAACACCAGCCCGTGCATTTGCCCCGTGAGACCGATGCCCGCGATTTCGCGCGCGGGAATTTTTTCCAGCACGCGGCGAATCACCTTTACGCACGCGCGCCACCAATCGGCAGGATTTTGTTCCGCCCACAGCGGACGCGGCGTAAAAAATTCGTACTCGTCGCTCGCGATCGCGACAACGCTGCCGCGTTCGTCAATGACCAACGCTTTCGTTGCGGTGGTGCTGACATCAATGCCGAGGAGATAGGACATGGGAAAGGTGATAACGACGTATCAGCCGCGGTACCTCACATTCTTTGGACACAGATGTAACAGATAACACAGATTTTAGGTTTGATTCATCAGTGTTATCTGCGCAATCTGTGTCCAAAAGGTCAAATTGCAATGTACTGTGACTGGTTACGTCAAACGTAAAGATTTATGGTTTCAAGCGCGCTTTCAAGCGCATGATGCGCTGGTACGATTCGTCAATGCGTTGTTCAGAAATTTTTCCGTCGCGCACAAGTTGTTTGATGACGCCAAATGCCCGCGCGCCAATGGTGGGGTCGTACGCCAAATTGTTCGCCAACGCGAGCATATCCACGCCCGCGTGGATTGCCAATTCGAGCGCTTGCTCAAATCCGTAATAGCGGCTAATCGCGCCCATCTGCATATCGTCGCTCATCACCACGCCGTCATAGCCGAGGTGTTGACGCAGGATGCCGGTGATGATTTTGCGCGAAAGCGTCGCGGGATATTGCGCGTCGAGGTTCGCATTGAAAATATGCGCGGTCATGATCGCGTCGGCGAGACCTGCGCGAATGAGTTCGCGATACGGTTCGAGTTCAAGCGCTTGCCACGTCGTCGTCACGTCAACGAAACCTAAATGCGAATCGCTTGCCGCGCTGCCGTGTCCGGGAAAATGTTTGAGCGTGGTGAGAACGTTTTGCGAATGATAGCCCTCAATCGTCGCGCGCGCGTGCGCGGTGACAATGCGCGGGTCGGCGGAAAAGCTGCGTTGATTTTTTCCGATGGCGGGGCTGTGGGGATTGAGGTTGACATCCACGACGGGCGCGAGGTTCAGATTGATTCCCAGGTCGCGCAAAATTTTTCCTTCCGCTTCCGCCGCCGCGCGCGTCAACGCGACATCATTTTGCGCGCCATAAAATTCCTGCGATTGCGTCGGCGGAAAACCGAATCGCTCCGCGAGCCGCGAAACGGCGCCGCCCTCTTGATCAATTGTGATGAGCAGCGGCGTCTGCGCGAAAGCTTGTAACGACGCGTTCAACGCTTGCACTTGCGCGGGCGAAGCGATATTGCGCTCGAATTTTTTCAATTCGCCGTCATAACTAAAGAGAACCACCGCGCCGAGATTGCGTTCGCAAAGATCCTGAACAATCGCATCGTCGGCTTGCAATTCATAACCGCGAAAACCGAGCAAAAGCATCTGTCCGATTTTCGCGTCGAGCGTTATTTCGTTTGGAGTGGGCATAGTTGTTGACTTTGTTACCGTTGAGGTTGGCGTGTGCGCGGTCGCGTGCGGACTATTCGCGGTTGGCGCAGAAATTGGCGCGTTGTTTGCGCAGCTTGCGAGCGCGAGCAAAAAGGTTTGTCCGCCGAGCGCGAGAAGTTGGCGGCGCGAAAATGATGGCATTGCGCTATGATATAATTGTCGCAGCGAGGCGCAAAATGAATCCAACAGCAGAAACAACAAAACCGCAACTGGTGCGCGAAGAATATGGCGGCGAAATGTACGAATATTATCCGTTAGGCGAGTACGTTGTCGTCGCGCCCGGCGTCTGTGGCGGCAGACCCACGTTCAAGTACACGCGGCTGGAGGTGAGCGTGATTCTTTCACTTGTCGCGCGCGGAACGAGTATTTCGGAAATCCTCTGGCGATACGACGAGAGTCACATTAACGCCGACGCGATTACAGAAGCCGTGGAATTGGCTGATCGTGCTCTCATAGATTCTACGCGTTTTCTGCAACCAGCATTGGCATGATTATTCTTGACGAGAATCTTCAAGATAGGTTGATTCGTGAGGAGATTGCCCGGTGGTATCCGGGGCAGGTCATCTCTATCACCAAGCTGCGCCCACAAAGTTCAATTAAAGATGAGGCAATACCCGCTCTATTACGTCGTACAAATGAGCCGACTTTTGTCACAATCAACACGAATGATTTTTGGAACAAGATTCGAGCATCCGCTGCCTATTGCATCATCGCTATCGAAATCCCTAAAGAGCGTTCCCTCGAAATCCCCCGCCTCTTGCGCGAAATCTTCCAATTAGAAACATTCAAAACCAAAGCAGCGCGCATGGGTAAAGTAATCCATTGGACGCCGACGCGCATCGAGTATTACGAAGAGAATCGGCGTATCATCGCCCTTCTCCAAGAATGACAGCAGTTGCGTCACTTGCGGCAAAAGCGAAACCTTTTGACTTTTAGCTTTTAACTTTTACCTTTTACCTTGACCCGATGCCACGCGTTATTCATATATCCCTTGAAATTCCACACATGCCGCGCCTCTTCGGGCTGGGTGTTTGACGCCGAATCGAACGCGCGCGCGATAATCTCCGCGTCTCCATTCTCCAGTATCAATCGCGCTTCCCAAAACGCCCACGCCCACTGTTGATCGCCTTGCGTGATGTGCGCGGTTGTCCAAGAATTTCCACCATCGCTTGAAACATCAACCCGCGCGATTTTTCTGCCTCCGCCGGTGATTGCGTAACCTTGCGCGAGAACCTCACCCGAAACGATTTCGCCATCACGCGGCGACGTGATGACACAATTCACCGACAACTCGCTCAACTGCAAACCCGCGTTCCAATCGGCGGTTTCCGCGTTCGTCTGCGGCGGAAAGAGTTGGTACGCGTGTGCCTGAAAATAATTTTTTGAGGAAAACGCTTGAACCGTAATTTGCGCCAACCATTTCACACTGCGCGCGCCGATATAGCCCGGAGCGATTACGCGCAACGGAAAACCGTGAATCGGTTCGAGCGCTTTGCCGTTCATTTCGTACGCGAGCAAAACGTCATTGCTCAACGCTTTGTCGAGCGCAATCGAAGCGCCAAATCCGACATTTTCGCCGTGACGAATCACCTCCTCCGCGCCCATGAACGCCACGTACTGCGCGCCGATTTTGATTCCCGCCGCGTTCAAAACTTCTTTTAACGGCACGCCGCTCCAGAACGCGTTGCCAATCGCGCCCGCTTGCCACGGCACTTCGCCCGGAATTTCTTTCAACGCCATCAACTGGTCGCGCCGATTTCCCGCGCATTGCAGCGTCGCCATCACGGTGCGTTTCGGAAAATCGTTCAGCAATGTGTCGAGCGATAATTCGAGTTCGCGTTCCACCATGCCGTTGACGACGAGCCGAAAAGCTTGCGCGTCAATCTCGGGAACGTCGCCATGATTCCGCACGTAAAACAATTCGCGCGGCGTGATAAAATTTTCGCGCAGCAGTTCCAGCGGCGGCTCGGCGTTGTAGGGCGAGGTGGTGTGGACGATGAGCATAAGTAAAAAGTAACAAGTTCAAAGTTAAAAGCTAAAAGTACGGATTGTCTCTACTTTTAGCTTTTAACTTTGAACTTTAGTTTGCGAGCGCAGCCGTCGCTTCAATCTCAATCAAAAGACCGGGAAACGCGAGCGCGCTGACGCCAATAAGCGTACTCGCGGGCAGACGCTGCGGATTAAAATACTTGGCGCGCGTTTCTGCCAGAATCTGACGCGACGCAGGGGTGTAATTGACAATAAACGCCGTGACTTTGACAACGTCGTCGAACGTCGCGCCGACGCTCGCCAACGCGGTTTTGATATTTTCAAATGCCTGTTGGGTTTGCGCGAGCAAACCGCCTTTCATCTCGCCGTTCGCGTCAATTCCGATTTGCCCGGAAATGAAAACCAGTCTGCGCGCATCGGTAGTGACAACGTGCGTGTAACCTGTCGGCGGCGCAATGCCTGCGGGGTTGATAAATTGGGTGGCCATAAATGCTCCTTTGGCTTGTCCTTTTCAAACAATGTCAACACTGCAACCAACACCGCCGTTCCAATCAACAACGGTGTCAACGTCCACGCGCCCAGAGCGCCGACGCTCACACCAATCACGAACGGCAAAATGATTCCGCCGAGTCCTGTCGCCGCAAGGAAAATGCTCATCATTTGCGCGCTGGTTTTGGGATGCCGCCGCGGCGCTCATGCGTTTAGCGTTGTGAATACAACACTAAACGAAATTCCTGTCAAGGCAAAACCAAGAAACGCAAGCAATGTAGCAAAATTCCCAGATTCGCAATCGGTTGTCCCGTCTCGCCCGCAATATATACGAGCGACGGTCCATAAAGCGTCGTAGACGCGCCGAGCGTGAACATGTTCAGCAGCCCGGCGGGGAGGACGGTGGAGAGGGAAATTCCGCTTTGGCTTTGAGAAATTGTCAATTCGCTCATTCTTGGCGATCTATCATGAAGAGGTAACTTTGTACTTTCTTTTATATTTACCACGTACCTTATTTCCCGGTGGCCGGATAACACGAATCAACAATGTTTCAATGTCTTTGATGTACTGCTGGCGGGGAACTTGATAGAACGAGAATTTATCCCACTGCCCGCGATGATGATCTTTCAATGCATGATTTTTCAAGCGACGGCGAAGACTTGTTTTCGACATTCCAACATAATACGGCTTGTCGCCTTTGAAGAGGATGTAAATGCCCATACCTCGATCTTTTCTGCCAAGTGCATAGACAAAGTTTTCAACTTTCTCGCGTTCCATGTTTTTCTTAATGAGACGACTCTTGTCGCTTTTCTTTTTCGGTTTGGGCTCTTTCATGGTCTATATCCTACAACCAATTATGCCGCCCCTCACGAGCGGCACAATCATTTTACATTCCCGCCGCGAACTTGACACCTGAAATACGCCGCGAAAAATCATTGACGCGTCTCTCCATCGCGGCTATAATAGAATCATCAAATAAACCAAGTTCGTTCCGATTCGGGATGAATCGAGTTTACTCGCCCCCAGCGACAAGCCCGCCGCCTGTGGTGGACTTTTCCGACGAGGTTTCCTCGTTTGGAAATAGCTGGGGGTGTTTTATGTACCGTCACTTCTGACCCACCACAAGTCAGATACTTTGTGGCGAAACGACATAAAATATTCCTCTTCGTGTCGCATTGCATAATGCATGATTGCACCTGCTAGCATATCAGCAAGCTGCAACCCATCATGTTGCTGCGAACGTCCACCCACAATTTTGCTGAATGGACGTGTGCGTTTGGTTTTCTTGCACTCGTGAGAAAGTTTGATTCGCAACGCGCGACAAAGCGCATCTGTACCGGCATCAATCATCATTACATCATTTGCAATATCAAGCTCCGACGCCCGCAAGACGAGCCGGGAAATAAGCTCTACCGCAAAGTCCTGATGATTCATACGCGCGAAAGCAGGACCTAAACTCTTTTTGTCAATGACTGCTGCGCGCACGCGAAAATTAATAGATTCGATTTCCTTGAAAAAAGACTCTTTCTGTTTCGGTTTTGCGCGATAGTACTTGATTTCAAAATCACTTGGCAAGTGAAATTCGCGTCGGTGTATCGCGAGTTCTGGCAATGGATCATTATGCGCTATTTGAACCATTGCCAGAATCAGATAGCGGGTTACACCTTGGCTCTGACCTAATCCCCAATTCCCCGACTCGTCAAGATGATGATATTGTGTCACGATGAAGGCAATTATTTTAATTTCGGCAGTGGCGTTAATTTCTCCACGTTCATTGCCCGCGCGCGCACCAGATACGCTTCAATCCAGCCGCGCGCTTGATTTGGATGTTCGCTTGCCCAGATGAGCGATTCGTGGTCGAGCGAATTGATGCGGTCGTTCGCCACGCGCAAGGCATCCATCGAAATTTTTAGCGCAGTGTCCACGGGCATCCGTTCGGGATTGATGTCAATGCCGAACCATCCTTCATAGCCGTACATTTTCAACGCGTACAACATCGCCTCGTTCGCTTCCGTCGAAATCACGCCGACGTTCAAATCTTGGTCGTAATTGCCGAGCGGCTGCGAATTGAGATGCACATGCGCGAGGCGCGCGTACTCCATCACCAGCCCGTACGCGTAGGGCAAATCTTCATACCCCATCAACATGTGCCCCACTTCGGGATTCATCGCCACGAGCGCGTGCCCTTCGTCCAACAATTTTCTGTTGTCGGGATGTTTCAACATGCGCTCCACTTTTTCGCCGAGCAAAATGCCTTCAGAGGTGTAGCCGTACAAAATGTGTCCGCGCGGTTCATACGGTTTCGGCTCGAACGCGACGCGCACGCCGGGTACCGCGTCCAACGCTTCCGCCATGCCTTCCGCGAAACGATCACGCGCCGCGCGCAAATCGGCGCCGAATCCATTTTCGTAGCCGTCAATGCCGGGCCACACAATCATAAATTCCGTGTCGAGTTCTTTGTTCAAACGCGCGGCACCCTTGACGCGTTCAATCGCCGCGCGGCGTATTTCGGGAATCGGATTCGAGAGCGAACCCCATTCAAATTGTTCGTCCCAAAACAACAGCGGAATGACGGTGAGAATTTTGATTCCCGTCTCGTGCGCGAATTTTTTCCAGAGGTCAAGATTGTCCTCGTTGATTTCGTTCGGGTAATGCGCTTCCATCGCGCCGAGTCCATAGTCCTTGAGCGACGCGGCAATTTCCAAACGCGCGGGAATATCGAGCGTCGGTTTATATTTGTCGTGAAAGCGCGAATTGGGCGGCGAAAAAAACCACACGCCTGCAGAAAATTTCAAATCGAGTTCAAACGTTTTCAGGTGTTGAACCAATTCGTCAGGCGTGCGGCGAAGGGATTGCGAACGCAAGTCTCGTAACATGGCAAAAAAAGAGACTAGAGATTAGAGATTAGAGATTGTTTCGTTCCTTGCAATGACGGTCTCCAGTCTCTGGTCTCCAATCCCCAATCTCCAATCTCTAATATTTCACATCAACGCGTCGTCCCGATTCCGCGCTCTGCAAAATCGCGTCGCAGATGACGGCGTTGCGATAGCCGTCGGTGAAATCGGCGCCGTAGGGCGCGACGGATTTGTTATTGACAATCGCGTCGAGGAGATGATTGATTTCGTGAACAAAGGTGTGTTCCCAACCGATGATGTGCCCTTGGGGCCACCAGTTGCTCCAGAACGGATGATACGCTTCGCTGACGTTGATGGCGTGAAACCCTTGCGTCTCGCGCGGTTCTTCGCCAACCCAAAACACTTGCAATTCATTCATCCGTTCGAGATTAAAAACGATGCTGCCCTTTTCGCCGTTGATTTCAAATGAATTGAAATTTTTGCGTCCACCCGCGAAACGCGTCGCTTCGACGGAACCAAGCGCGCCGTTTTCAAATTCCACCGTCGCGACGAACGCATCATCCACGTCCACTTTTTTCAACGCGCCCGTGCCATCGGGCCGTTCAGTAATAAATGTTTGCGTCGCCGCGCTCACGCGGCGCGGTTCGCCGACGAGAAAACGCGCGAGGTCAATGATGTGCGCGCCGAGATCGCCCAACGCGCCGCTGCCCGCTTGCGCTTTGTCGAGGCGCCAAATGTGCGGCGTGTGGTAATGCGGCATAATCCATTCTTGCAAATAGACCGCGCGGTAATGATAAATTTGTCCGAGTTTTCCCTGTTCAATCAAATCGCGCGCGAGCCGCACGGCGGGAACGAAACGATAATTGAACGCGACGGCGTGTTTCACATTCGCTTTTGTCACCGCATCCAACATCGCGGCGGCTTCGTTTGCGTTTCGCGCCAATGGTTTCTCGCACAAGATATGTTTGCCAAGTTGCGCGGCGGCGATGCACGGTTCCGCGTGCGCGTCGTTCGGTCCGCCATTGTCAAAAAGTTGCACCTCATCGTCATTCAGCATTGCGCGCCAATCGGTGTAAAATTTTTCATAGCCGTAACGTTCCGCCGCCGCGCGCGTCGCCTCTTGATTGCGTCCGCAAATCGCGACGAGTTTCGGAATTGCGACGGACGGATACATCATGTACGGAATTTTTTTGAACGCGTTCGAGTGCGCCTTGCCCATGAACGCATACCCAAGCATCCCAACGCCAATCATCGGCGCAGCGGTTTCCGCGCGCGCGGCTGCCATTGTGGTGAATCCGGTTTCGGACATTGTTGTCTGGTGGAGACTAGAGATTGGAGATTAGAGAACGAGTCTCCAGTCTCCAATCTCCAATCTCCAATCTCTACTTTTTCGAAAACGCCGCATCAAACGCCACCGCGCTCGGCGCGAAATCGGCGCGGCGGACAAACGCCAACGCGTCTTGCGCGCCCCATTCGCGGTCCATCCCTGAATCTTCCCATTCAATCGAAAGCGGGCCCTGATAGCCGATGCGATTCAACGCGCGGAATAAATCTTCAAACTTGACGTCGCCGTGGCCGGGCGAAACGAATGTCCAGCCGCGCGCCGCTTCGCCAAAGTCGAGATGCGAACCAAGAATGCTGCGGCGTCCATTTAAAAGTTTTTTGGAATCTTTGACGTGAACGTGATAGATGCGCTCGGCGAATTCCAAAACAAATTCCGCGCTGTCGAGAAATTGATGCGCGAGATGGCTGGGGTCAAAATTGATGCCGAACTCGGGACGATTATTTAGCGCGTCCAACGCTTTACGCGTTGTCACAAAATCGTACGCGATTTCGGTGGGATGCACTTCGAGTCCAAACTTGACGCCCTCGTTTTTGAAAACGTCCATGATGGGATTCCAACGATTCGCGAAATCTTGGTACCCTTTTTCAATTTCTCGCCAATCGTTCGGCGGAAACGAATACAGCATGTGCCAGATGGACGAACCCGTAAAGCCGTTCACTTGCGTCACGCCAAATTTCGCGGCGGCGCGCGCCGTGTCCATCACGCATGACGCGGCGCGTTGACGCACGCCTTCGGGGTCGCCGTCGCCCCATACTTTGGCGGGTAAAATTCCTTTGTGCCGCGCGTCAATGTTGTCGCACACCGCTTGTCCGACGAGATGTGTCGCAATCGCAAAACATTGCAAATTGTATTTCTGTAACAGCGCGCGTTTATTTTTCACGTAATCCGATTCAGCGAGCGCGCGCATCACGTCGAAATGGTCGCCCCAGCACGCGAGTTCGAGACCATCAAAACCCCACGCGTTCGCTTTTTGCGCCAGCGTTTCGAGCGGCAAATCCGCCCATTGTCCGGTGAATAGGGTGACGGGTCGAGGCATCGTTCTCCTGGATTCAAAACTCAAAGTAAAAAGCTCAAAGCTAAAAGCGCATTCCACTTGCGAAAAAACTTTTAGCTTTGAGCTTTTGGCTTTTTACTTTTTTACTTTTCAACCTTTAAAAGTTTGACCCGAAAAAGTTTTCAGCGCGCCTTGTGGATCGCGTCGCCGGAGCGCGCCGAGCGCTTTTTCGGGTCATTGCCCTATTGTCAGCGCGTACGTCGCGCGCCGCGCCAGACAAACGCGCCGGTAACCAACAATGCGCCGCCCAAAGCGATCAACGCAAACGTCAGCGGCAAATTATTCATGTCACCGCCAGTCGCAGGCAGCGTCGCGGGCGCCGGAGTATTATTCACTGCCGGAATCGTCTTCAAGTACGCCGCAATCGCCGCGCGGTCCGCGTCAGTCAATTTGCTAAAACCGCCGGCAACCACTTGAGCCATCAAACCGCCCACCGCGCTGCCATCGGGACGCTGTCCGGTTTTCAACAGATTCACGATTTGTTCTTCCGTCCAAGTTCCAATTCCGGTTTCCATGTCCGGCGTAATATTCGCCGCGACTTCGCCCTCGACCACCGAACCTGCCAAGAACTTGTCCATCATGGGCGCGCCCTGCGCGTCCGTCGGAGTGTGACAACCGCTGCAATCTGAAACATGCTTTACCAGATACTCGCCGCGGGCGGCGCCTTCCGTCGGAGCTGTCGCGGGCGCTTGTGGCGGCGTGAACGGCGGAACCGGAATCTTGAGATCATCTTTTGGCACATCATTGCTGACCGGCGGCACCGTTTTGATGTATGACGCCAAATCATACGCGTCCTGGTCCGACATGCCGCTAAAATTCTGATACGGCATTATCGGGAACAGCATTCCGCCGTCCGGCGTCTTGCCGGTGCGAATCGCAGTCACGATATCGGCTTCGCTCCATTTACCCAACCCTGTCGCCTCGTCGGATGTGAGATTCTTGGCGAACACCACCCCCAATGGGCCCAAATCATACTTGGCGCCTCCAGCAAGAAAACCCGCCTCGGACATGTGACAGCCGCAGCCCGCCGCCGCCACAAAGATATACGACCCGCGCGTCGGGTCGCCTTTCATTTCTTGCGCGGGCGGCGCGGCTTGCGTGCTTGCTGAAAACGCCGCCGCCACAAACATCAGTATCGCTGCCGCGAACATTGCGCCCGCGATTATTCGTCGTTGCATTTTTTTCTCTCCCCTTCCATCTTGCGCTTGCGTTCGACGCGATCCATCCAATCTAAATATATTTTATTATTTTTTTATTATTCACGCAATGCGCCCTATAGCTCAGATTAGGGCTGGCACAAAGTCAGGGAGCAGCCATTATCATTTCGAATGCAATGAGAAATCTCGTTTGACGCGCAAGGTCGAGATTTCTCGCCTCCGCTCGAAATGACAGTTTGCGCGACTTTGTGCCAGCCCTATAGCTCAGATCGCTTTTAAGCGACCGGCGCGAAACTGTCATTGCGAATCGTTTTAGCAAAACACTCCCACGCGCGGCGAACGAGCTTGCGGCGATGAACTGCGCCGCGACGACGCATTAACAATCAACCTACTTGGCGATAGCCGCGTCTCGCGTTAGCGCGTGCATCCAAAATATCGTCAACCAAAACACATACGCCAAATCCACATAAAAATACGCCGCGTCAATCAAACCGTGCGCGAGAAAATTCACCATGCTCGCCATCAAACCGAGCGTCAACGCGCGCGCAAACCAATCCTCTGTCGTTTTGAACGTATGCCACGCGCGGCGAAAAAACAAAACCAGCAGCGTCAACAACAGCGCGACGCCGAAAATTCCGAGCCGCGTCCAAAAATCCAAAATAAAATTATGCGGATGCGAAAGATTCGGTTCGCGCCACGCGTCGGGCAAAATATATTTCGGATACTCGTACAAAAAATTATCCAACCCGACGCCGAGCAACGGATGCGCGCGGATCATGTTCACCGCGCTCGTCCACACCGCCACGCGAAAAAAACCCGTCCCCGTTCCGGTTTGAAACAATGAATGGAAACGTTCCGTCGTCATAAACCATCCCAACGCCAGCGCGCCCGCACTCAAGGCGCCGCCAATGCCAAGCCACGCGCGACGCGATAAACGACGGTTTTGCCAATATGCCGTCACCAAAACAAACAACACGCTCGCGGGAACGCCCAGCAGCAGCGCGCCGCGCGAATACGTCAAAAGAATCGTCACGCCAAACAGCGCGGTCAGCGCCGCGTAAATCCAACGCGCGCGGCGATTGCGCCACCACAACGCGAACGTCAGCGCAAGCGGCAATAATCGCCCCAAATACAACGCGACATTGTTCGGCGAACCCCACACCGCCGTTAACCGCGCGACGCCGTCAGCCAAAATCACATCGCCGGTCGCGAATTGATACAAACCGATGAGGCACACCGCGACGCCGGACGCGAGCAACGCCGCAACCTCGCCTCTTATTCCGCTTTGGAAAAACGCGGCGGACAAATCTTTCGCCTCGCCCGCTAGGGCGGCGGGGTTGCGAGCGAGAGACGACATCCGCAGCAGCGCGTACAGCAGCAGCGGATCCAATACCATAATCCGAAACTCGCGGCTCGCTACGCCAAAGTTGTCCGCCCAACGCGTCGAAAGCGCGCCTAAAATAAAAAACGCGAGCGCGCACAAATCAAACGGCGAGACCTGCGCGCGCAAACCGCGGATTGAAAATAATTTACGCGCGCGCGCGAATTGATTTTCCAAAATTTCATTCAGCGCGAATGCGCCGACTGCCGCCCACGTGAACGCTTCGACCGGCGCCAAAGCAAAACCGCCAAACAAACTTTTTGGAAAATTCCAAAAAGGAATCGTCAAGATAATCAATGCGAACGCGAAATCCAATCGGAGCGCGAATAAAACAATCAACGCGGCGAGCAACAGAAAATTTAGCGCGGGGTGGGGCGAAAAATAAAACGCGATGGCGACCGCCAAGACCGCCGCAAACTGCGCGAGTTCGGGGAATCGCCGCGCGCGCGTTTTCAGCGCGCGCCAACGTTCCGTCGCGCGCAGCGCAAACATCCAATGCCACGCGCGCCATGCCGCGACGAGCGCGACGCCGCCGCAAAGCGCGAGCGCCAAACCGGGCGCGGCGGGCGGCGGCGACAGAGGGGGAGGTGAAATATTAAAGCGTTGGAGCGTTTCATAAAACGCGCGCGGCGTTCCATCGCGCGTCAACAGCGCAAAACCCCAACGCGGATTATTTGCGTCCACATTCGGCTGCAAATAATTTGGAAACGCGTGCGTGACCCAAGCCCATTCGTTTCGCATGCGCGCTAGGCCGCGCGCGAGCCGGTCATTCTGTATTGCCTCTGTATCGCTGCCCCACGGCGAGGGCGCGCCCGTCCAAGGCGACGGCAGCGCGTTCCATCCCATTTCCACCGCCCACATTGGTTTAGTCGCGTCGCCGTAATGCCGCATCTCATCGCGCAGCAAAATCAGCCGCGAAAAATTCAATGTGTCGGAATTCACCGCGCGGTCTTCGGGGCCCGTCCACATGCCATACGGTTTCGCCGCGACCACATCAAAATATTTTTGCGCGCCAATTTCGTACAAGCCGCGCAAAAATAAAATCTCGGAATAATTCGGATGCGGACGCTGAACCTTGAGATTCATCGCCAAACCCGCGAGCAAAATTCGCGCGTCGGCGTCGTGCGCCCGAATCGCGTCCGCCGCGGGGCCAAGCATTTGCGCGTATTCGGTTGGGTCGGCGTTGCGCTTGCCCCAATTTGGCTCGACATTTGGCTCGTCCCAAATTTGGTAATAGGTTAACGCATCGCCATAACGTTCGGCGAACGCGCCGCCAAAGCGCGCGAATTCAGAAAAATCATCCGGCGGCGCGTTCGGCATGTCGCGTTCGCCCGCGCGTTGACTCCACGCGGGCGCGGTGGTCAACACGGCGATTAGTTCGATGCCATTTGCGCGTGCCGCGTTCACAATGCGATCCGCGCGCGTCCAATCATACGCGCCGCGCGTCGCTTCGATTTCGCGCCATGAAAAATATTGACGCGCGCGCGTAATCCGCGCGTCTTGCAACGCGCGGAACGCGCGCCGCAAAGCGGCATCATCATATTGTTCCAACGCCACATTTGTCCCGATGCTTTGGGTCGTCGCGCGCAAATCGTTTTCAATCCCGCGCGTCATGCGCGCGTAATCCAGCGTCGCATAACTCGCCGCGCCGAGCGAAACGACGAGCAGCAAGAGATAGAGGAACAGAGTAAACGTCCGCAGCATCACAGACACAGGTACACAGGAAAACAAGTAAACAGGTGACAAGTAAACAGGTAACTTGTCTACCTGTTTACCCTACCTGTCTATATTTCTATTTCCACCGCGCTAACTTGCTATCCCCATTCGCCGTCAGCGGCGCCCAAGTTTTTGACGCGAGATCGTACAACCATAAATCGCCTTCGCGCAAAGCAATGAGCTGCGACGCATCGGGCGCCCAGGCGAATTGCGCCACGCGCACGCCGTCAAGCGCGTTTTCGATAGCGGGGAAAATCCGTTCGCGATTGCTGCCATCGCGGTCCATGATATAGAGCGCATAGAGCGAACGTTCGCTGTTCACTTGATTTTGCGCGACGCCATACGCGATTTTGCTTTGGCCGCGCGCGTCGAGCGGCGACCACGTCGGAAATGCCCACATGCCCGTATTACGCGCGAGCGGAATCGCGAGCGAACCGTCGCGCGCGAAAAGCCACACATCAAAACCGGTGGCGTCCGGCGCGGGTTCCGCGCCATTCGGCGGTGCGTGAATCGTCGCCGCCAAAAAACGCGCGTCGGGCGACCACGCTAATTGCGGAATCCAGACCCAATCGCCGCGCGCATTGTAATACGCGAATTGTTTCAATACGCGCCGTCCGCCCGCTTCAGGCGCAATCAAACCGATTTGGTCCGCCAGCGCATAACCAAATATTTTCGCGTCGGGCGACCACGCAAAAGCGCCGCCCCACCAGCTGTAGGGCGCGGGCGCGCCGCGCGGAATGATGGCGCGCGTCGTCGTCGTAAGCGGCGTCTGCGCGGTTTGCGCGATGGTCGTCACGCGCGTGCTGGTGATATACATCGTGCGCGTAAATGGCTGCGCCGGCGGACGCGGCGTCAAAGTTGGCGGCGGCAGCGTCGGCGGCACATTGGGGTCCGGCACAACGGTAATATTCGGGTCGAGCGCCGC
>JAJTXZ010000021.1 GCA_021463195.1 Anaerolineae bacterium
GCCGCGCGCGCGTTCTTCGGGCGCATTGTCAATTTGACCATAATCCCGAAACGAGACGTTCGGATTTTTCATCGCCAAGACTTTGGTAATCGCGGCGGTCAGCGTAGTCTTGCCGTGGTCCACGTGGCCAATCGTGCCGACGTTCACATGCGGTTTGTTGCGTTCAAATTTTCCTTTTGCCATTTTTCTATTCTCCTAATGCGCTCAGCGACTCAATGGTACGCCGCTCAGCTTGTATTTCCCTGTATTTCCACCAATCAAATTATTTGCGAAAGCAATATTCGTTTTCTATGGATTCAATCAACGTGGTGTCGCTGTTGCTTCAACCGGCTTTGTAATCTCCAATAACACTTGGTAACCCGTATTGGGATGGATCGTACTGTATTCGCGTTGGATTAACATTGTTTGGTGAAGCTTTCGTGTTCCCGAGTCCCATACTGGTCAAGATATTTTATCTTTTCGCCGTTGCTTTTTCTTTTCCGCCGACGATACCTTCGACAATGCTCTGCGGCAGTTGTTCATAGTGGTCAAATTCCATTGTGAATGTGCCACGCCCTTGAGTTGCCGAGCGCAAATCGGTCGCGTAACCAAACATATTCGCCAGCGGCACAAACGCTTTAACCGCTGCGACTCCGCCGACGTGTGTGTCCATGCCTTCCACTTTGGCGCGACGCGCGGACAAATCGCCAATCACATCGCCCATATAATTTTCGGGAATCGTCGTTTCGACGCGCATAATCGGTTCAAGCAAGACCGGCGACGCTTTTTGCATGCCGCTTTTGAAACCCATCGAACCCGCGATTTTGAATGCCATTTCGCTCGAATCCACTTCGTGGTACGAACCGTCAAAAAGCGTGACTTTGACATCCACCACCGGATAGCCGGCAACGACGCCCGACTCCATCGCTTCTTTGACGCCCTTTTCGACAGCCGGAATGTATTCGTTCGGAATTGCCGCGCCGCGAATCGCGTTCACAAATTCAAAGCCCTTGCCCGGTTCGAGCGGTTCAAGTTCGAGCCAACAATCGCCAAATTGACCTTTGCCGCCCGATTGGCGCACAAAACGTCCTTCCGCTTTAACCGTTTTAGTAATCGTTTCGCGATACGCAACTTGGGGTTTGCCGACATTCGCGCCAACTTTGAACTCGCGCAACATGCGGTCAACCAAAACGTCAAGATGCAATTCACCCATGCCAGCAATAAGCGTCTGCCCGGTCTCTTCATCCGTGCGAACGCGAAAAGTCGGGTCTTCTTCGGCGAGGCGGCGCAACGAATCCGACATCTTTTCTTGGTCGGCTTTGGTCTTGGGTTCAATGGCGACATGAATGACCGGCTCGGGAAATTTAATCGCTTCCAAAATCACGGGTTTGCCCGGATCGCACAACGTATCGCCCGTAAACGTATTTTTGGGACCAACAACAGCGGCAATATCGCCCGCGCAAATTTCGTCAATCTCTTCGCGATTATTGGCGTGCATACGAAGCAAACGCCCAATGCGCTCGCGTTGATTCTTGGTCGCGTTTAATACAGTCGAACCGCTGACCAATTTGCCGGAATAGACGCGAATATAGGCGAGCCGTCCCACATAGGGGTCGGTCACAATCTTGAAAGCCAACGCGGACAGCGATTCCGTTTCCGACGCTTCGCGGACTTGGGGGTCGCCGTGCGGCGTCTCGCCAATGACCGGCGGAATATCCAGCGGCGATGGCAGGAAATCCACCACCGCGTCCAGCACCCATTGGATGCCCTTGTTCTTTAATGCGGTGCCGCAAAGCACCGGGACCAATTTATTGCCAATCGTGGCACGGCGCAGCGCGCCCCGCAATTCCTCGCCAGAAATTTCTTCGCCGAGCAAATATTTTTCGCCGAGCGCGTCATCCGTTTCGGCGACGAGCGCAATCATATTTTCGCGCGCCTGCGCGACTTGCGTTTGAAGGTCAGCGGGAATTTCAGCCAGAGTGGGGGGCGTGCCAATATCGTCGGTGTAAACGTATGCCTTGTTTTCGAGCAGATCAACCATGCCCTTGAAATGCGATTCAGCGCCAATGGGAAATTGAATCGCCACCGGTTTCGCGCCGAGGCGATCAATAATCATTTCAATTGTGCGCTGAAAATTCGCGCCGACGCGATCCATCTTGTTGATGAACGCGAGACGCGGCACATTGAAACGGTCCGCTTGACGCCACACCGTTTCAGATTGCGGCTGCACGCCTGCGACCGCGTCAAATACCACAATGCCGCCGTCCAGTACACGCAAGCTGCGCTGCACTTCGGCGGTAAAATCAATATGTCCGGGGGTATCAATCAGATTAATTTGATAATCGCGCCAAAACGTGGTGGTCGCAGCGGAGGTAATGGTGATCCCGCGCTCCTTTTCCTGCTCCATCCAATCCATGACCGCAGTGCCTTCATGCACTTCGCCAATCTTGTACGTGCGCCCAGTGTAATAAAGAATTCTTTCACTGGTGCTAGTTTTGCCTGCGTCAATATGCGCAATAATCCCAATATTGCGAACCCGGTTAATTGGTTGTGGTCTTCCCATAAATCTTGATCCAAGCCACAGTTAACAGCAACAGACACACTTCATCGTCTTCTGTCGTTCGTCTTCCGTAATTCCTGAACGCCAACGGCAACGCTCTACCAACGGTAGTGCGCGAACGCGCGATTGGCTTCCGCCTGCTTTAAAACTTCTTCCTTCTTTTTAATCGCGGCGCCCTGACCGGCTGCCGCGTCCATCAATTCCGACGCCAGTTTTTCCGAAAAGTTTTTACCCGGACGCGCTTTGGCGGCGGCAATAATCCAGCGCATCGCCAGCGCTTGGCGTCGGTCGCTCGGCACTTCCATCGGCACTTGGAGCGTTGACCCGCCTACGCGGCGCGGTTTCACTTCGACCATTGGTCCGGCGTTTTTCAACGCTTGCTCAAAAACTTCGGTCGGCGACTTTTTGGTCTTTTCTTGGATAATCTCAAAGGCGTCGTACACCAATCCTTCGGAAACCGTTTTCTTGCCGCGCTGCATCACTTTATTGATAAAGCGGCCAATGGTGCGGCTGTTATATTTTGAATCGGCGCGCGGAATGCGCTTGGTGGCGCGTGCTCTACGGGACATAGTAAGAACTCGATTTATGATTTATGATTTTACGGTCGCCGCCGCGTATCACACGCGCGCGCGTCATTCATAAATCTAAAATCTGAAATCAAAAATCCAAATTACGCTTTGGGCTGCGCTTTGGGACGTTTCGCGCCGTACTTGCTGCGCGCCTTGCGACGTTTTTCCACGCCGCCCGTATCCAAAGTGCCGCGCACGATATGATAGCGCACGCCCGGCAAATCTTTGACGCGTCCGCCGCGAATCAACACGACCGAATGTTCTTGAAGCGAATGGCCTTCGCCCGGAATGTACGCGGTCACTTCGATTCCGTTCGTCAAGCGCACACGCGCGATTTTACGGAGCGCCGAATTCGGTTTTTTGGGCGTCATGGTGCGAACTTGGGTGCAGACACCGCGTTTGAACGGCGCGCCATTGCCCTTGTCGCGCTTGTTTTTCAAAAGGTTCAAGGTGAACCCAAGCGCGGGAGCTTTGGTCTTTTTGGATTGTTGTTTTCGGCCCTTGCGCACCAACTGATTAATCGTCGGCATGTTTTGTCCTTCTGGTGAGGCGTTGAGCGCCTCGTCATTCTGACTGTTTTATTGCTTACAGATGATTGCGCTTTAACGGATGCTTATCATCTGACATAACGCTACGAGGTTTTAGCGACATGCGCCGAACCTCGTAGCCATTTTATATTCGTGAGACAAACGCACGCCCTCCCGCAACCTGCTATGGAAGGGCGTGTGCCCGGTCCTAATCCAGCGGACTGTTGATTGCCGTGCCATCTCATTCTTCGGCGGCGTTTCCGCATTTTGCATACGGACGACCACCCGTGGTGAAATTTTCGTTACGCCCGCTTGCGCGTAACAGGCAATCACTTGGCGTGAGTTGCTCTTTGTCAGACCGACGCAAAATACGCGTGATCACAACTCACGAGGTACGATTATAATAGATTGTGAAATCTGTGTCAACTTAAAATTTTCGCGCGCGACTTTGGAGATGGGCGTTTTTTATTTCGGCCCGCTTCCGCCGCTATGGCTGCGCGTCTTCGGTTTGACGCGGCCGTCGTTCACGTCGTCCGCCGCGTCGTTCGGGCCCGCTGCGAACCGCCGCCGCGCCAAATTTCGGTTCATTGAATTCATCGCGCAGCAGACCCAAACCGAGATTGGGCGTCTTTTCTTCGGTCTCTTCTTTGCCAAAGCTCATCTTTTCGCCTTCGTCGCTATACACTTCGACGGCAAGACCGAGCGATTGCAATTCTTTGACCAACACGCGGAACGATTCCGGCACACCGGGTTCGAGAATCTCTTCGCCCTTGACGATAGCTTCGTAAGTCTTGACCCGTCCGGTCACATCGTCCGATTTCACAGTCAACATTTCTTGGAGCGTGTGCGCCGCGCCGTACGCTTCAAGCGCCCACACTTCCATTTCGCCAAAACGTTGCCCGCCGAACTGCGCTTTGCCGCCCAACGGCTGCTGGGTGACGAGCGAATATGGTCCGGTGGAACGCGCATGCACTTTGTCTTCGACCAAATGCGCGAGTTTCATCATATAAATAATGCCGACCGTAACTGGCTGGTCGTATGGAATGCCAGTCTTGCCGTCATACAGCGTTGACTTGCCCGATGTGGGCAGCGGTTGTTTTAATTCTTTGGCCAGACTGGTCGTCTGCGCCAGCAACTCTGCCATTGGCTCTTTGGCGGAGACTTTGACCCCGCGCTCTTCAAGCCACAAACGATAACATGCCGCGCGCGCCAAGTCATCCGCTTTGACGCGTTCATCGGGCGAACGACTATCATGCTCAAACACCAAAAGCGCGTCCGGGTCGTAACCCTTTTCGCGCAGCCAACTTTTCAGCGCTTCGCGCCGCGCGTACGTGCGGTCATTCAATAATTTGCGGCGGTCCGCGTCTTGCAAGATTTCTTGGAGATACAACATGCGCGCTTCATTGTCATCCGACAAATCTTCGATGTCATATTCCTGCGCGCGCAGCCACGCCCACGCGCGTTCCGCCATTTCATACCACGCGCGGTCCACCAGCCACGCGCGCGCCAATTCCGACGCGATTTCTTGTTCGTCCGCGCCGTCAAACACCGGCGTCACCACATCAAAGCCAAGTTTCTCTGCCGCCCAGCCGAGATGCGTTTCCAAAATCTGTCCAATATTCATGCGCGCCGGCACGCCGAGCGGATTCAAGATAATATCAACCGGCGTGCCGTCTTCGAGGAACGGCATATCTTCAATCGGCACCACTTTGGAAACTACCCCTTTGTTGCCGTGCCGTCCCGCCATCTTGTCGCCCTCGTTGATTTTGCGCTGCTGCGCGACTGAAACGCGCACGAGCTTGTCAACGCCCGCCGATAATTCGCTGTGCTCATCGCGCGTAAAGACGCGCACATCCACCACTTTGCCGCGTTCGCCGTGCGGCAAGCGCAACGATGAATCTTTAACCTCGCGCGCTTTTTCGCCAAAAATCGCGCGCAGCAATTTTTCTTCGGGCGTCAAATCGGTTTCGCCTTTTGGCGTAATCTTGCCGACGAGAATATCGCCGGGGCCGACTTCGGCGCCGATACGAATAATGCCCTCTTCGTCCAAATCTTTCAGCACATCTTCGCCGACATTCGGAATATCGCGCGTGATTTCTTCGGGGCCCAGCTTGGTGTCACGCGCTTCGATTTCGTGTTTCTCAATGTGAATGGAAGAAAATTTATCTTCCCATGCCATTTTTTCACTGATCAAAATCGCGTCTTCGTAATTGCCGCCTTCCCAACTCATAAATGCGACGACCACATTTTGGCCCAGCGCGAGTTGGCCGTTCTCGGTCGAATTGGAATCGGCAATCACTTGGCCCTTTTTCACTTTTTGCCCGCGCGTCACAATCGGACGTTGGTCAATGCATGTGGATTGATTCGAACGATTGTATTTCCGCAGCGTATACGTCGCGGATTTTTTGAGCGAATGTTTGACCACGATTTCTTTCGAGGTAGAGCTGACGATTTCGCCGTCCTCCTCCGCCAGCACAACCTGCCCCGAATCGAGCGCCGCTTGCAATTCCATTCCCGTCCCAACGACCGGCGCTTCGGGCACCAAAAGCGGCACCGCTTGACGCTGCATGTTCGAACCCATCAACGCGCGATTCGCGTCATCGTGTTCGAGAAACGGAATCAACGCGGCGGAAATGCCGACAATTTGTTTTGGCGACACGTCCATATATTCCGCGCGCGTAGGCGAATCGCTCATGTACTCGCCCGCTTTACGCACCGACACGCGCTCTTGCGTGAACTCGCCATGCGCGTTCAACTGCGCGTTCGCCTGCACGATCGTATGTTTATCTTCGACATCGGCAGGCAAATATTCGATTTCATCCGACGCGAACGGTTTCACCGCGATTTCGGCGTTGCGCCCGAACGTTTCAGAAATTTTCGCCGCGAGTTTTTCGTCAATGACGCGCCCCTCTTCGGCAATCACTTTATCATTATTCGGGTCAATCACATCTTCAAAAAGCGTATGCCCGACGAGTTTTTCTTTTTTCGGCGGCAGCGCGTGATAGACGTGCCGATACGGCGTTTCGATAAAACCGAATTCATTGATTTGCGCGTACGTAGCGAGGCGCCCGATGAGACCGATATTCGGACCTTCCGGCGTTTCAATCGGACAAATGCGTCCGTAATGCGAATCATGCACATCGCGCACATCAAAGCCCGCGCGCTCGCGACGCAAACCGCCGGGCCCCAACGCGGACAACGTGCGCTTGTGCGTCAACTCGTCGAGCGGATTCGTCTGCTGCATAAATTGCGACAACTGCGAACCGCCGAAAAATTCGCGAATCGCGGCAACGACGGGACGAATGTTAACCAGATTGAGCGGTGTCATTTGCTCGGGATCGCGAATGCTCATGCGTTCGCGCACCACGCGCTCGAGACGCAGCAAGCCGATACGCAAATGATTTTGAATCAATTCGCCGACGGTCTTGACGCGCCGATTGCCCAGATGGTCAATATCATCATCGCGCTCCTGCCCGTTATTGATTTGAATCAAGTGATTAAGCACCGTCACCAAATCGCCTTCGGTCAAAGTGCGCTCTTGCGGCATTTGCGCGCTTGGCGTATCCGTGCCATACAGACGCCGATTCAATTTATGGCGGCCCACTTTGCCCAAATCATAGCGGCGCTGCGTAAAGAGCAGCTGCGCCATAAACGATTTGGCATTATCGAGCGTCGCGGGATCGCCGGGGCGCAGCCGTTTGTAAAATTCAATCAATGAATCATTCACGCCTTGCAATTTCGGCGTCTCGCGTTCCAGCGTCGTGCGAATGAATTGATGGTCGGGATTGCTGTCCACGCCAGCAAAAACCGAGAGAATGCCCTCGTCCGTGCCGCCGCCGACGCCGACCGCGCGCAAAAGCATCGTGACCGGAATCTTGCGTTTGCGATCCACTTTGACCGAAAGAATATCGCGCTTGCTCGTTTCAAATTCGAGCCACGCGCCGCGATTGGGAATCAGCTTGGCGCTCGTGAGCGGGCGCCCGGTCTGGCGGTCTTCGTCGGCGGTAAAATACACGCCGGGCGAGCGAATCAACTGCGAGACGACCACGCGTTCCGCGCCGTTAATGACGAACGTGCCGTGCTGCGTCATTTCCGGAAAATCGCCCATGTAAATCTTTTGAATAATGGGTTCTTTGACTTCGGCGCCAACGAGCGCGACTTCGACTTCTAACGGACGCGCAAAAGTCATATCCATCTCGCGGCATTCCGCTTCCGAATATTTAGGTTCGCCAAAACTATATTTAAGCCGCAGCCCTTTGGCTTCCGCCGCCACGCCGGGAAAGTACAAAGCGTAATTGTGATTAAAAGACTCGATGGGCGAAATTTCTTCAAACAGTTCAATCAGCCCTTCCGCTTTAAACCACTTGAACGATTCTAATTGGACTTGGATCAAAGTAGGAATCGCAATCACATCGGGAATGCGAGCGTATGTTTTCTGGTCAGAACGCAGACCATTCACTACAGACATTAACATCGTTTGCGCCATACATTACTCCTTTGCGCGAAATAAACGACTGTGTACAATAGGACAGCGGCAATGCAAAACAATAAACAAACAAACATGCTCTCACGGAAAAAATCCGTTAGAGCATGTTCCAAAATCGGGAATCAACTAATCGGGGAACGCAGCGGCAGACTAGCTCAATCATAAAATAAATCTCCGGACGCTTTGATTCGCGAACCAAAGCAAATGAATAGCTTTGTTTTAACGAGAGCAACGCCATTGCTGCATCAATACAGAATTGCCATGACCCAAATAGGCAGTCTCATATTATACTGCGAAAAATTGATTTGTCAATAACGAATTTGAACATTTGGACTCACGCGCCATGACGCCAGCCGTCATAATCCCAACATATAACGAATTTGAAAATATCTCCCAATTAATAGCGGAATTACGCGTCATCGCCCCAAACTTGACCATCGTGGTGGTAGATGATAATTCCCCTGACGGCACCGGGCAAGTCGTGGACGCGCTCGCCGCGCGCGACGCGCGCGTTCAATGTATTCACCGCCCCGCCAAATTGGGTTTGGGCACCGCGCACATCGCGGGCATCAAATCCGCCATCGCGCAGGGTTTGGAGCCGATTCTCACGATGGATGCCGATTTCTCTCACGCGCCGCGTTTTGTGCCGGACATGCTGCGCAGCATCGAACAAGCCGATGTCGTTATCGGCTCGCGCTATGTGACAGGCGGCGGCACGCTGCACTGCGCGCTGCCGCGGCGCGCGCTCAGTCGCGGCGCGAATCTATTTGCGCGCCTGACGCTGGGTTTACGCGCCGACGACGCCACCGCCGGCTTTCGCGCCTATCGCCGCGCCGTGCTGGAATCCATTGCGCTCGATAAAATCCAATCCAACGGCTATTCGTTCTTGATTGAAATGTTGTACCAATGTCAAAAGCAAGGTTGGCGCATCAACCAAGTTCCGATTATTTTTGAAAATCGGCAGCGCGGCGCATCCAAAATCTCGCGCCAAGAAATTTTCAAAGCATTGGGAACGGTTATTCGCTTGCGGAGCGAAAACGGCCGCCTACAGTCGCCTATGCCCCAATCCAATCCTTAACGGCGCCACCAATCTATAGTCACCGCGCGCGCGCAATGCTTACGTAACCGCGTTTCGGTATCTCGCATGTCTACCACCCGCCTGTTTATCGTCCTCCTCTTTATCGCGCTCTTTGCCATGACCGCGCGCGAAATCAGCGACCCCGATTTTTGGTGGCATCTGCGCGCGGGACAATACATGGTCGAAAACGCGACGATTCCACACACCGATCCATTCACCTTTACCGCGCAGGGCAAAGCATGGGTGACGCACGAATGGTTGTCTGAAATTTTTATCTTTGGCGTCTATCGTCTCGGCAGCTTGGCGGCGTTAATCATTTTATTTTCGGGAATCATCACGCTCGCGTTCGCGTTGACGTACGCGCGCAGCAAAGGAAAACCGTATCTCGCGGGATTCGCGTTATTGCTCGGCGCGTTGGCAACCGCGCCAACGTGGGGCGTGCGGCCGCAAATGTTGACGCTGCTGTTGATGAGCGCGTTCTTGTTTTTGTTGGACCGCTTTGTAACCACGCGCGAAAACAAATTTTTGTTTCCACTGCCCTGCTTGATGCTCTTGTGGGTGAACTTGCACAGCGGTTACGCGATTGGATTAATTGTCATTGGCGCATACTGGTTTGCCGCGTTTGTGGAAGGAATTGTTTTTCTTGTTCGCAAACAGCGCGCGAAAAATTCTCTCGAAGCGGAACCTGCGCTTTCACCGCGCAACACGCGCGCGCTGCTCATCGTTCTCGCGCTCGCGTTTCTCGCCGTCCTCGTCAACCCGAACGGCGCGCGCATGTTCATTTATCCGTTTGAAACGCTGACCAGTCCCGCGATGCAGCGATACATTCAAGAATGGTTCTCGCCCGATTTTCATCAAACGGAATGGCTGCCGTTCGCGTTCTTGATCGTTTCACTCCTGGCGACGACGCTGCTTGCGCGCGCCCGCGTACCGCTCGCGCACATTCTTTTGCTGTGCGCGCTCGGTTTGCTCGCGCTGCGTTCCGCGCGCAACATTCCTTTATTCGTTCTCGTCGCGATTCCGGTTTTATCCGCGCAGCTCGCGGCGTGGATTCCCTTGCGCGCGTCGAACACGCCGACGCCGCGCCCGCTGCGAATAATCAATCGCGTTATCGTCGCGGTGATTGCCCTCGTCGCGTTGGTTCGCGTCGCCAGCGTCCTTGTCAATCAAACCAACATCGAACGCGAAAAATTTCCCGCCGCCGCGGTCGAATGGATCCAACAAAATCGCCCCGCGCCGAATATTTACAACAGTTACGGCTGGGGCGGTTATTTAATTTGGAAATTGTATCCTGATTATTTGGTTTATATTGACGGACGCGCCGACGTTCACGGCGACGCGTTCATTGAGGATTTTCTCGAAATTTATCGCGCGTCGGCGGGATGGGAAAATAAACTCGCGGAAAAAGATGTGCGTCTTGTCTTGCTTGAACCCGACGCGCCGCTGGCGAACGCGTTAGCGAATGATGCGCAATGGACGCGCGTGTTCTCGGATGAACACAGCGCGCTTTATCAGAAAAAATAAACCGCCGCGAAAATTTTCGCGGCGATTTTTATGCCTGACAGCGCGCGGCGTCGGTCGTTCGCGGACTATTGATTTTTCGCGTCGTGCGCCAGCACAATCGCTTCGGCGATTTCTTTCATCGGTTTGCGCGAATTCATGCTCATCTTTTGAATTTTGCGAAACGCTTCTTGTTCCGTCAAACCCTGCGTATCCATCAAAATGCCTTTGGCGCGGTCCACCAACTTGCGCGTCTCGAGCGTTTCGTTCAAGTCGCCAATCTGTTTTTCGAGTTCGCGGAATTCGTCAAAACGCGCGAGCGCGATTTCGATGGCGGGGACGATTTCCTGTTCGCGGAACGGTTTGACCAAATAGCCGACGACGCCCGCTTCTTTGGCGCGGTCCACCAAATCGCGCTGCGCGTACGCCGTAAGCAAAAGCACCGGCGCGATTTTTTCTTGGGTCATGATGCCCGCCGCTTCGATGCCGTCCATGTCGGGCATCTTGATGTCCATAATGACGACATTCGGTTTGAGCTGCCGCGCCATATTGACGGCGCTCTGTCCGTCACCCGCTTCGCCTACGACCAGATAATTCAAGTTCGTCAACATTTCGCGCAAATCCGCGCGAATCACCGACTCATCGTCCGCAATAATTACTCTTGTTCGCTCCATGCTTCGTCGCCTCCCAGCGGTATCTTTGGGAAATTCACAATCGCGGCAACGCCATTGTCGGTCACCATTTCGATCGTGCCTTTTAAATCATCTGTAACCAACATGCGCACAATCCGCAAACCGAGACTATCCACCGTGTTTAAATCAAAATTTTCGGGCAAGCCGCGCCCGTCATCATGCACGCGCAATTCCACGCGGTCGCCCAAATCCTGAAACGATAACGCAATCATGCCCCCCTGCGCGCGCAAATCATAACCGTGTTCAAGCGCGTTTTGCAGCAATTCGTTAATGACCAACGCGCACGAAGTGGCTTGGCGCGCGGTAAGATAAATATTGGGCCCCGTCAGCCGCAACTTGATTTCGCGATTCGGATCGAGCACGCCGCTTTGCATTTGATGCAAAATGCGCCCCGCAATGTCACGAATATTGATTATACGCGAATCTTGCGCCGACAAAAATTCGTGAATCACCGCGATACTGAGAATGCGATTCACCGCTTCGCCCAACGCCACGCGCGCTTCGTCTGTCTGCATCCGCCGCGCTTGCATCCGCAATAACGCGGCGACGGTCTGCAAATCATTTTTGACGCGATGATGCACCTCTTTAATCATCGTCGTCTTGATGACGAGTTGCCGTTCGCGCTCGCGCGTTTCAGTATCGTCGTGAATGGCGATTAGAACGCCCGCCAGCCGCGTGCCGCGCTGGAGCCATAACAGCGCGTCAGTAGTTTGAATCGGAATCGCTTTTTTGACCCACTCGCGCCCGCGTTCTTGGACCGTGCGTTCGACGCAGCGTTTTTCGGCCGTCGCCTTTTGAAATAGGTCGGCGTCAATCGTTTCGAGATACGACAGCGGTCGCCCAATCAAATTTTCGTTGTAGCCGATATTGCGATATAGATTAATCGCGACGCCGCTCATATATCGAATCACGCCGCCTTCGTCGGCGTACAGCAAGCCGTCAAATTCCGCAAAAGGGGAGACTTGATTCGCGTCGGAGGGTTCGCCGCGCGCCGCCATTTCTTTTAAATCGCGCACGACCTGTTGAAAGACCCGATGACGGCGACGCATCCGTTCCACTTCCAACAGATTGGTGTCAATCACCAACGCGGCGAATGCCGGACGTTCGCCGCAGCGCAGCGGAAATACTTCGCGCTGCACCGGCGCGCCTTCTTTTGGTTCGTCGCGCATCTGACGCGTCATGCGATTCTGTTCCAGCGCTTCATACAGCGACGGATGCGCGTCACGCGTAAGCGTTTGACCGACGAGCGGTTGACCGTACGCCGGCGCAATCGAATGTGGGCGCGCGTGCGCGCACACGCGCAAAGGCGCGCCCGCGCGCGCGGCGGAATTTTCGCGCAAGCCAATCAAAATATCCGCGCGCGTCAAATCCGCCAAGAGCGGCGCGGCAGCGCGCGCCCGCGCCAGCAATTTTTCTTCTTCGGCGGTCAAGGACGCAGAGACAACATTGTCCATGTTCATCGTGAATCGTCCTGATTTCTTGCGAAAAAAAAGGTCGAGATACGATTCTCGACCTAAAAACATTTTTGGTCGGGGCGAGAGGATTTGAACCTCCGACCACTTGTACCCCATACAAGTGCGCTACCGGTCTGCGCTACGCCCCGCAATGGAACGATTCCTCGCAAGATGGGGTCAAGGAACCGCAAGAACTATTATAAACGCTTTGCGGAATTTCACAAATTCATTGCGTTAAAAAAGGGCGCATTAAAAAAAAACCCGCGTGAAATATATTCGACGCGGGATTTTCATGCTCTGCTCAAGCTTGCGACGGTGTTTTGCCTGCAAAATCTATATCGCAGACGCCCGCCAGACACGCGAGTTCTTGCGCGGCGGTGGTTAAATCTTCTTCTTCGTACCGATACAACTTGCTGAAATCAATCGCGGGAAAATGCGCGGCGAGTTTTTCATATTCGCGCTGGTCAATCTCTACATAAGGCATTTGGTCGTACATCGCGTCGAACGCGGGCAGGAACGTAATGCCGCCGAGATAATCAATGTGTTCCCACACCCACTTCATCAAATCCAAAACTTCATGCGGCTGATAGGTGATGGTCACGCTCGGATTATGTTCCGTCCAATGCGTTTTGTTTTGCAGCCAGTATTCGCATTGTTGAATGGCGGTACGGTCCTTGCGCGTAATCGCGCCGTCGGGCGCTTGCGCTGGAAAATGTATGACCCACGTATTCGCGTCTTCGGGCGATTGTCCATTTTCGGGGTCGAGCGGCGCGCCCGCGTCGCGCATCACTTTGTAAATCGGCGAATGCGCGGCGACGCGCACATTGCGAATATAGTGCGGCGCCCAGCGCGCGTGAATGCCCGATGAGCAGTCCAACAACTGCGAAGAGTTGCCCGAAGGTTTCACGCACGTCACCGCCGCCGATTGATTGACGCCAAGTTGCGCCGCGAGCGCGCGATTCGTTTCAATCGCCACTGCGCGCAGTTGGCGTTGGAAATTGGCGTCTTGCGCCGCGACGCTGTCCAGTTGTCCATTAATGTCCACGCCGAGCAAACGTTCTTCTTTGCAATTATTTTCCCATTGTTTGCGCAAACCGGGGAAATGGGTGGCGAGCGCTTGAATGCTGCCGATGATGGTGGCGAGTTCCACTTTGTCTCGTAATGTTTCGTACGTATCTTTTTGGCGCGCGACGGCGACAGATAAATTGCAAAACTGCATCGGGCGCAAAACAATTTCGCCACACGGATTCGTGCCAAATTCCGCCATGTGACGTCGTTCCGGTTTCAGCGTCATTGCGGATTCGCGATTGAAAATGCCCGGCTCGCCGCGTCCGCCTTTGACCATATCGAGAAAAAATTGCGCGAATTCGAGTTGCGTCAAACCGCCGCGCGGCAGTACCGCCGAATTGTTCGCGTTCCAACGTTGACTGTTATCGCGTTCAAAATCGCCGTCTTTGGCGTGGCGCATTTCAGCATCGTCATAATCAAAGAGCGAAATCATTGCCGTGCGCCGCACGCCGCCGCTCACCGCCGCGTTGCCGACCGCGCACATCAAATCGTGCGCGTCAATCGGACGCAGAAAACCGCCTTGCCGCGCCAACACGCGCGCGCGCATGAAATCAAACATTTTACGCAGGGGTTCAGGGCCCGACGCGCGCCCGCCTTTGGTGCGCAAGGGCGCGCCCGCCGGACGCAACAAACCTAAATCAAATTTTACGTCGCCGCCGTCAAACCATGTTTCCAATCCAAAGCGCAGCGCCTCCGCCCAACCTTCCGCCGAATCTTCGACGATGTAATGCGTCGGCGTTTTGCCGGTTTGGCGTTTGATGCGCGGAAAATTTTCCACGTATCTTCGTTCGACGGAATATCCGACGCCGCAGCCGCTCATGGAAATAATCAATGCTTCGACAAACGACGCAACGCTCTCGACGGGCATGTAGGAACAATTATAAATGGCGATATTGTTGCGCCGCGCCGCCGCGCCCGCCATCGCGAGCAAACGCATCGAAGGCATCGCGCGCATTTCCAAAATGCCCCGCCGAACGCGTTCATATGTTTCGCGCGGCAAACGATCGCCCGCGAGTTCGTGCAAAAAATCCACCGAACGGTCTACGGTTTCAATCCATGTCTCGCGCCGCCCCAGTTCGTAATTGAATCGCGAATACTTGTCATAGAATTGGAATTTCTGAAGGTCGGTCGGAAAATAACGGTCCGAATCGGCGAACGCGGCGCGCACGTCTTCGGGGATGGGACGCTCGGCGCGCAATTTAGCGTGTTCCGCGCGATAGAGGATGTAACGCTTTGCCGCTTCAAATTCGCCCGCCGCCTGCAAAACCATTTCTACAATGTCTTGGACATTTTCGACGGTGGGCTGATCATATTTCGCGGCGACAATATTGCCGACCTGTTTTGCCAAATCGGCAAGTGGAATGGCGGGCATACGCCCAAAACTGACAAAACAGCGCGCCAGCGCGTTTTCAATGCGTTCAATTTCAAATGGCATCACGCGTCCGTCACGTTTGACAATGGTGGTCGGCATCACGACAGGCGCTTGCAAATCCAGCGCGTTCGCTTTTTGACCATTGCCATTTTTGTGACCATTGCCATTCGCTTGAGCTGTAAAACGATTGTCTACGCGTGTTTGCGCGTTACTCATTGCAGAGCCTCCAAGAAAGATTTTTTGGGTAGGGGCAAAGTATTTTGCATAAAAAAACTATCGCCTTCCGCGCGCGGCATGACAAATGCTTTGCCCATCCAATTTGTCAAGGGCTGCGCGAGCGAAAAAAAAATGGGCGAACCGCGTTCACAGTTCGCCCGTCCGCAGGTGAATGTGCGCGAGGTTTACGGGGGCGCTTGGTAAATACTTGCGCCCGCAAGGGCGCGCGGGAAAAGCGCCGGCTTGACACAAGGATTCCCCCCAATCCTTGCGGGCGCGGCTGATATAACTTGGTTGTCCAACAACAGACAAATGATTTGCATGACTGATTAAAAAGAACGCGCGATGCCTACATTAATTTCATTTGCGCTTTTTGTTCTGATTCGCGTTCTTTGCGGTCGCGCAGCCGTTGGATTTCGGCTTGTAAACTTTCGAGGTCGGCGAAACGGCGATAGACGGAAGCAAAGCGCACATACGCTACATCGTCGAGCGCGCGCAAACGCTCCATCACCATCTGCCCGATTTTTTGCGAATCCACTTCGGAGCGTCCGAGCGTGTGCAGCTGCGCTTCGATGTCGTCCACGATCGCTTCGATGGCTTGCATTGGCACGGGTCGTTTAGCGCAGGCGCGCGTGATGCCGCTCAATAACTTTTGGCGGTCAAACGCTTCGCGTCGCCCGTCTTGCTTGATAACCATAAGTGACGTTTGCGCGACGCGTTCATACGTGGTAAAGCGATGCCCGCATTTGAGACATTCGCGCCGCCGCCGAATCGCTTCCTCGGATTCGCGCGTGTCAATAACTTTACTGGCTTCTTTGGAACAATAAGGACAACGCATAAGTTCAATTTCGCATTTCCGAAACACGCGTTGGGTCAAAAATAGGGCATGGACAACGCTGCCCAGACCCTAAAATCCACTAAATCTTGTATGTATTCTTAATGACCCACGAGATATTGTGGTTTTGCGATTTGGAGTGTAACACAAACTACGCGCTATTTCAAGAGGTTGACCTTAAAAATCCGTCACAAGTCAAAAATTTAGCGCGACTTGCAAACTGAATCGTGGGGAACGAATATCTCGCGCGCAAAAAAAAAAGAGCCAGAGTGAATCACTCTGGCTCTTGAATCTCAACTGCTATTGGCCTGCGCCAGTAAACGCCATAGCGCCAGCAACCGCGGCAAAAATCATGCCGCCGATGACAGCCACAATCAAAAAGTTGACAACCGCAGCGACGATCGCCGTAATGACGGCGTTACCTGTCGAAAATTCCGCCGCTTCGCGCACACCGATGATATAACCGATGAGCTTTAAAATCGCGGCGACCAACCCGATCAAGCCGGTGATGCAGCCCAAAATCGGGGTAAGCAAAACCAGAATGTTCAAGATGCCGACGAGACCAAAGACATTGACGTAACCGGTCACGCGCAACATTTCTTGCGTGTTGGTTTTGCCGCCAAACATCTTGGACACAAACGCCAGGACCCACCCTGCGATAAACCAACCGATGAGCGCCAAGATCACCGTAATGATGGCGAAAATAACGCCGCCCATCAGGTTAAAGCTCGAAGTCTGCGCGGTGGTATCAAAGGCAATCGCGCCGCCAAAAAACCCTGAAATCAGCGCGACGACAGCGGTAATAATCGCCGCTGGGGTTGTCGCATTCGCGTCTTCGGCGATTTGGCGATAAACGGGGGCTTTGAGCGTAATAACGCCCATAATACGATCCATGTCCATGAGATATAACTCCTTTTGTTGGATAGTGCGAATCTGTTAACTGCCGCCGGTCATACCGGCAACAAGTCCTATTGCGGATGCGATTACAAATGTCGCCGCCAAGTAAATCATAAAATTCACTATGACGGCGATAATCGCCGTGATGATCGCGTTGCCGGTGGAAAATTCTGCCGCCTCACGGATGCCGACAATGTATCCGATAAGCCGCAAAATCGCCGCGGCGAGACCGATAAAGCCCACAAGACAAAGCAATGTCGGGCTGATGAACGCGATTAGCGTCAAGACCGAGACAAAGGCGAAAATTTCGACATACCCGGTCACACGCAGCATTTCCTTTGTATTCGTCTTGCCGCCAAACCACCGCGCGACAAATGCGAGAATCCATGCCGTGACGAACCATGCAAGCAACGCAAAGATCACAGTCACAAGCGCCGCGACAATGGCATTGACAATATTGGGGGAAAGCAGCTGCTGCGGATTACTCGGGTCCGTACGAACAAACCCCGATATAAATCCACCGACTAGCGCGGCAATGACGACGATGAGCCCCGCCGGTTGCGTTGCGTTTGGATCATCGGCGATTTCGCGATAGGTAGACGCGTTGAGTGCCAATACCCCCATAATCCGACTCATATCGGATATACTCCTTTCAAAAGGATAACAAGAAAAAAAAAGAATCAGAGCGCACGAGCAAAATACGTAAACGCGGCTCTGGCATTGCAGGATTCAAATATTATGGTTCGCGCGTTCAACCTAGCGCTTTTAATGAAATTGCGGGGACGGCTACGCGGCAAGACGTCCGCGCGCGCCGCATTAGAAAATGCGATCCACTCAATTTCATAAAACGCTAGTTCGCGCAAACTATAGCGGAAGGAAATCGCGTCGCTAGTTCTACCTCCTTTCTATAAAGAATGAAAGCAAAAACATGTGCGCTGCGTGCGGCAAACTTGAATGTTCAACTCGTTAACAACTTTTGAACATGTCGCTGAAATTATAACACCAATTAACGCAAAAGTTCCTTAAGAAAATTACGCGGTGGGGATGCGGGTAGGAACGGCGGGTAGGAACGGAACCGGGTTCCGTTCCTACCCGCACCCATTCCGTTCCTACTCACTCATTCCGTTCCTACCCGCACCTATTCCGTTCCAATTCACTCCAACAAAAAAGAGAAGCGGGGTCCCACTACCCCGCTTCTCCGCCGGTTCCCGCCACTTCACAACTTCCTCGTCACAGAGACGCCCACCGTGATTTAGCTGATGTGGAGCAAGCGGTAGAGAATTCAATCTCTTGTCTCCAATCTCCAATCTTGCGATTGAAATTTGGAGAGTAGAGATTCAGCCCCGCTTGCGTAAAAACGCGGGAATATCCAAATCTTCGCGGTCAAATTGGCGCACCGGGAAATCAATCGTTTTCTTGCCCGGCGCGGCGACTACGTTTCCCGTCGCGACGCCTGCGCCCGCTCCGGGCAAGCGTTTCGCTTGCGCTTGGAAACCTGTCGCAATGACAGTGATGCGCACATCGTCTTTCATTTCGGGATTGATGACCGCGCCAAAGATTAGGTTCACTTCTGGATCCGCCACGCGACGCACAATTTCCGCCGCTTCATATACTTCATGCAGCGTTAAATCTTCGCCGCCGGTGACATTAAACAAAACACCGCGCGCTCCATCAATGCTCACATCGAGCAAAGGCGATTTAATCGCCATTTCCGCCGCCGCCACCGCGCGGTTCTCGCCGCTGCCGCGTCCGACCGCCATCAAAGCCGCGCCGCCTTCGCCCATAATCGTTTTCACATCGGCAAAGTCAAGATTAATCAAACCCGGCACCGTAATCAATTCACTAATGCCTTGAATGCCTTGCCGCAGCACATCGTCGGCGAGACGAAACGCGGATTGAAGCGACGCCTTTTTATCCACAATGTCCAATAACCGATCATTGGGAATAATAATGAGCGTGTCCACATTATCTTTAAGCCGATTCAACGCGTCATCGGCGACACGCTTGCGTTTCGCGCCTTCAAACATAAACGGTTTGGTGACCACGCCAATCGTAAGCGAACCCATTTCGCGCGCGAGTTTGGCAATCACTGGCGCGGCGCCCGAACCTGTGCCGCCGCCCATGCCCGCTGTGACAAACACCATATCCGCGCCTTTGATCGAATCGCGAATATCGTCGGCGGTCTCTTCAGCGGATTTCATGCCGCGCTCGGGGTCGCCGCCCGCGCCCAGACCGCGCGTCAGCTTGTCGCCAATGCGAATCTTGGTTTGCGCTTGCGAATGAATCAGCGCCTGCGCGTCGGTATTAATCGCGATAAAATCCACGCCGCGCAATCCTTCGATAATCATACGATTGACGGCATTGGTGCCGCCGCCGCCAACGCCGACGACTTTGATTGCCGCAAAATTTTCAACGCCGTTAAATACGGGTTCCGCGCGCTTTGGTGGAACCGGCGGCCGGGGGGGAATAAGGGAATTTCGCTCCATCGCTCTACCTCACAATGTACTCGCCATCAAGAGATGGCAGATTATGGCTACCACTAGGCACGATTCGGGCGCTCACACTCTCTATGACGCATCCCTATCTAGTAAAAATTCCCGCAAAACATACTAGATTTAGGACATGTGTGAGATTATAAGCCCCAAATATCACTATGTCAAGACCCAATTTTCCAAACTACCGCAAGCAATGCCAGCGTCGCCAACAACCGCGCCAACAATGCTATCCGGTCAAATTCACTCGCAAAAATGCTCGATTTTAGTTTATTCAGACGTATCATTTCTATTCCGCCTTTTCCGGCAGCAGCGCGTTTCGCAGCCAACCGCCCATATTGACCAACGGCGCAAATATTCCTTCACGACTTTTGCGCCGCGCGCGCGCTTCCATTTTTGTCAGTTCAAGCGTTTGACTGTCCGCCTCGCGCAAACCCCATTGCGCCAAACCAATGCTCGTAGCAAACGCCGGCGCGCTCACGCGTTCCACCATCCCCTCGATTTTTTGCGGCGAACCGACGCGACTCGGCAAACCCACGCTTTCGCGCGCGAACGCTTTGATGCTCGCGAGCTGCGCCGTTCCGCCCGTCAACACAATGCCGGCGGGCAACAAGCCGTCATAACCCGAGCGTTTGATTTCGATCAACACCATCGAAAAAATTTCTTCGGCGCGCGCTTGCAAAATTTCCGACACCTCGCGCCGCGAGACGACGCGCATCTCTTCATCGCCGAATGCGGCGAGCTCGATAATTTCTTCGGGCCGCGCATCGTCCGCCAACACTGTGCCGTACTTTATTTTGATTTCCTCTGCCGCGGCAAAAGGCGCGCGCAAGCCAACCGCCAAATCATTCGTCAGGTGCATACCGCCAATCGGCAAGACGACGGTATGCCACACGCTGCCTTCAATGAAAATCGCGATATCGGTTGTGCCGCCGCCAATATCCACTAACGCCACGCCCAAATCGCGTTCCGCGCTCGTCAACACCGCTTCGCCCGACGCAATCGGCTCGAGCGCCAACTGAATCACGCGCACCCCCGCCGCTTCAACCGCTTTATATAAATTTTGAATTGACGCCACCGCGCCCGTCACAATGTGCGCCTCGACTTCCAGACGATAACCCATCATCCCAATCGGATCGCGCACACCGTCTTGGCCGTCGAGCGAAAAACCGCGCGCGATCGCGTGAATCACTTCGCGATTATCCGGCACCGCAATCGCCTGCGCCGCATCCATCGCGCGCTGCACAATGTCTTGCGTTACCGCGCGCCCGTGCGGAATCGGCGCGACGCCGCGCGAATTGATGGACGCAATATGCGCGCCCGCGATGCCGACGTATGCGCCTTCAATCGACATATTCGCCATGCGTTCGGCTTGTTCCACCGCCAGCGCAATCGCTTGCGCCGCAAGTTTCACATCCACCACCACGCCTTTGCGAATGCCCTCGCTCGGCGCCAAACCCACGCCCAACACGCGCACGCCATCTTGCGCCTGTTCCGCAATAAGCGCCACCGTTTTGGTCGTGCCAATGTCCAATACTGCCACCGGAATACTCATACACCCTCCCTTGGCGCATCGCCTATTTGCTTTTCGCCGCGCTTTCTTGGTAATAGGGCAACCCGCTGCCCAAATCAATAAACAACACAGAGCGCTTGTCGCGCAGCAGCTGCGTCGTCACAATATGTAGCGCGGTGAGTTTGTCTTGCATCTGATTCGCGCTGCCAAAATAAATCAACCAGCCATGTTCATCGCGCAAGGTCAAGCCGTGCGCCTTGGTCCATTCAAAATATTTCGGCGCGGCTTTCCACGCATTGATGAGCGAAACCGCCGCGTTGAACGCATCGGGATTAATGCGCTCGCCGTACTGGACCGCCTTGCCTTCCGAATCGCGCACATGCCAGCCATTCGGCACCATGCCGCGCGGTCTCATCGCAATCCCTTCCTGATCCACCCAAAAATTTTTGCCCGCCACTTCCCACACAAAACGCGGCGCGCGCTCGACGGTATAAATTTCGACCGTATTCGGCAGGGTCACATACACTTGAACATCTTTGAATTCTGGCAGCGCGCGCACCGCGCGTTCGACCGCGCGCGGATCAACAAAGAAAATATTCCAACCATCCACGCCCGCGACCTGCGCGATTTCTTGACGCGGCACAATCTTGGCGCCAATCACCGCCGGCTGCGAAACAAAAAACGCGTCGAGATTAAAACTCGCCCACAATAGCGCGCTCAACAACGCCAACATGAATCCGGCGAAAAATTTTGGGCGGCTGGCGCGCCAATCGCGCGCCGTGCGCCACGGATTCAATTCAATGCGCGGCGCGGCAATATCGAACGTCGCGCGCTTTTGAACCTTGCGCGGACGCGCCGCTTTTTCGCGCGGTTCGGGCGCCACAACGCGGACACGCGACGACGCGCCCACCACCTGCCGCTTGCGCCGCGTGCGGCGCGCGACCGGTTTCTTTTCCGGCTCTACGGGTTGGCGACGAATATCCATATGAAATCAGCGAAGCATAAAGAATAATCAGTTATCAGTTTCCGCATGGCGCATTGCCGATTATTTATTACCCACTGATGTTACGCAATAGTACGGCAAATTTGAAATTTGCCGTACGTTTACGCGCGATTTTTTCGCGACTGCGCGTAACGTGAGCTACCAACTTGTTAGGACACTACCTTGTTGCGTTTTTTATCCGCGTGACGTTCTAACGCCAGCTGGATTAAACGGTCAATCAACTGCGGATAAGCCAAACCGCTCGCTTGCCACATTTTCGGATACATCGAAACAGCGGTAAAACCGGGCAGTGTGTTAATTTCATTGACCAAAATTTTGCCGTCGCGTCGGTCAATAAAGAAATCCACCCGCGCCATGCCGCAGCAATCAATCGCCTGAAACGCGCGCACCGCCAATTCTTGCACCGCGCGCGTCTGTTCGCCCGACAACTCTGCCGGCACAATCAAGCGCGTATGCGCGTCCGCGTATTTCGCGTCATAATCGTAAAATTCGCGCTCAGGAATCACTTCGCCGGGCAGCGAAGCAATGGGCGCGTCATTACCCAAAACGCTGCATTCGATTTCACGCGCGTCCACCGCGCGTTCGATAATTATTTTGCGATCATACTGCGCCGCGTTCGACAACGCCTGCGTCAATTCATCCCAGTTGCGCGCTCTGCTGATGCCGACGCTCGAGCCAAGATTCGCGGGTTTCACAAAACACGGATACTGAATCGTCGTCTCGATTTCGTGAATCGTTTCTTCCGGATCATGTTCCCATCTGCGTCGCAGCGCCACGAGATATTCGGCGACAGGCAAACCGGCATTGCGAAACAGCGCCTTCATCAGTTGCTTGTCCATGCCCACCGCGCTCGCCGCGACGCCCGCGCCCACATACGGCAAAGCCGCGAGTTCGAGCAATCCTTGCAGCGTGCCATCTTCGCCATTCGGACCGTGAATCAACGGAAAAACGACATCCACATTTTTATTCAGCGTTTCCGTCGTCGTCATTTCCGTCGCGCTATGCGAAACCATGGCGCGGCTTGCGCCGTTCGCGTCAGCCGCCGCTTGCAATAACGGCGACTGGGTGGCATTCACCAGTTGTTTCAACGGATTGCCGCCCGTCAACCACTCGCCCTGTTTGGTGACGCCAATCAACACCGGCTCGTATTTTTCCGCATCGAGCGCGCGCAAAACGGACTGCGCCGAAGCGAGCGAAACTTCATGTTCGCCCGACTTGCCGCCAAAAATCAGACCGACGCGAATTTTTTGTGTCATGCGCGATTCATCATCCGTTACGCGAAAATCCGACCAACTGAATTTCCAATTCCAATTCCACTTTGAATTTCTCGCGCACCGCCGCTTGCGTCCATTCCACCAAACGCAGAACCTCGCGCGCGGTCGCGCCGCCAAGATTCACAAAAAAATTCGCATGGACGTTCGAAACCTGGACGTTACCGACGCGCTGCCCTTTCATGCCCGCCGCGTCAATCAAACGACCCGCGTAATCGCCCGGCGGATTCTTGAACATCGAGCCAACGCTCGGGTCAGTCGGCTGCGTGCGGCGGCGCTGTTCGGTATATTGACTCATCCGCGCAATGCAGTTGGCAGGTTCATCGCGCCGCAATTCAAATTCCGCGCGCAATACCACCGCGTCGTTTGGATATTGTTTCAAAACACTCGCGCGATAAGCGTACTGCAATTCGTCGCGCCTCCACCAACGCGAATTATTTTGCGAATCCAAAATTTCCGCGCGCGTCAAAATGTCGCTCAGCGCGCTGCCGTGCGCGCCCGCATTCGTCACCACCGCGGCGCCAACGGTGCCCGGTACGCCAATCGCCCACTCTAATCCGCGCCAACCTTGTCGCGCCAACCGATTCGCCAACCCCGGCAGCGGCGCGCCGCTATCAGCGGTCACGCGCAAAATTTCCCCGCGCGCGCTTGAATTCTCCTGAACCGCGTCGGCGTGATTTTTAATCACCAAGCCGCGCACACCTGCGTCGCTCACGAGAATATTAGAACCATTGCCGAGTATAAAAATCTCGAGCTCGCGCGCCCTGCCCCATCGTACCGCTTGCGTCAATTCGGCGCGTGAATTTACGCGCGTAAAATATTCCGCTGGGCCGCCGATGCGAAAAGTGGTATGTCGCGCCAGCGTTTCGCCGCGCGCAATATTCGTTTCCAACATTGCGCCGCTATGTCGCCGCCGTCCCGGTCAGTCGCGTCAACGCCATAAATACACCCGCCATGCCCCAAAAAATGCCAAACACCAAATTCGTCGTAAGCAAATTTCCGAACGCGTACAATCCCAAAAACATCAAGCCCAACGCGTTGGCGGTTTCCGTCGGCAACACAAAGAGCGCAATCAGCACCGCTTCCAATAAACCGCGCCAGAACGCGCGCCGACTGTGCAATCCGCCGCCCATAAAAATCAAGACAAAGAGAAAAAACATCATGACCCAAAAACCGACCAGCGGATTTTCAATCACGATATTGCCCGCGCCCTCCAACGGCGCTACATTCGTCAGACCGATAATGTACGCTTCGACGCGCAAAATAAAATAGAGCGCCAACAGCGTCAAAATATCATCGCCGAGCGCCGAACTCTTGAGCGCGCGCACATACAGCGCCACCGCGCCGCCCAAGACGAGCAGTCCCACCACCACCGCAAGCACCCACGCGTGCACTTGGATCGAACCAATCGCAAACAGCGCCGCGTTCGGATTGAATTGGACCGAGTTTTCGATATTTTGCGCGATGCTGTCAATCCACTGATTCAAACCCTTGACCAAACTAAAGGGAAAAGTGTTCGGCGAAAAAAAACCGCTATCGCGAAAAAAACCGGCTATCGTCGGCAGCCACGACGACAAAAAGACTGACGTGGTTAACGTCGCCCACCAATAAATCCAATTTCGCGACCCCAATACATCACGCATAATTTTCCCGCATCAGTCGCGCCGCAAGCTGATTTACATCCCCCGCGCCGAGCGTCACTACCACATCCCCTGCCCGCAATTCATTTCGCAAAATAACTTCGGCTTGTTCCAGACTCGCCGCGAACCGCGTCTTGCGCGCTTGCATTCGTTCCGCCAAAGTCCGGCTGCTCAAACCCAATACATTTTGCTCGCGCGCCGCGTAAATCTCTGTGACCAGTACATGATCGGCATCGTCAAAGGCATTGACAAATTCATCCCACAACGCGTTCGTCCGCGTAAAAGTGTGCGGTTGAAATACCGCCCAAATTTTGGCGTCAGGGAAACGCGTCCGCGCCGCGCGCAAGGTCGCGCGAATTTCAGTCGGATGATGCGCGTAATCGTCAATAATCGTCGCGCCGTGAAATGCGCCGCGAATCTGAAAGCGTCGCCCGACGCCGTGAAATTTCGCCAAAGCCGCGCGCGCGCGATCGAACGACGCGCCGATCAAGCGTGTTACCGCCAGCGCGGCGAGCGCATTCAACACATTATGCGCGCCCGGCGTCGCGAGCGCGATTTCGCCCAACCCCTGCCCGGCATGATTCACCAGAAAACTCATTCCGCCCTGCGCGTTCGATTTGACTGTCACCGCGCGCCAAACATTATCCGCCGTCAAACCGTAGGTCACAACCGCGCGCCCGCTTGACCTTGCCAGCGCGCGCGCGACGCGCTCATCGCCGCATACCACCAGCGCGCCGTCCGCGCGCGTCTGCGCCATAAATCGCGCGAAAACATTTTGATACGCGTCGCGCGTCGGAAACAAATCCGGATGATCGTAATCCACATTGGTCACAACCGCGACAAATGGTTCCAAGCCCTCAAAGGCGTAATCGTATTCATCCGCTTCAATCACAAACCATTCCGAATTGCCCACCTGCGCGTTAGTTTGCCATTCGGGAATCGTTCCGCCGACGACCACGGTCGGGTCCAAATCCGCGGCGGTCAACATCAACGCCAACATCGCCGTCGTCGTCGTTTTGCCATGCGACCCCGCCACCGCAATCGTTTTATAGCCCGCCGTTATCTCGCGCAAAAATTCGCGTCGCTTCAAGACGGGAATATTTTGTAAATGCGCCGCGACCATTTCAGGATTATCTATCGCCGCCGCCGAAGTAATAACCACTGCGTCCGCGCCCGCGATATTTTCCGCGGCATGTCCGACAAAAATTTTCGCGCCCGCGTTTTCCAATTCGCGCAAGACTGCCGACGGCTTGGCGTCCGAACCGCTGACGATAGCGCCGCGCCCCAACATCACCCGCGCCAACGCCGACAAACCCGCGCCGCCAATACCGACAAAATGAATATGTCGCCCGCGCCACGCTTTAGCCAGAGGCGGTTGGCGTTGAAACCCATTCACGCGCGCGCCTCTTGCAGCAGTTGGACAATGCGCTGCGCCGCGTCCGGTCGCGCCAATGCCCGCGCGGCGCGCCGCATCGTCTCTAATCGCGCGCGGTCATTCAACAAGCGCAAGAGCGTCGGCGCGAAATCCGTCTCTAATTTTTCCTCTGCCAAAATTAGCGCCGCGTCACGCGCCGCGAGAAATGCCGCGTTCTTGCTCTGATGACCCTGCGCGAACATTCCCGGAATCAAAATGCTCGGCGCGCCCACCGCCGGAAATTCGCCGAGCGTCGCCGCGCCAGCGCGCGCCACAATCACATCCGCCGCCGCGAGCGCGAGCGGCATGTCCGCGTCCAGATATTCAAACACGCGATAACGCGCTTGCGCTTGAGCATCCAGCTGCGCGCGCGCCGCCTCGAGCGCGGCTCGGTCATGCGCGCCGCAAATATGCAGCGTCTGCGTCGCCGCCGTCAGCGCTTTTAAATTCGCGCGCGCGCTTTCATTCAACGCGTGCGCGCCTTGACTGCCGCCAAAAATCGTCACCACCGGAAAATTCATATCCAGTTGGAAATGTGCGCACCCCGCCGCGCGCGTCGCTTGAAAAAACGCTTGGCGCACCGGATAACCGGTCACCGTCGCGCGTCCGCGCGGAAAAAATTCTAAAACTTGCTCAAACGAAACCGCGACTTGGCGACTAAATCGCCAGGTCGCCCGAATCGCCCAGCCCGGCTCCAAATCAGGCAACTCGATTACGACCGGAATTTTTTTGCGCCACGCCGCCCAAATCACTGGAGCGCTCACGTAACCGCCGGTCGCTAGCGCCACATCGGGCTTGAAACGTTCCAATTCGCGCGCCGCCAGCTTGGACGCTTGAAACAGCCGCGCGATATTTTGCGCTTGCGTCGCAAAGGTTTTGCCGCGCACGCCGCCGACGCGCATTCCTACAAACGGAAGGTTCAGCTTTGCCGCGATGCGCTGCTCTACGCTCGCGTCGCGTCCGAGATAGAGAACCTCATGCGTCTGGCGCGTTGTCGTTGGCGCGGCGAGTTGTTCCAGCACGGCGACGAGCGGATACACGTGTCCGCCGGTTCCGCCCCCCGTAACTAATAGTCGCATTCTTTTTTGCCGCAGCTAAATTTTCTTTGGTCGCGGGCGCGCTGCCCACCGTCGGCGCGCTCTTGACAATCGGCGGCTTGGGCATGGCGCGCGAAATGCTCAACAAAATACCAATGCTTGCCAAACCCATAATGAGCGAAGAACCGCCGTATGAAATGAATGGCAGCGGCTGCCCGGTAAACGGAATCAGCTGCGTGACCACCCCCATATTGACAAATGCTTGGAGCGTCAGCCAAAAGGTGATGCCCGCCGCGAGCACACGCCCAAAATCATCGGGCGCTTTTTGCGAAATCCGCAAGCCGCGATACGCCAACGCCACAAACAATACCACCAAAAGCGTCGCGCCCACCCAGCCCGTCTCTTCACCCCAAATCGCAAAGATGCCGTCCGAATGCGCGAGCGGCACATAACCGTATTGCCCGCCGCCCGTGCCTAAACCTTTGCCCAAGATACCGCCCGACGATAACGCAATCAACGTTTGCGCGACCTGCCACGAGCCATCTGTCAATTCTTTGGTCGGATCCATAAACAATGTCGCCAAACGCGCCATCGCGCGCTCGGATTGCAGAACCACGAGCGCCGCCGCCGCCGTCGCCACAAACGCCGAACCGACAAATTGTTTCAAATCCGCGCCCGCGAGAAAAAACATCGTAAACGCGACACCCACAATCAACAGCGCGGTGCTATAGTTCGGCTGCATAATAATCAAGCCCGCGACAATCCCCACCAAAATCGCGAACGGCAAAAGCCCATACAGCGGATTGCGTAATTTTTTTCCTTTGGAGGCGAGCCACGCCGCGACATAAATAATCATGACCAACTTGGCGATTTCGCCAGGTTGCATCGAGGGGCCAATGAGCCAACGTTTCGCGCCCTGCACCTCATCGCCAAACAACAGCAACAACACGAGCAGCGTCAACGTGCCCAACATCATCCACACCGCGCCGCGCTGCAAAAAATGATAATCGAGCCGCGCGCAAATCAACAACATGCACACGCCAATGCCCAACATCATCAAATGCCGTTCCACCAAACTGAACGGGTCGGCATCGCCTGTCTGCAAATTGGGTCCAACCGAGACACTATAAATCATCAGCGTCCCAATCAAGAGCAGCGCGCCGACGATAACGGCTAGCGCATAATCCGCCGGGCGCGCGCCGCGCGTCCACAGGCGCGCGCGGACCGTATTGAACCATGAAGATTGAACAGTTACCGGAAGTGTCACGCGTCCCCCATCTCCGCAATCCGCTCTTTTATAACGCCAACGCCAACGCGCGAAACATATCGCCGCGTTCAAATTCATTCGCGAACATGCCAAAGCTCGCCGCGCCCGGCGAAAGCAAAACGGCATCTCCCGCCCGCGCCAAACTTTTGCCCGCCGCGAGCGCTTGCGCCAAATCTTGCGCGCGCGCCGCGATTTGCGCGCGCGCGTCGCGCGCTATCAACGCGCGTTCGATTTTTTCTGTCGCGCTGCCCGCTAACAAAATGACTTGGGCGTTCGTTTCCAAAATCACTTTCGCCAGCCCATCGTACGGCAATCCTTTATCGGCGCCGCCCGCAATCAAAAAGATTTTTCCGCCGCGCGGCGCCAACGTTTGCAGCGCCGCAATCGTCGCGTGCGGCGCAGTCGCTGTTGTGTCGTTAATGTATCGTACGCCGTCCAATTCGCGCACCAGCTCCAAACGATGCGGCGCGCCGCGAAATTCGCGCAACGCCTCTGCAATGATTGAATGCGGCGCGCCCCACGCGTGCGTCAACGCGAGCGCCGCGAGCGCGTTTTCGATATTGTGCTGTCCCGCCGGCAGCGCCGCGATGGGCAATATCCGCTCCAACTTGCCCGCCTCATTCCACACCAGCCAATCGCGCTCCAAGCGCGCGCCATCTTTTAACGCGCGCGCGCGGCTGAACCAAATCACTTGAGCCATTGCTTTTGGACGCAAGCGGGTGCAAATGCTATTGTCAAAGTTCAGAATTAAAAAATCGCGCGGTTGTTGATGCAAAAAAATTTGCGCTTTTGCCCATGTGTATTCGTCCATATCGCGATAACGATTCAGATGGTCGGGATAGACATTGGTGAGCGCCGCGAGATGCGGACTGCGTTTCAATTCCTCGAATTCTTCAAGCTGAAACGACGACATTTCCAAAACCACCGGCGTAGTCGCGTCAATTTGGTCAAGCAGTTCGAGCGCCGACACGCGCAGATTGCCCGCGATAACGGTCTTGGGATGCGCGCGTTTCAAAATCGCGCCGGTCATCAGCGTCGTCGTCGTTTTGCCTTTTGTGCCTGTGATGCCAATCACCTGCTCCATCCCACGCGGCAGCAGCTCGGTGAACAAACCCAATTCCATCCGAATCGGAATCTTGTTTTCGCGCGCGATTTGCAAATAGCGCGATTCGCGCGGCACGCCCGGGTTGCGAATCACCAAATCGGCGTTTTCAAAATCGCGCGCGCGGTGTTCGCCCAAAACAAACTCGACGTTTTTCAAATCAATTTGTTCAAGCGTCGGTTTCAAATCATCTTCTTTTTTAAGGTCCGTCACCGTCACACGCGCGCCCTGTTTCAACAACCAACGCGTCACGCCCAAACCGCCGCCGTGCAAACCAAGCCCCATGACCAGCACGCGTTTATTTTTTAATTCCATGTCAGGGGTTAAACGTTCAACTATAACAACGCCAGCGCGACGCCCAACATCGCCGCGAGCAAACCGACGAGCCAAAAACGCTGCACCACTTGCATTTCCGACCAGCCCAGCAGCAAAAAATGATAATGAATCGGCGTCTTTTTAAAAAGACGTTTGCCTTTGGTCAACTTGAAATAACCCACTTGGAGAATCACCGAAATAGCTTCCGCCACAAAAATAATTCCAATCAATGGCAGCAACAACCATTGTCCGGTCATTAATGCCACCACCGCGAGCGTCGAACCGAGCGCCATCGAACCGACATCGCCCATGAACAATTCCGCCGGATGCGCGTTGTACCAGAGAAACGCCAGCAGCGCGCCGACCATGATAAAACAGAACGTCACCAGATAAATTTGCTGCTGCAAAAACGCAATCACGCCGTACGCGGCAAAACCAAAAGCGGTCACCCAACCTGCTAACGAATCCAAACCATCGGTAAAATTCACCGCGTTCGCCGTGCCGACAATGATAAAAACCGCGATTGGAATATACGCCAGACCCAAATCAATTTTTTGCGGAATCGTCGGAATCGCGATGCTGTGAATATCCAAAGGAAAATACAAAATCACCGCGATTAGGGCAGCCAAAACAATTTGCGCTAAAATTTTATAGCGGCCCAATAAACCAACCGCGCCGCGCGCGCCGCGCAAACCCATCCAATCGTCATACGCGCCCAACGCGCCATAACTAACCATCGTCAACAATGGCGCCAGCACCGAACCGCCGACCACCGTCCCGCTCATCAAATTGAAAATATTCAACGTGACCGTAATCACCACGACAGGCACAATAATCATAATTCCGCCCATCGTCGGCGTGCCCATTTTCACCTGATTCGATTCAGGTTCTTCGATGCGAATTTGTTTGCCGATGCCATTGGCTTTGAGCCAACGAATCAATGGCGCGCCCCAAATCACCGCCAGCAAAAAGGACAACGTCCCCAACGTCAATGGAATTGCCATAATGGGTGGCGCCTACGACGCGCTGCCTCCGCGCGCTGTCGAGTCCAACGTCAGCGCGCGCACAATCTCTTCCATCTGCGCGCCGCGCGAACCTTTGATTAAAACGATATCACCCGGTTGGGACCACTGCCGCGCGAGCGTCACCGCCTGCGCGTTATTTTGAGCGTAATGCACTTGGACATGCCCCTGTTCGCGCGCCGCGTCGCCAATCAATTTTCCCAACGCGCCCACCGCGATAATGACATTCGCCACTTGCGCCGCGCGCAGACCCACCAGCGAATGCCCTTCTTGTTCATATTCGCCCAACTCGCGCATATCGCCCAACACCGCGATTTTGCGCCCATTCAATTCCGCCAAAAGATTCAACGCCGAGAGCGTCGAAGGCGGACTCGCGTTATATGTGTCATCCAAAAGCGTGACGCCGTTTTCGCCCGGCGTCGCCAGTAAACGTAATTGCGCCGCGACATCTTGCAAACCATCCAGAATTTCTTCCCACGCCAAACCCTGCGTCAGACCGACCGCCGCCGCCGCCAGCGCAGTATGCACGCTGTGTTGACCGAGCAGCGGCACGCGCACATGCAAATGCGTCGCGCCGTGATGCAGCGCAAAGGTCATCCCTTCCAAACCGCGACTCGTAATTTCATCCGCCCACACATCGTTGGAAGAATCAATGCCAAAAGTCATCACTTGGGCGCGCGTTTGAGCGCGCAGCGCGCGCACACGCGCATCGTCGCCATTGAGAATCGCCCAGCCGCGCGCGGGCAGCGCTTGAACCAACTCTGCCTTTGCCGCCGCGATTTTCTCGATCGAACCCAGACGTTCCAAATGAATCGGCGCGATGAGCGTAACGACGCCGACGACCGGTTCGGCGATTTGGCACAGCGTCGCGATTTCGCCCGCCGCGTACATGCCCATCTCCAAAACGGCGCGCTCGTGCGTTTCGTTCAATTCAAAAAGCGCCAACGGCAAACCCGTCTCGCTATTTAGATTGCCTTGACTTTTTAAGGTGCGATAACGCTGTTTTAAAACCGCCCAAATCAATTCTTTGGTCGAAGTTTTGCCAACGCTGCCCGTCACGCCAATCACTTGCAGCGACGGAAATTGACGCCGCCAATACGCGGCGAAATTTTGCAAAGCGCCCAAGCTATCATTTGTCGCAAAAAACGGAATCGTCGAGGCGGACAAATCGGGGTTCGGTTGTAACCCGGCGACATCTATTAAAGTTAGATTGCCTCCGAACCCCGATTCGCGCGCGCGCGCGTCTCCGACGATGGCGATTGCGCCGCGCGCCAACGCGTCGCCAATAAATTGATGTCCATCGAGCGCTTTACCCTTTAGCGCAAAAAACACCGAACCCGGTATCACTTGCCGCGAATCAATCGCCACTCGCAGGATACGCTCATGCCAGAGCGCCGCAACCGACCCGCTACCCGATGGTTTCGTTCCAACCAAAGCTTGATACAAATCACCCAACGTCAACATACGACGCGTTTAAAGCGCTCGACGCTTGAATGTCCCAACATTTAACGCGCTGGCTTGCTTGACCGCGAACGCGGTTAAATCATTGGTCATTTCATGTCCATGCGTCAACGTTTCCAACTCGTGAATCACCGGCGCCACGCGCGTCCGCGTTTCGCGCCGCGAGATATAACGCAAATATTCCCAAAGCTGTATCGTATCCAGCGCCGCGCCCGCGATTTCATCGCGCGCGAATTCAATCATTTCACACGCGTTTTGGCGCAACCCCATTGTAGCGCGCTGCCAGACATTGGGTCCGCGCTGCGCCGCGCGCGCGCGTTTTGGTTTATAACCGCGTGTTACACCAACATGAGGTTTTGCGATTGCCATATTCTCCGCTCCGGACTAGCCAAACACGCCGCTTATTTCGACATTGCCTTGCGAATATCATCCGGCGGCAAACCGGTCAACTGCGCGATTTGCTGCGCGACCGCCGCGAAAATCGGCGAAGCCACTTGCGAACCCCATGGCGATTTTTGCGGTCGGTCAATCTTTACCAAAATCACATATTGCGGATTATCGGCGGGCAAATAGCCGCCAAACGACGCAATCGTCCACTTGGGGTCATAACCGCCCGGCACTGGAATTTGCGCGGTGCCGGTTTTGCCTGCGATGGTATAGCCGGGCAAGTTCGCCTTGTTAGTGGATTCCGTCAAAATGGAACGCGACAAAATATCCGTGACCTGCGCGGCGGTCTCTGGTTTCAACACCCGACGCACCATGTAGGGCGAGCGCGCTTCCACCGAACCATCGGGATGAATAATGCGCTCTACAATGTACGGCCGCATCAACTTGCCGCCATTCGCAATCACCGCCAACGCATTCGCCATTTGCAGCGGCGTCACCGCAATCCCCTGTCCAAACGAATTGGTGCCCAAATCCGATTCGTACCAAATTCCATCGCCCGGATTTTTTACCGTGCCGGGAATTTCGCCCGCCAAATCCACATTGCTCAATGTGCCAAAGCCCAAGTCGTGCAAATATTGATAAAACGTTTTCGGCCCAGTCGCCAGCGCGATTTTCGAAGCGATGACATTTAACGATTTCGCCATCGCCGCGACCAAATCCACATTGCCGTATCCTTTGCGGTCGGAATTGTAAATCGCGCGCCCGCCAATCACGACCGAGCCGGGGTCATTTAACACAATCCCACGCGAAATTTTGCCGGAATCGAGCCCCGCCGCGAGCGTAAACGCTTTGAACACCGAACCCGGTTCGTACGGCAAACTTACCGCCGGATCGGCGTACGCATCCAATTTCGTCGTCGCGAACGCATTCAAATCCGGCGCGGGATAACTCGCCAACGCCAAAATTTTGCCGGTCTGCGGATCCAAAATCAAAATTTGACCGCTGCGCGCGCCAAACTCTTGAACGCCGCGCGCCACTTCGCGCTCGGCGATACTTTGCAGCGCGCTATTGATGGTCAAAACGAGCGATGATCCATTCAGCGCGGGCGAACCTTGCGGCAAATCGAACGGCAGCGCTTCGTCGCCCAACGCGTCGGCTTCCGCGCGAATTTGACCATCGCGACCGCGCAATAATTCGTCAAAATATTGTTCGACGCCGTACGCGCCCGAGCGGCTCGCGCTCGTAAAACCGACAAGGTGCGCCGCCAATGAACCGCCGGGATAACGCCGCTGCGGCTTGGCTACAAATTCAATCGCGCCAATTTTGCCTGCATTGCGCAAAGCCGTCAGTTGTTTGCCCGCCGTCACTGGCGCGGTGAGCGTCAGCATCACGGTTTGTTGACGCTGGTCCGATAGTTTTTCGACCAGTTCCGCTTCCGACAGATTCAAAATCGGCGCCAAGACTTGGGCTTGCTCTTTGGGATTTTGAATCAAGCGCGGATGCGCCGTGACTTCATAATAAAAAATATCCGTCGCCAGCAGCACGCCATCGCTCGTGATAATATCGCCGCGCTTGGCGTATTCGGTCATGGTGCGCTCGCGCAAATTAACCGCCAACTCGCCCAAATCATCATGACGCGCCATTTGCCAATAACCGAGCCGCGCCGTGATTACCAACGCGGCGGCGACCATAATCGCAAACAGCACGTAGGCGCGGCGAGAAAATTGAGCAGGTGTAAGAGCGGACACAAAAAGTTGAGCAAAAAGCGTTGAACGTCGCGAAACTATTTTTTTACGCGCCGTCCGACGCTTTCGCCAGAGCGCTATTTAGTTTGCGCGTCAACATAAGCGGAAAGATTCTTTAATCCTAGAACGGACAACAGTTGCGCGAGCGTCGCGCTTTCATCCGCTTGAAATGTTTGCGGCACAATATCAAAATTGGCATCGGGCAAAAAGGCGGGCATTAACTCATTCGGCGGCGGCTGAATCCACGGCATCTCGGCGTACACCACCCGTTTCGCGGGTCCCAAACCCAGCTTGCGCGCGCGCTGTTCGATGGCGCTCGGCGAAGCCAACGCCGCGATTTCATAACGCAGCTGCGCGTTCTCGCGTTCGACTTCTTGAATTTTCAACTGCTTGACGCGCAACTCGCGCGCAATCAATGCGGCATTCGACGCTTGCGCCAAATACACCATCGCCACCAAAATAAACGCCGCGATGGCAACCAACGCGAAACGCAGCGTGCTGAGCAACGGCAGCGCTTGCATTCGCATCCGCGTTTGTTTTGTGAAATTTCGATAGCCGCTTTGCCAGCGGCGCCGGAAGCGTTCCCAACGTTCTCGCATATCTTGTGTAATCGCCAATTACAGTCTCTCCGCGACGCGCAATTTCGCGCTGCGCGCGCGCGGATTTTCGCGCGTCTGTTGATAAGTCGGTTGCAGCGGATGCTTGGTCAAATTGCGCCACGCCGCGTTCGTTTTAAAAAAATTTTTCACGATGCGGTCTTCGAGCGAATGAAACGTAATGAGCGCCACGCGTCCGCCCGGTCCGACAACGCGTTCCAATTGCGGCAAGACCGTTTCAATATTTTCCAATTCGTGATTCACCGCGAGCCGCAGCGCTTGAAACGCGCGCGTCGCCGGATGAATTTTGCCGCGCCGCCCCACCCCGCGTTCGATGGCATTCGCCAAACTTTGCGCCGAATGAAACGGCCGCTGCTCGCAAATCAAACGCGCGATTTTGCGCGCGAGCCGTTCTTCGCCATACAGATAAATCAAATCGGCGAGCGCCGCCTCGTCCCACGTATTGACAATTTCCGCCGCCGTCAACTCGGCGCGATCGTCCATTCGCATATCCAGCGTTTCGCTCTGAAACGAAAAACCGCGCGCGGGATTCGCCAGCTGCATGGACGACAATCCAAAATCCAACAGCGCGCCGTCGCAAGGAATCCAATGTTGTTCCGCCGCCACCATTTCCAAACGCGTAAAGTTTGAACGAATTAAAATCGCGCGTTCGCCAAAAGGGCGCAAAGTTTCACGCGCGATTCGCAACGCCTCGGCGTCGCCATCCAAACCCAAAAGTTTACCGTCAGGCGCCGCGGCGTTCAAAAGCGCTTCCGCATGTCCGCCCGCGCCCACCGTGCCGTCAATATATTTCCCCCCCCCCTTGGGCGCCAGCGCGTGAATCACTTCAGCCAACAAAACCGGCACATGCGGCTTTACTCGATTGTCCATCATCGCTCGCGCCGCCCATGCTATTTTTCTCGAATCCGCAACAGCGCGTCATTCACGCGTTCTGACATATCCGGCACATTCTTGACCAATTCCGCGTCCTGCTGCTCGTACAACGACGGATTCCACAACTCGACGTGATCGAACGCGCCGACCACCATCACCTCGCCATTCAAATTGGCGTACTCGCGCAGCGTCAGCGGCAAATTAACGCGCCCTTGCTTGTCTGGCGAATCTTCAGTTGCCTTGCTGCTGAAATAGCGCGATAATCCGCGCACGTCCGCGCCGCCCATCCCGATGGTATTGATGCCAAAAAGAAATTTTTCAAAATCAGCGGCGGGGAACACCAAAAGGCAACGTTCCAACCCGCGCGTAACCACCACGCTGACGCCGAGCAATTCGCGCATCCGCGCGGGCAAGGTCAACCGCCCCTTATCATCCAAATTGTGCGAATATTCACCGACAAACATGATAAAAATCCGTATAGAACAATCGTTCTAAAATTCCCCACTCGAACAAAAAAGTGTGGGTCATTTTCACCACTTCCCCCCACTTTGTCCCACTGCAGTCCACATTATCGCTTATTTTAGGGGGCATGTCAATAGTTTCCCCCCACCGATTTCCCATATCGCGTAAAAACTTTAAGGAAAACAGGAAATGAATGTGATTTTACTGCTGACAGAGTTGCAAAATATAGACTTGGCGAGCAATGAAAACGCGCGGACGCGCGCCGAGACGCGCGCGAAATTGGCGGATACCGCGCAATTAACCGCCGCGCGCGTCGCTTTGGAAAGCGGCGCGACGCAACACACAGAGCTCGAAAGCGCGCTGCGCGCGCTCGAACTAGAGACCGGTGGCTTGGCTGAAAAACTCGCGCAGGTGAACGAGCGACTTTACAGCGGGCGCATCACCAACGCCAAAGAACTCGCGGGGCTGAACGAAGATGAAAAGATGTTGCAGCGTCGCAAGGGGGAACTCGAAGACCGGGCGTTGGCGTTGATGGAACAAATCGAACATGCCGCCGCGGACGTAAACCAAAAACACGCCACGTATGAGCGCAGCGCCGCCGAGACTCAAACGCGACAGGAACACGCACAAGCCGCCCTGCGCGAACTCGACGCGTCCGACACGGAATTGGAACGCAAGCGCGCCGCGCTGCGCGCGCAGCTTGACGCCAATACCTTGCGCGCGTACGACCATTTGCGCGCGGCGAAAAAAGGACGCGCGGTTGCCCTCATCAAAAATAGCGCGTGCGGTCAATGCGGCTTTGCCGTGCCAAGCGGTTTGATGTCGCGCGCCAAAGTCGGCAGCGAATTGGTTTTTTGCGTCAACTGCGAACGCATCCTCGCGCCATAATTTTTTCGTCCGCGCCTATACAACAAAAAAGCGTGACGGTTGCCCGTCACGCTTTTATTATCGCTTTTATTTGCGCCTCTGACACGCCGCGCACGCGCACCACTTTGCGCCGCGACGTTTCGCCGCGCACGATTTCCACTTGACGGCGCGGAATGCCAAGACGGTCCGCGAGAAATTTAATCAACGCCTCGTTCGCGCGCCCTTCGACCGGCGGCGCGTTGAGCCGAATTTTCACCACATCGTCCGTGACTCTGCTGATTTCGTCGCGCTTGGCGCGCGGCGTCACTTGAACGGTAAAGAGAATACCATCGCGAGAGGCGTGGAACATTGCGTTTACAGCCGTTCAAAACGCGCTTGGAAAAAGCGCAAATATTTCGGCTCAAATGCCATTTTCAAGCCGCGTGTTGTGGCGCGATGTTCGTACACCGCTTTGACCGCTTCTGCCACAACGTCCATGTGCGCCTGCGTATACACGCGACGCGGAATCGTCAAGCGCGTCAATTCCAATTTGGGGCGATTGTGGTCGCCCGTTTGCGCGTTGCGGCCCGCGCTGACGATGCCGCGCTCCATCGCGCGAATGCCGGAATCGAGATACAGTTCCGCCGCGAGCGTTTGCGCGGGAAATTCGTCCTGCGGAATGTGCGGATAGAACGCGCGCGCGTCGAGAAAAATCGCGTGTCCGCCGACGGGCAGCACAATCGGAATGCCCCAATCGGTCAACAAGTCGCCGAGATAGCGCACCTGCCCGATGCGCGCGCGCATATGATCGTCTTGCGCCGATTCTTCAATGCCGATGGCGAGCGCTTCCATATCGCGCCCTGCCATGCCGCCGTAGGTATGCAGACCTTCGTACACCACGACCAGATTGCTCGCTTCCTGAAACAATTCTTCGTCATTCAAGGCGAGCCAGCCGCCGATATTGGCGAGCGAATCTTTTTTCGCGCTCATGGTCGCGCCGTCGGTGTAGGAACAGAACTCGCGCAAAATTTCGGCGAGGGTTTTATTCTGATAGCCCGCTTCGCGCTCTTGAATAAAAAACGCGTTCTCGAGCGCGCGCGTCGCGTCGAGAAAAATTTTGATGCCATGTTGATTGCACAAGGCGCGCAGTTCGCGCGCGTTCGCCATGCTGACCGGTTGCCCGCCCGCCATATTCACCGTCACCGCGAGCGAGAGGTACGCGATATTTTGCGCGCCGACTTGATCAATCAACGCTTGAACCTTGCGCAAATCCACATTGCCTTTAAAGGGATGTAGACTCGCGGGATCATGCGCCTCGTCAATAATCACATCGGTAAACATTCCGCCCGCGAGCTCTTGATGCAAACGCGTCGTAGTGAAATACATATTGCCGCACACAAATTGGCCCGGCTTGACGGCGATTTGCGAAAGAATGTGTTCGGCGCCGCGACCTTGATGCGTTGGCGTCAAATATTTATAGCCATAATATTTTTGCATCGCCGCTTCGAGATGATAAAAATTGCGGCTGCCGGCATACGCTTCATCGCCAAGCAGCATCCCCGCCCATTGGCGGTCGCTCATCGCGTTCGTGCCGCTGTCGGTGAGCAAATCAATATACACGTCGTCTGATTTCAAGAGAAACGTGTTATAGCCCGCGGCGCGCAGCGCGCGTTCGCGCTCATCGCGCGTAATCACGCGCAGCGGTTCGACCATTTTGATTTTCCACGGTTCCGCCCATGAGCGGCGTCCGAGTTGTTGTCCCATCGTCTGGGGAGTTGCGCCAAGCATATTGTCTCGCTCCTGTGTTCAAATTATCGTTTGCGTCTCGCGCTTGCATATCACACGCATCATTCTACAACGCGAACGCGTCGCGCGCGCGTTGGCTTTCTTTGGCATTTTGAACGCGACACGCTGCCGCGCAAAAGAATCCAAAGCGCGACGGGACGCGCGATTTATTTTGTTTGCGCGACAGGAATAATCAACCACAGCGTGAGCCAACGCGCCAGACTGAGCGCGGCGAGGATTTGAATGCCGCGCAAATCGGGGACGAACAGCGCATAGAGCAGCGCATACACGCCGACAAAACCCACGTAACCGACGGCGATGAGACAAAGAAACCGAACGGGCCAGCGCGCGGCAAGGCGGCGCAAACCGATCGTCATGACAAAAAGTTCTGCCAGCGACACCAACAAGAGCATCCAAAAAATCACAAAGCCCGCGCCAGAGATGAGCAACAGAAAACTCAATGCGCCTTGCGCCCACAGCGCGAGCCAATACAGCAACGCGGCGAGAGCCACGCCCGCCGCGCCGCACAGCGCCAATTCGATGCGCGCGCGCATTTTATTTTTTGTCGCGCCGCGCAATCGCTTTTTCAATCATGGCTTGCGTCTGCGCCGGCAAATTGTATTGCGACAGTTCGTCCACCGCGACCCAGCGCGCCGCCATCGCGTCGCTCTGCGCGCGCAATTCGCCGCCGCGCCATTCCGCCCAAAAATCCACGACGACGTAATGATATTGCAGCCGATCCTGCGCGTCGCGCCAAAAAATATCCACCACATCCACCACATCGCGCAGTTCGATGACGCCGCCGCATTCTTCGGTAAATTCGCGCACCGCCGCGGCGCGCGCCGTTTCGCCCAATTCAATCGCGCCGCCGGGAATGCTCCACTCGCCCGCGCGCGGCGGCTTGCCGCGTCGAATCAACAAAAACTTGGCGCCGTCAAACGCCAGCACGCCAACGCCGGGAATTGGATAAGCGGGATATTCGCGATTCATTTACGCTTTGCCTCGCTGCGCTGCCTCATCCACAATCACCCCTCGGCTATCCGCAAATCTCTAACTTCGAGCTGCAAGCGCGCTTCGCCGTTCCACACTTTGGACGCGAGATGATACGCGAGGTCCACCCGCTTGGGCAGCGGCGTTAATGCCGCGAGCAGCTCTTTTTGGCGAAACGCGATCGCGTCCCAAACGATGCTGCCATCCGAAACCGTCAAAGCCAAATGGTCGGCGCCGACGATGCGCGCGCTTTTCACCAAAACATTTTTCGACATAAACACCGGTTCGCGATTGCCATAACCGAATGGCTGCAAACGCTCGAGTTGCGCGAGCAATTCCCAATTCATCGCGCTCAATTCCGCGACCGCATCAATCGAAAGAGTCGGTCGCAGGTCCAACGCGCGCAATTCGCGCGCGGCAATCGCGCGCAGCCGTTCGCGCAGCGCGGGAAATTTTTCATTTGTCACCGTAAAGCCCGCCGCCGCCGCATGGCCGCCGTGTCGCACCAGCAAGTCCGCGCACTCGTCGAGCGCGGCGATGAAATTGAATTCGGGAATGCTGCGCGCGCTGCCGCGCATTTGCCCCTTGTCGAGTTGATGCGTCATTGCGATAGCGGGCCGATAGGCGTCCTCTTGGAGTTTGCTCGCGATGAGACCGATGATGCCTTCGGGAAAATCGGGCGAACCGGCAATCAAAATAAATTCGTCGGGCGGCAGCTGCGCCACCAGCGCACGCGCTTGCTGCGTCAACTCGTCGGTCATTTTTTGGCGTTCGCGATTCGTCGTCTCGAGTTGCGCCGCGAGCTGTTCCGCTTCGCCGGGGTATTGCGTCGCCAGCAATTTGTACGCCGTGCGCGCGTGTTCGATGCGCCCCGCCGCGTTCAAACGCGGTCCGAGATAAAAACCAATCGTGCCGGCGTTGACGATGCGCGTTTTCGCGCCGGTCTGATTGAGCAGCGCAATCAAACCGGGGCGTTCCGTTTTGACGAGCCGCGCGATGCCGCGTTTGACCAGCGCGCGATTCTCGCCGACGAGCGGCACGAGGTCCGCGACGGTGCCCAACGCGACCAAATCGAGCAGCGCGTCCAAATTCAACGCCTGCGCGTTCGGCAGCGGCGCGCGCGCGTGCGCCTGCGCCAACGCTTGCGTGAGTTTGAACGCGATGCCGACGCCCGCGAATTCTTGGAACGGATATTGGTCGTCGGGCTGTTTCGGATTGACAACGGCGACCGCGCGCGGCAGCGTCGCGCCGACCGAGTGATGGTCGGTCACAATCATGTCGAGGCCGAGCGCCGCGCCTTGGTCCACTTCGTCGAGCGAACGAATGCCGCAATCCACCGTGACAACGACGCGCGCCCCTTTGGCGCGCAAATCTTGCAGCGCGTCTTGATTCAAGCCATAGCCTTCGTTCACGCGATGCGGAATATACGGCAGCGCTTTGGCGCCCAGGTCTTTTAACGCGTTCGTCAGCAGCACAGTGGAACAAACGCCATCGGCGTCAAAATCGCCATACACCGCAATCGCTTCGCCGTCGCGAATCGCGCGACAAAGGCGCTCGACCGCGACAGACATGCCGCTCATCAGAAACGGATCGGCGCCAATGTGTCCGTCAATAACAATATCCGCATCGCCCATAAAACGCCGCGCATCGTCAGACGTGAGAATGCCGCGCGTGAAAAAAATTTGGGCGAGTAGAGGAGAAAATTCGGGAAACCGCGCGCTGAAATGGACGGGCGCGACAGGTTGAACCAGCCAACGACGTTTGGACATAATTTTGTAGATTATACCCCAGCTTGTGTTAGAATCCGTGCCATGACACGCATCGTCTTTATGGGAACGCCGGAATTCGCCGTGCCGATTTTGCAAACGCTCAGCGAGCGCTACGAGGTCGTCGCGGTTTATACGCGCGCCGATAAACCGGTTGGGCGCGGCAAACAAATCGCGCCTTCGCCGGTCAAAGAATTCGCGCGCGCGCGGCAGCTGCCGTTGGAACAACCGCGCACTTTGCGGCATGGCGCGGAACAACATTTGCTGCGCGCGTATCAACCCGATGTGATTGTGGTCGCCGCGTACGGCATGCTTTTGCCCAAAGCGGTTTTGGAGACGCCGACGCGGGGCTGCGTCAATATGCACGCTTCATTATTGCCGCGCTGGCGCGGCGCGTCGCCCATTCCGTACGCGATTTTGCACGGCGACGCCGAGAGCGGCGTGACGTTGATGCAGATGGACGAGGGTCTCGATACAGGCGCGCTTTTGGCGCAGCGCAGCATAGCGCTGGCGTCGGATGAAACGACGGGGACGCTGACAGAAAAACTCGCGCGGCTCGGCGCGGAATTGATTTGCGGCGCGCTGCCCGAATATCTCGCGGGCAATCTCGCGCCGCGCGCCCAAGATAATGCGCTTGCGACTATGACGCCGCTCATCGCCAAAGAAGACGGTTTGATAAAATGGAGCAAATCCGCCATATTTTTGGAGCGTCTGACGCGCGCGTATCAACCTTGGCCCTCGGCGTACACGCTCTGGCGCGGCGAACAGTTGAAAATTTTGCGCGCGTCGGTTTTGGAACAAGCTGCGCCCGAAGCCCCCGGCGTCGTTTTACAAATCGGCGGCGATATTGGCGTGGCGACGGGCAAAGGCGTTTTACTGCTGCGCCAAGTCCAACTCGCCGGCAAACGCGCCATGAGCGCGGGCGAGTTCGCGCGGGGCCAAAGAGATTTGGTCGGTTCGATTTTGGGATAATGGGTAAAGGTTGAACTTGCAACCTTTATTTTTCACTTTTTATCGCACCTCATACACGCGCAAATTCTCCTCGCCCATTCCCCGCGTGACCGCGCAGTTTGTCGAAAAAATTTCTTGAAACGAATCATCGCCGGCTAAATTCGGATACCATGTCGGAAAGAAAATCGCGTATTGCGCGCCGCGTTCCAGCATCCACGTTTTTAATTTTGCTTCGTCCCGAATAAACGGAATCACTTCAGGCGAAACGAGACCCGCCAAATCCAGCATCGGACGGTCGGGATCAAAATATCCTTGCGCGCCAATGTCATGCGCGGCGACGCGCGCGCCCGGCGGCAAATTCGCGCGCGTGAAATGGGCGACGGCGACCATTTCGCAATTTATAATCGCGACCGCTTGCGCGTACAACGTCGCGCCTAGAAATAGAAATACAAAAAGCAGCGCCGCGAGCGTCAGCGTCCACGCGCGACGAATGACGCGCGCGGAAATTTTTTCAAATATAAATTTCACGCCGACGATGCCGTAAATAATCATGAACGGAATTAACGGCATCATGTAACGCCCGAATTGATATTCAACGGGCAGGCGCCATGCGTACAGCGCGGGCAGCGCCACAAGCCACAGCGCAGGCAAGAGTTTTTCCCACGCCCGCTTGCGCGCGAAAAAATAAAACGCATAGATGAAACCCGGCGCCAACAATAGCTGCGCGCCAAGCAACGGCTGACGATACAGCGAGAGCCAACGCGCGAAAAAATTCGTTTGGGTGAGTTCCGCGTATTCCGCGCTTTTGGCGTAAAAGGTGTTGGGCAAAAGCGTTCCGCTAATTTGGAGATTAAAATAAAGGTACGGCAGCAACACAATGCCGAACGTAACCGCAAACGCGGCAATGGCAGCCCAATTTGTTGCTGCGCGCAGCGCGCGCCATAACAAGCCCGCGCCAACCAGCCCCACCAACACAATTCCATCCGGGCGCGTCAACACGAGCAAGCCCGCGCCCAAGCCGAACAGCGGCGCGGCGCGTTTCGCGAGAAACGCTTCGACGAGCGCGAGCGTCAAAAAAATAAACAGCATGATTTCCATGCCGCTCGCCGCCGCCCACACCATGTGCCATTCCAACAGCAAGAATAATGGCGCGAACCAATGCGCCGCGCGCGCGTCGTCGGTCAAATGACTTGTGACGCGCTGCGTCATCCAGCCCGACGCGCCGAGAAATATTATTCCGAGCAGAATCGCCCACGCGAAATAATCAATTCGCAAAAGATAGCCGACGCTCAAGAGCAGCGACCACAAGGGCGATGTCGAACCCGCGCTCGGTTGGCCCGCAAAAAAGGAAAATTCAAAGCGCGCGCCGAGATTGCGCGCGTATACTTGGTGAATCCACGCGTCGTCGAGGGGAAAACCGAACGCGCCGTTTTGAAGAAACGCGACGAGGAGATACAACGTGACGACGAGGAGCGCAACGAGAAAATAAAAAGAAACGCGACGGACGGGCGACAGACGACGGACGGCGAGATTCATAGGCGACTCGCAACGAGCGCGCCACCGAGCGCGAGGAGAATCGCGCCAAGCGCAGGGAGCGCGAACGAGGAAAAATTTTCAGCCAAGGTTGGCTGCGGCGCGAGAATCAGCGCATACCATGGTTTGGTGACTAAACGCTGCGCCGCGAACGCGCGCGCGTCAAAATCCGACGCCTGCAACTGGTCGAGCGCGCCTTGCGTCACCAACTGTTGCGCGCGGGGCAAATTGGTCGCGCGCGGCGCCAGCGCTTCCGCGCCATAGGTTTGCGCGTTGGCAATTTGCGCCGCGCGCGCGGCATCGAGCGCGCCAAACGACGACAGTCGCCGCGCCGGGTCGCCCGTATCATCCAAGCGCACGCCGTTTTCATCGCTCAATACAGCATGCCATTTTTCGCCGCGCGGCGCGATATTCCATAGTTCTTGCGCGTCCACGCGCAGCGCCAGCGCGCCCGCGATTTCGTCCGCGTTATTGAATATGGGCGCGGCATAGAAAAGCGAATTTTCGCCGCTGTCGCGCGACACCGCCGAGACGGCGAGCTGTCCGTTCAGGGCGTCACGAATAAATTGACGCGACGCCAGCGCGCCGCCCCATCCATCCAGCGTGGACATGATGATTGTGCCATTGGAATCCACGATGAGCGCTTGGCGTATATTTTTGTCCGCGGCGACGAGCGCTTGCAATTCATTCAATGCCACCGCCGCGCGCTGCGAACGCGTTTCGGGCGTCGAAGCCGCGAACGCGCGGATGGAAGGAAATGCCGTCAAGGCGAACGTTTGCTGCATCCGCAGCTGCAAGAGGCGGTCATATTCGCGCGCGAGGCGCGGCGCGATTTCTGTCAGCGAATTGGATTGTGGTGGATTGAGAACGACAAAGAGCGCGAGCGGCGCGCCCGCGATGAACAAGCAGAGGATAAAACCAAGCGCGAGTGAACGTATTTTCACGCGTTATGCACAAGGCGCGTCTTGCGTAACTCGCGCGCGGGATTGCCGACGACGACGGTATTCGCCGCGACATTCTTCAAGACGACGCTGCCCATTCCAATTAAACTACCCGCGCCAATGACGACGCCATCTTTGATGCTCGCATTGGCGCCGAGATAACACGCTTCGCCGACGCGCACATTTCCCGAAATGGCAACGCCGCCCGCGATGCTTGTATAGTCGCCAATAACATTATCATGGCTAATGACTGTCTGCGGCAAAACAATCACGTGGTCGCCAATGACGACGTTGGAGGTGATGGTGACGTTTTGGAAAATCACAACGCCGTTGCCAATCTGCGCCGTGCGCGAGACGCTCGCTGTCGGATGAATGAGCGTCGCAAAGCGTTCGCGCGGCATTTGCGTGCGCGCAATGATTTCGCGTTTTCTCCAAAACGAATTGATACCCGCGATGCCGTTGACGAAAAAAGAATCCGCGTATTGGGACGCGCGGTCGAGTCCGCCCAAGACGCGCGCGCCCAAAATTTCTCTGCCCCATTGTTCCGCATCGTCGTCGAGAAACCCAACACATTCGTAGACACGTTCGCCGCGCGCGGCGTTGAGGTCATTCAACGTGTCGAGGATGTCTATGGAATTTCCGCCAGCGCCGAGGATGAGGATTTTTTGGGTCATACCGAATCGTATTTTACACGAGACTTGCGTCAAAATTAGTTATGTCGTTTTTAGGATATTTTTGAAAAACGAACAGGCTTTGCGAGAGCATTACCGCAAATATGTCACAGCGCAGCGCGAGTTCATTTTTTTGGGCGCGGATTTTCGCGGATTCGCGCGGATTTCTAAATTGTTTTTTTCTGCGTCTATCAGCGTCTCAATCTGGGAGATGTTGTGTAAGCAACTTGCAAGGGCATAGAGTTTTATGCCTCTGACAAATAACGCGACATAAAGCGAGCGATTATGTTTTGAAATAACAAAATTTCTTTCGAGTCGAGTAAGCGTAGGATGATCAGATAAGCGGTCGAACCACCTATGGCGCCCAAAAGCAGCTGCATCCATAAATCTGACACAAAGCGAACAATGCTCCAAGCTGTAACGCCTCCAATGATCGCCGCAGCGGTCGTCTGAGCAAAGGATATCAGAATTATCCGCCCTCCCACATTGCCCGATTTCACTCGAATGAAACCAGACTGCCAAATAAGCGATAGACTAAAATAGAGTACATAACTGAATGCAATTCCGCTTACGCCAAAATAACTTGCCAGGAATGGCGTATAAAACACATACAAGGCAGCTTCAATCACTCCCATAATCGCAACGAGTTTTGTTTCTTTAAGCGCATAAAATGCGCGTCCGGTGATATTGCCCAAACACATTCCAATTAATGCCAACAAGTAAATCTGCAATATGGAAGCGACCTTCGCGGTATCCAAAGGCGTAAAAACACCACGCATAAACATTACCGAAACAATCGGTATAGATAACGCTATGCCCAAAGTTATAACTGGGGCAATCAGTATCCACATCACGCGCAAACCATGCGAAATTGTGCGGCGCAAGCCCAACATATCAGACCCAGCCACGTTAAGCGCCATACGCGGAAAAATTACCGTTGCAATCCCGGTAGCGATCAACGACGATAATAGCCCTACAAGTTTGAAAGCGTATTCTAAATGAGAGATCGTGCCTTCAGCCAGATTGGACGCCAGATAGCGGTCAATGATTGGCGTCCACCTCACAAAAAGACCAGAGAGTACGAGTGGAAGCAGGAGTTTAAATACCTTGCGAACTCCCGAATGATGTGGATCAAAAGAGCCAAGGAGGCGGCATCCGCGCAAAAAGATAGGCAACAATAAAATCACTTGTAATATCAAGCTTGCGGTAGCGGCAATAGATACGCCAACGACACCGAGGGTGGGCACCAAGAACCATACAGTAACGAGATTGATTAGCGCGCCTACAAACGGAACAGCCGCTTGCCATCCAAAACGATTCTGCGCCTGATAAAGACCCGCTAAAAGACTAATCAATCCTGTTGCTACGATAGAGGGCCAAGTGACAAGCGCAACAGTAACTGCAATATCTAAAGTTTCCGCCGAGAGGCCGGGCGTAGTGATTTCCAAAAGAGGTCTTGCCCATATCATGCCTAATAAGGCAATTCCTCCGAGAATTATCAGGGATAACCAAGCTACGCTTCCAGCAACATGCCGCGCTTCCTCCAGTCGCCCTGTCGCAGCATAATCAACAAAAACCGGAATAATGACAAAGCTCAAACTGCCCAAGAGTATGGCGTTTGTATATTGCGGAAGGGTGTTTGCCGCAAGAAACGCGTCCATATCGGGACGGGAGCCAAACGCGGATGCGATTATGACTTGTACGACGGCGTTGATAGCCAGACTACCGAATGTGAACCCAGTAACAATCACTGTCGAGCGCAAAAGATGAGACATTCCTTTGGGAGATGTCATGCGCTGAAATCCTATCGCCCAATTGGGGGCGTCAGCACATGGAAAGATTGCGCCTCGCCCGCTTGCTTTTCGCGTCCGCTCTTATTTCTCATTCCGACATTGGCGTTTTCTAAAGCGTGAATTATATCGTGGATACCTTGCGCTAAATCGCCTTGGAACGAAAAACCCAATGCTCTGAATTTCTCATTTGAAACCGTATACGAAAGCTGATTCATAATGCGTGATTCGACATATTCAACCTGCACCTCAGGCATATATGATTGAATCATTTTGACGATATCGTTTACTGTTGCATTTAACGTCAAGACATTATAAATTTCGTTATCAAAACGGTCCATTTTTAACACAAAATTGAGAGCGCGCACCGCATCGCCCAGATCAAGATAAGGGCGCTTTTGATGCAAGGCCGTGCGCCAGACTGTAAGGGGTTGTCCCATACTAGCTTCCCAGCAAAATTTATTGATTGCGGTATGAAAGCGCATTCCAAGCGAGGTTCCAAAGATGGTCCCAAAGCGCCCGATATAAAAGCGCAGTCCATCCTCTTGTCCCAAGACTTGCAGATATTGCTCCGCGCGCAATTTACTCGCGGCATACGGGCTTTGCGGTTCAAGTTCATCGGCGGCGCAGTTTTCGTCAACTATCGCTTCCTGTGTGCCGTAAACGCTGGTTGTCGAAAGAAATATCAATTTACTCCCAGTGCGCGCGCACGCCTGCGCAACACGCAAAGTCCCATCGAAATTTACATGTTCGACTTTGCCTTGAATTTCAAAGCTTCCTGCCGCATTCGTAATCGCCGCCAGATGGATCACCACATCAATGCCATCAAAATATCGCTCCAGCTCTGCGGTGCATACATCATCTTCAATAAATTGAAACGGTACGCCAGCAGGTAAGTTGAATAATGAGCAATAACGCTGAGCGGAAAAATCATCAAGGAGAATAACCCGCTCCCATTCATCTGCCTGCATTTCGTGAATAAAGCGCGACCCAATATGTCCTAACGCTCCGGTAATAAGAATCTTTTTGTTTTTCATATCGCATTCTATGTCAATCGCTTGATCAATTGCAGGGATTATCGCTCAAACCCGAAAACGGGTCTCATACTCGCGTCAGAGAGATGTGCCTTGAAATTGATTCAATGCCTCTGCTTCAAGAAGAATAATCGCATTGTAAGAATACGGTCCGGAGTTTTTCAAACGATTGTTTGACCGTAAATTGCGCTTGCACCTCTTGCAAGCCCACTTGAGCGATTCTTGACCGCAGCGCCGTATCAAGAATTAGTTTCTCGAGTTTTTCAACCCATTCGGCGGTTGTTCTTGCCAACATTCCATTGACCCCATCTTGAATCAATTCACAAATCTGACCGACCGGTGAGGCAATTATAGCAGTTGCGCCCGCCATATAAATCGTCGCTTTGAGTATGCCGCGCGCCTCAGATGCTTCGACTTGCTGCAATGGAAATAACCCAATATCCATCTTTATGATTTGGTCAATCATTTCCGCTTGAGTATATCGAGGCACGCAGGTATATCTAACTCGTTCAAAAGGCGGGAAATATTTATTATTAGGGCCAACGCCAACCAATACAAGCTGCAGCTGCGGGTATTTGGCAAAAACCAGTTCCAACGCTTCCCAGATCACAAAAAGGTTATAAGCCGTCGCAGTGCTTCCGACCCATCCCAAAGTAACAATTTCGCGATTAGCGGATGGAAACTCGCGCCGCCGCCGATCAAAAGCTTCCACCTGCGGACAATCCGGAATCACAAAACAATTATTTGTGAACTGCCGAATATATTTCGCGGTTAATTCATTATCTGTAGTAACCGCATCCACCAACCGCAACAACTCGGGCAAACCAGCTATGTTGTAGCGCGGCAGCCAAAGGGCATCAACCAAATCGAGAATCAAACACGCGCGCGTCTCGCGGCGCAACCTTCTCACCAGTCTTAGCGAAGTAGCTTTTGATAAATAGACCACATCATAGTTACGCGCTAGTCGTAGAATTTGATCTTCCTTGAGCTTGATCAACTGGTCATGGACACGCCGTGAAAACATACCGAATCTTGTGATCAGGAACGCGCCAAACAAACGGTTATGGTTGGACGCGCTGCGCATAAGCGTCGGAAAAAGGCGGTTGACAAATTTAACTTGAAAACCCGAATCAATAAGCCAATCCTTGTAAATTAATCCACGCACAAAGCCGCTGGGATAAGCATCACCCGCTTCCAACACGATTAGAACTCGACGCGTCATCTAAAATGTCCTCGTCACAAATCTCATTCGCGTTGCATTCTATCGTACCGCTTCGACACGCGTATCGCGCCATCGCCGCGCGCCATGTGTCTGTGGTTCGCCAATTATGACTGCCTGGAACCCTACGCGCTTGAGCTCAAGTTCCAAATGCCAGCTAGACCAACCAAATGCATACGGGATATACGTCCTGCGTTGTTTCAGTTGCGCGATATCAAAAGCGTAAATTCCACGAACCGCTTCGATATAATTATCCAAATCGTTTTCTCGCGCCAAAGCGGCTTGAGCGCATTTGGCAAGATCCGGGAGCTCGATTACAAGTTTTCCGCTCGGCGTCATTAAGCGAAACAATTCACTGAACAAGTCCCGAGCTTGCCACAAAGACAAATAACTCAGCGAATGTATCATTGCCGCCTCACTTACAGATTGGGCGGCAAAAAATTCCCCAATTCGCATAAAATCAACGCATAAATCGCAATCTGCCGCAGGGTCCACGTCAATATTCACCCATCCTTTCCAATAATCTTTGTCGCATCCAAGATGCAAACGCACCTTATCTGCGGCTTTGACAGACAAATCCATCCGCAACAAACGGCAAAGCTTTGATTTCATTCTTCCCATGTTCGTTCAGCTCATTCTTCAGCCATGAGAATTTGTCTAGTCTTACGCAAGCCCGCTTCAAAGCCAAAGCGCGGCTTCCAGCCAGTTAGAGCGTATAGCCGCGCAGCCGAAATTTCCACTCGATCAATTTCAATCCGACGTCGTTCATCTGGCCATTCCGTATGAGACACTTGCCCGCGCTCCAATACGCGCACGATTGACGCGGCGATGTCCCGCACACTCAAATGCTCATAATGCGCGGCAAAATACACTTCGCCAATCAAGCGCGGATTTTGCGCTGCGGCATAAAGAATATCAACGGCGTCCTCGACATACATGACATTTCGGCTTTGGTCTCCAGCGCCAAAAATCTTGATTTCTTGATTCGTCCATGCAAGATGAATGAAATAATTAACAAATCCAAAATCAGGATAACCTTTGCCATACGGGCCATACAGATTGGCAAAACGCAGAACGATAGTTTTTAAATCATGCACGCGATTATAGATTCGATAATATTTCTCCGCGACTCCCTTGTTCGCAGAATAGATGTCAAGCGGCTTTTCGCCATGCGACTCGTCAATGATATCGCCGAGCGCTTTGCCAATAACTGTGCTGCTTGAAGTGTAAACCACCGTCGCATGCTCGTTCAGTAGACGAATCGCTTCGAGTACACGAAGATTACCAAGGCAGTTGACTTCGGCGTCAAATAACGGATCTTGCAAAGAAATCGGATGCGAGGTTTGTGCCGCGCAATTAAAAATAATATCCTGATCTTGGACGAGCTGCGCAATCAACGGTTCATCGCCCATACTGCCACGTACAAAACGAATCTGACTCCATACTTGACGCAAATTACGCGTCGTCGCGCGGAGACGCGGTTCAAGAGAATCGAGTATGGTCACCTGATTGGCTGGGTCTTGCAAGCAACGTCGGACCAAATTGGCGCCCAAGAATCCGGCGCCGCCAATGATCAGAATCTTCATTGTTAAATTCTCTCGTCATCCTGCAAGCAATAATCAATCGTGCGGTCAATGCCTTCAACCAGTGAGACAAACGCCTGCCATCCCGTCGCTTGTATAAAGCGCGCGGGATCAGCCACAAAATTACGCGTCTCGATTAAAGAAAGCGACGCGGGTAGAGGCACATGCATCACCCGCGCGCGTCGTCCGGTCTTGCGCTCAACGCGCTCTGCGACCAAATGAATTGCCTGAGCAACCGTATGTCCTCGCCCACTTCCAATTACAAAATATTGGCCATTCAAATGCTCCGCAGCTGCCGCCGCGTCCAAAAATGCGCGCGCGGCATCTTCCACATAAATATAATCACGAATGTAATTTCCGTCTCCATAAATCGTCAGCGTCTCGCCACGTAATGCCTTTCGAATCATCATATTCAACATCCCCCGCTCTGCGCTGCTACTTTTAGGGCCTGGGCCAAAGACATTTGCCAACCGTAACACGACTCCATTTACAATGCGCTCGCGCGCATAATGGCAGAGATACTTGTCCGCGATCCATTTATGCAAATCATACACCGTGATTGGATGGTCAGAATAGTCTTCGCTCACTGGCAAATTTGCGGTCCATCCTACTTCAGTAGCCGTGCCAGAAAACAGGATGGTCGGACAAATCTTTTTGTCGCGGCAGGCTTCCAACAGATGCAGCATCGGCAGGACATTACTATCCAGATCAGCTAACGGGTTTTGTTCTGCCACATACACACTGGTTTGCGCTGCCAGGTGCAAGACAACATCTACATCTGCCAGCGCGGTCTCCCACACAGCACGGTCTCGAACGTCACCCTCAATATCCTGAATCTGGCCTTTAACAGTTAATGGCGTAAATCTCGCGCCAGGGCGGCTCAGCCGGGTAATGCAGCAATCTATGTTTTGCAATTGGGTGACTAGACTCGTCGCCAAATAGCCTGTCCCCCCAGTGATAAGAATATGTTTTGCTTCCAACATCATTACTGTCATCTTTTTCGCGCATGAACACATATTCGCGTCGCCTGACCCAAGAAAGATAAAAACGCGCAGGCCAAAAATATTTTGTCGCCCAACGCGACAATAGACGAATCGAGCAAACGCGCGAACGAACGAGACGCATCAACGCGTGAATTACGCAGCCAATATCGCGCGCTCCCCACATAATCATTGGGCGCAGGTTGATAAAAGACGCCAGTGATCTGAAAACGCTCTTGTAGCATTTTATAAATGTCGCGCTTGCGGAAAAAAGTGAAATGACGAGGCAAATCCAAGTTGTACCAATTTTCTCGCCAAAGCCAAAAATCAAGCGAATTGATGTTGAGGGTGGAAAAGATTAACTGGCCGCCTGGTCCGAGTTTTTCACTGAACTGGTTTATCACCGCGAAAGGATTCTCCAAATGTTCCATCACAAAGCTGGCGACAATCACAGCCAAAGAATAATCAGGAATCTCTCTCAGCGTATCCTCAATCCGCCCGCTATGTACGACCAATCCTCTTTCACGTGCCTTCCTAGCCGCCGTTTCACTATATTCGATGCCTATACACTCTGACCATCCCAGTTTTCGCAAAAGCGCCAAGCGATTGCCTGAAGCGCAAGCCACTTCAAGCAGTCTGCCATTCGATACATAGTCGGGAAACAATTGCATTCCACAAACCCATTTACCTTCCAGTCGTTTCAACCAACTTGGCGATGGCAGTTCTTGCGGCAGATGATTGTACCCTTTGTGGTTTTTCAGGAACCATATGGCAGAATGGCTAAGCGTCATTTCCTTCACCGAGTACGGCGCATATTCATCTGGATAATGTCTCGGCAAGAATTCCTGTTTGAGCGCAGGATTCTGAATCCATAAACCACATTGGTCACATTGGCTAACATAAAACAAACCGCCAATGCCCAGCATGTTATCTTTTCCCGTCAGCTTGACTTTGCTATTAGAGCTGCCGCATTGAGGACAAGCGCGGAGTTCATAACAAACTTGCTCTTGGGATTCTATCCGCGGTTGAAACGAATTGTCGCGCAAGCTCATTCAATCACCTGAACCCGCGGCACATACACAATCCACTTGCCGCCCGCGGCTTGGAATGCGCGTTCTTTTGCCATGATCTCTTCCGCATGATTCCACCCAAAGAGCAGCGCATAGTCAGGATATCGCGCGCTGAACTTGTCATACGAACACACCGGTATATGCGCGCCGGGACTATATTTGCCTTGTTTGATTGGCGTTGTATCGCTGATAAATTCCACAAGGTCAGGCGTAATTCCGCAATAGTTAATAACAGTTGTGCTTTTAGATGTTGCGGCATAGCCCACAACGCGCTTGCCACTTTGTTTCATTTGGCGCAACAAAGTCATCAGTTCGGCGCGCGAACGTTCGATGTTTTGCCTCAAATTGACATAGGTCTCTGGTTTATGCAATCCCAATTGATTTTCTTTTTCACGCAAGGCAATTACCGCGTCCGCTATCGGGTATTTGCCGCGCTTGGCAATAACATAGCGCATTGATCCACCATGAACGTTCTGCGGTATGACATCAACCACTTCCAGCCCATGCTGTTTGAATACATACTCTAGCGAGGACAATGAAAAATAAAAAGCGTGTTCATCATAAATTTGGTCATACGATGTCTTTTCAAGAATATCGCCAAGATAAGGATCCTCAAATATTAAGACGCCCTCGGGCTTGAGCAAGATATTGATGCCCGCGATAACAGAATGAAGATAAGGGATATGGCACATAACATTCGCGCCTAAAAATACATCCGCTTGACCGTATTTAGAAACAATTTTGCGCGCAAGTTCTTGGTCAAAGAACTCGCTTATGGTCTGGATTCCTCGACCTATTGCGACTTGCGCTACATTAGCAGAAGGTTCGATTCCAAGATGCCGAATTCCAGCTTGCGCGAAATTTCTCAACATGATACCGTCATTACTACCAATCTCTACAACAAACGGGTCCGCAGAGCCAAGATAATCACGCTTCACTTGGGCGGCGAATCTGGCAAAATGTTCTGCCATCCGCGTCGAAGTGGATGAAAAAAACGCATAGTTCGCGTGGAACATTTTCTCACGGTCTGGTTGATCCAAGAGCTGTACCATATGGCAAACAAGACAGTGCCCCACGCGCAACTCGAAAAAATATTCTTGGGCAAACTGTTCAGAACCCAGAAAACCGTTTGCGATTGGCATTCGGCCAAACGATATAAATGGTTCGACCGTATTGTTACAAACAAGACAATGGATCACCAGTCCTCCAACTGAAATAAAGGTAATCGGATACGTATAATTCCGTACACTAAAACAAAATTTTTTCAGGCAGTTGGCGCCGCGCGACGCCAAGCAAAACATATTTCCAATTCACGCGCCGCTCGCTTCGCGCCCGATTCTTTGGCGGACCGTTGCGTCAACGCCCATCTCCCAAAACAGTTCCCCATACCTCGCCGCTACATCCTCCCACGCAAACTGTTGCGCCAGTTCGCGTGAGGCGTGTCCCATCGCACGCGCAATGTCCCGATGCATCGCCAAAAATTTCAAATGCGCGGTCAGCGCGTCCACATCTGCCCAATCAAACAACAAGCCATTCACATTTTCTTGCACCAATTCTTTGGTCCCCGGCGTGCGTGTCACCACCAACGGCAAACCCGCCGCCATCGCTTCAAGCGTCGCCACGCTCATGCCTTCATTATACGACGCCAGCACAAAGACGTGCGCGTTTGCATACACCTGCGCGATTTCTTCGCGCGGCACGTAACCGACAAAATTTACGCGGTCCGCAATGCCCAAATCGCGCGCTTGTTGTTCATTCGCGCGTCGCGCATCGCCCGTTCCAACCAAATCGAGGACAACATCAATGTCCTGCTCCGTCAATCGTTTCACTGCTTGAATCAAATGCTCCTGCCCCTTGCGTTCAATCAAACGCGCCACACACAACAAACGCAGCGCGCCCGCATCGGGAATGTGCGCGGGCGTGAACGCGTCCAGGTCAACCCCGTTGGGAACAATCGTCACCGCGACGCGCGCATCCACGCGCCGAATCAGGTTCGCTTCATCACCGCATTTCGCGACCACATGCGCGGCGTTGTGCCATGTCGCGCGAATCATCGGCGTTAGAATCGGATACAGCGCGCCGTAGCGTTCTTCAAAACCGGGAATATCGGGACCGCATACGCGCACGAGATAATTCAGCCCCGCGATTTTTTTCAATACCAATGCTACTGCGCCTGCCGGCACCGCGCTCCACGCGAAAACGAAATCGTATTTTTGTGCGCGCTGCAACTTTAACGCATAAGGCAGCGCGCGCGCGGCGTAGGTTGCCAATTCGCGATTCGACGAATGATGCAAATTTTTGTTATTGACCGGCACAAAATGCAAGCGCACGCGCTCCGCGAATTGCTCTGTTTGATATTCATGGCCGAGCGCGGACGTTATCAAATCAATTTCCAAATTCGACGCCCGCGTCCACCGCTTTAACAATTCGCGATTCACCGTCCCCGTTCCGCCACCCAGCGGTGGAAACTCGTTGTTCAGCATCAAAATTTTCATCGCAAATCGAAATTAGAATTTCACGTTTCACGTTTCACGTTTCACGTTTCACGTTTTCCGAATTACCTCGCGCACCACATACAGCGGACGCCGTTTCACCTCTTCAAAAATGCGTCCGACATATTCGCCGATAACGCCAATCGTAATCAACTGAATGCCCGCGAGAAAAAAAATGGCGACAATCGTCGTCGGAAAGCCGGGCGGGTTCAAGCCCCAGAAAATCTTTTGAATGGCGTAAATGATCGCGAGCAGAATCGAAAGAATCGAAACCGCAATGCCCATCATCGAGATCACGCGCAGCGGCACATAACTGAACGAAATCAAACCATCGAGCGCCAGCGTGAGCAAGCGTCCGTAACTGTATTTCGTCTCGCCCGCATGGCGCGCCGCGCGTTCGTATTTCAAGCCGACTTGATTCAATCCGACCCAACTACGAATGCCGCGCACGAAACGATTGCGCTCGGGCATGTTGACGAGCAAATCCACCACGCGCCGATCCATGATGCAAAAATCGCCCGCATCGAGTGGAATATTAATGTTGGCGACGCGCTGCAAGAGGCGATAAAACGCGGCGTAACTCGCGCGTTTAAACCAACCTTCTTTCCGCTGCGCGCGAATCGCGTACACCACATCATGCCCCTCGCGCCATTTGGCGATGAATTGCGCCAGCGCTTCGGGCGGATCTTGCAAATCCGCGTCCATCACAATCACCGCGTTCCCGCGCGCTTGGTCCAAGCCCGCGCTGATGGCGGCTTGATGTCCAAAATTACGCGCAAACGAAATGACCGTCACGCGCGCGTCCTGCCGCGCGATTTCGGCGAGCAGCTCCAGACTATGGTCGCGACTGCCATCATCTATAAAAATAATTTCATAACTCGGTTCGACCGCATCCAACGCAATCACGAGACGCCGATACAATTCTGGAATATTTTCTTGTTCGTTGCATACCGGAATCACGATTGAAAGCGTCGGTGGCGTTTGCGCGAGAGGGAATGTCAGCTCTTTGCTACGGCGCGCATTGCCGTTCGTCAACCGCGCTAACGCGCGACAAAACGCCAGCGCTGCCGCCGCATCTTGCGTCGGAATCGTTTGCGTCGAGTTTGCCGCGTCAAAATACGCTTGCTCTGAATTCGCCTCTGCCATCACACTCGCAAGCATAAAAAAACTCCAAGGCCTTGACAAAGCCATTCAAAAATCGCGTTAGGGGCGCACGCGTTGATAAATTGTATATCTACCAAAAGTTTGAATTGGACGAAACGCGCCGGTGGCAATGACCGGTTCGTACAAATGCCACACGCTGTCTCTCGGCGCGACCAAATAATCGGGGTCGCTTTGCAGCGCGTCATAATTGACAACCGCCGGCAAACCCGCCGCGCGCTTGTTCAATTCCAAATGCAGCGCGTCCGGCGGATAATGATACGCGCGATTCAAATAGATAAAGAACGGACTCTCGTACGTTTCGATGCGCGCGGTGACGGGAGTATTTTGATTCAAAAAATCCGCCGCCGCCGCCAGCGCGCGCCCATCCGCCGCCACCAGCGTTTGATACGAAATGAACAGCGTAAGCGGAAGATAAAACAGAATCAGCGAAAAAACAAGCCACGCGCCCAGATTTTTTCGCGTGAACCGCTTTGTCTGCAGCGGCGCGGCAATCCAAATCATTGTCGCGCGCAGCTTGAAATCGTCCGTCAAATCTCGAAACAAGAGCGCGGCAAAGGGCGCGCCGAAAAAAATCGGCGAAAAAATATAGCGCGTGATGCCGGCATGCGCCATAAAAATATACCACAACAGCCATGTCGTCGCCAAGACCCACAGCCCGATGCGTAAATCATCGTCGCGGTCTTGCAGACGCAGCCATTGTTTGCGGCGCGCGCGTTGAAACGCAAAATAGCCAAGACCCAAAATCACCGGCGTCCCCAGCAGGCCAGCGACGATAACGGCGGTCAGGCGAATCTCGAGACTGGGGACAAACCCGAGAACGAAAAGATTGGCGGGCAGCGATTGGGCGGGCAGCGTATGCCCCGTCAACGCCCAGTCAAACAAATTCGACGCCCATTGCGAGACAAAGAAACCGCCCACAAAAACAACAAGGATAGCTGCCGCAGCGCGGTAGCGCCGCGCCAAGAGATTCAAACCGAGCAGCGCCGCGCTCGTCAAAATATAAAATGGCAACACTTGCGCTTTGGAAAGCAGCGCCGCCGCCCAAACAATAATCGCCGCGCCGTACCAGAGAGATGATTTCGCGCGCGCGAGCAAGAGACAAACGAACCCGCCCACACAAGTCAAAAATTGAAACGGTTCCGCGAACATTTGCCGCGCCATCCAAAAGGCGTTCGCGCGCGGATGCGGCGCCAACAAAATCAAAATCGCGATGGTCGCCAGCGCAATCCGCCAATGAAACAAGCGGGACAGCAACCAATAGTAGAGCGCGAGCGCCGCCGCCATCGTAATGACCGCCGCCAAGCGCCCTTGCCAAACGCCCACACCTAAAAAACGCATTGTCAGCGCGACCGAGCCGACGACCGGGAACGACGCGGATAAACCAGGCGGCGCCAATTCACCGTCGAGCAACCGACCATAAAAGCCGCGCTCGACCCAAAGCCGCGCCGTCGCAATGGTCCAACCTTCATCCCAATCCACATCCGGCGCATCCGCTAGACGAAAGCTGACGAGATAAAGACAAAAAAGGATGAGCGCAAAAACAATCACGCCGCGCAGCCACAGCTTGGCGCGCAGCTTGGCTAAAATCCAATGCGAATGTTTTGCGAGCGTCAAATCCATCTTGCCGATTATTTTGTCACAGCGCAGCGCGCTTTCGGACGCAGCTGCCACAGCTTGACGTTTGTTTTTTCTGTGTAAATGGCGATGAACTCTGTCGCAGAAATCTGTATCCCAACAATGAACCTATGATGCGCTGTGCCACAAAACATCACAGCTTGGCAAGGCGTTCGCCAACGCCGACGCGATTTCAGAGCGCGCCCGCGTTCCGTTTTGCGCGCGTCACAAAGAGCAGCGCGACCAATGTCACAAACGCCGTCAAACCCTCGCCGCGCCACCAATCCAACGCCGCAAACGCGAATGCCACCCACGCGAGAAGCGTCAACACAATCCACATCCGCAACGGCTTGATGAATAAAGTCAGCAGCGTGAGGTCATACGAAACAATCACCGGATTCACCAACAGATTCACCACGCTCAAAATATCAAAATCGGCGCGCCAATATGCCCACGCCAACAAGCCAATGCTCAACCCGCCGGCGCTGATTATCCAAAATGGATTTTGCAAAAAAGAGAGCGCGCCCCACACCGACGGCGCGAACGGCGTCCGCAAACGCTCGCCGCTGACCTCGAACCAACGTTGCACCCAATTCGGCTGCAAAAGAAACGACGCGCTCAACAACACCAACCAAATTCCGCCGAACCAAAGAAACCCGCGCCGTTCATTTTTCCACATGCGCCAAAAGACAAATGGCAGCAGCAGCCCAATCAGCTGCGGCTTGAGACAGAGCCACGCGGCGGCGATGCCTTGATGTTTTTGAAAACGCAACAACGCGAACATCGCCAGCAGCGGCATCACGATTTGACCCATCAAAAAAGCGAGCAAGACGGGCAGAAACAACATCGCGTATAACGCGCGTTTGCGCGCGATGGCGACAAAGATGACCAACTCGATGGCGGTCCAAACAATGCGCGCAACTTCTATTGGCAGCGCCGCCAAAGGCAAGAACAGGATAAAAAATGGAAAGGGATGATAAACGCCGTATACGCTGTACGGGTCTTGGCTATACAAGAGCGCTTGCGCGGCGTGATAAAAAACATCAAAATCATTGAACGGCATGACGCGCCTGCTCCTTGGACCGCCGCAAATGCCGCCACGTTTGATACAAGATCATCAAATTCAAAACGAGCAAAATCGCGCCGACGACGATGTGCGCGAACGCCGGGCCAACCAGCGACGCGGCGGAATCGAACGCCAATATCAATGGCGTATAGATCCAAACCACTCCCAAAAACGCGGCGGCGGGTAGAACCAACCACCAACGCAATACGCGCAGCGAACGAAATTCTTGCCAGCCCAAAATCATTGGCGCAAACAACAACACCGCCGTATGCACGTGACTGTGCCACGCGACCGCGAACGTCGCCGCCAAAGTCCCGAGCCACACCCACAGATATTTTTCCGACGCGCGCGCGTAAAACCACAGCGACAAACCCGCGAACGCCGTTATTCCAATGCCGACCAACGCCAAGCCCCAACCGATTTTGAGCGGAGCGACGCTATCCCAATTCAACGCCAACGCGCGCCAGCTCATCATGGATTCGGTAAAATTCGTCGCCACCCCTTGCGGCGCGGCAAAATTCAAGACAAGGCGCGTCCACGCCAGCATCCCGTCAACGCCCGCCAACACAACCGAAGCGACTATGAGCAAAAGCGCGACCGCTCCGAAACCGGCGAGCGCGCGCCATTTTTTTTGAATCAACAAGCCCGGCAGAATCAAAACGAGCAACTGCGGCTTGAGCAGCAAACCCGCCAGCCATGCGCCCGCCGTCGCCTCCTTGTCGCGTCCCAACGCGATCAACGCCTCGCCCAACGCGACAAATAAAATAATATCAATCTGTCCAAAAAAAAGATTAAACATGAACGGCAAACTCAAAAAAACGCCAATGCCCAAAAAAGCGTCAAACCTGGTCCGAGACGCGCGCATCAAGCGCCACACATAAGCAAGATAAAATAATCCATTCGCCGCGCTCCACAACACAAAACCCGTCATCGGGTCGAGCAAGCCAAAAGGCAGCAAGGGCGCGATGAAAATCGGCAGATACGGAATCTCGATGACCTCGACCGGTTTAGTTTGCGCCGCACGCGCGTACTGCCGGTACACCCTATCTTGAAATTCAGTCTGCCGATTCAAATCATAAACATCGGCAAAACCGTACGTGCGCGCAATCTGCGCCGATGCCCAATACACGCGATAATCCACGCCGATATAATCGAACCAGCCGCGCGCCTGCGCGCTCACGCCAAAAAAGAGCAGATACAAGAGCGCAAGGACGACGAATAGAGAAAATCGCAAACGCCGCGCGCGAACGGAGCTGCCTCTCACCGTGTCACCTCAAACAAGAACACGGGCCTGCCCAATCCATCTTGGAACGTCGCCAGTGACGTCAATCCTTCCACCGCCGTCTTGCCTTCGTACAACGCGCGCAGCGTCGCGGGTTTGTCGTATTGCAGAATCAAATAGCGCGCGCCAAATTGACGCGCCGCGTCAAAAATCGCGTCCACGCTTTCCGTCGGCAGATAAATCGAACGCCGTCCCGTTTCGTTGATAAACGACGGCGGATCAACGGTGATGATGGGAACCTCGGCCGGCACATTGCGCGCGTCGAGTTCGCGGTCCAGCGCCGCGTATTCAATATCGCGCTGATTCCACAACGCCGTCGTCGCCGTTTCGCCGGGCGGAAACCAAACGCCTTGCGCGTACAAGTACATGCTAAAAAAAATCGCCAACGCGATCGCGCCCCAACGAAAAAATTTTTGCGCTTGCGCGACATTCCAACGCTTGCGCCGTTTGCCGAGCCACGCGACCGCCGCGTCCAAACCGGGCGGAACCGCCACCGCGCCAAACGCGACCAATGCCGCCGCGGAATGCAGCATACTACCGTGTGTCGCCGGAAATGTAAACACAAATGCCATCATCAGCGTCAACAATGCGAGATAAATCAGCGCGACCTGCATTTCGACACGTCCGCGCATTTTCCAAAAACCCACCGCCGCGAACGGCGCCAAAAAAATTTGCCACACGCCAAACAGCAACACCAAAACGCTAAAGCCCAGCGCGGCGAATTTTGACGCGAGGATGTTGCCCAAGCCCCACGCCAGATAGCGCTCCAAGGTCAAGCGCGCGACATCGTAACTGAAAAATTCATCGTAACTCAATAGCCACAGCGTGCGCGCGCTGCCCGACGCGAGCGGCGCGCCAATCGCAAAATAATTGCGCGCCAGCCATGGCGCCAGCGTCAGCGCAAAACCGCCCGCCGCTGCCAACACCGCGACGCCACAAAAACGCGCGGCGAGCGCGCGGCGATGCAGCCACAACAAAATCGGCAGTGTCGCCAAAATCAACAGCGCGTCCGCGCGCGCCAACTGCGACAACGCCGCCAATACACCGGCGGCAAAAAAATAACGCGCTTGCATTTGCGACACGCCCAATGCTAAACACAAGAGCGCGAAACCGGTTGTCACCGCGAACGGCGTAAAGTTATCCGGACTAACCCAATAAATGACGTAAAAACCGCTGAACGCGGTCAACAGCCCCGCCATCCAGGCGTAATCGTCGCGTTGATACAGACGGCGCGCGAGATAAAACGCCAACAAGGGCGGAAGCAGCGAGAGGAGAATAAATGGAATTTGCGCGGCGCGGTAGGAAACGCCAAACAGCGTCATCGAAATTCCCGCGAGGACTGAAGGCAGCGGCAGCCAATACAA